>NZ_JBHSRF010000002.1:0-287026 GCF_042658925.1 Sphaerisporangium aureirubrum
AGGTCCGGGGCTTGAACGCCCCGCCGCGCAGCAGCGTCGCGCCGGCGGCCTTGGCCATCAACGCCGCCGCCAGTGTCTGGTCCGGCGTCTCCACCGCACACGGACCCGCGATCAAGGTGACGGTGCGCGGGCCGATCGGCACCCCGCCCACCTCGACGACGGAACGATCCGGGTGGTGTTCGCGGCTGACGAGTTTGTACTTGGCGGAGATGCGGGTGACGCTGCCCACCCCGCGCATCGCGCCGAGGTTCAGCGTGGCGAACAGGTCGATGTCACCGACGAGCCCGATGACGATCCGGCTGACCCCACGGCTGACGAACGCCTCACCGCCCGCCAGCTCCACCATGGACACGACCGCCTGGATGTCCGCCGGCGTGGCGTCCGGAGCCATCACGATTACCATATTCTTTTCACCTTTTCTCGGCTGATCGGGGTGCGAGCGGTTTCCTACCACCAACTGTGCACGGCCCGAGGCCGCGGGACGAGGAATTACGGGGGCAGCAAAATGCCGACCCGTTACCGTTTCCTGCCAGCGGCCGGGTGGAAAGTCGCGGGAAAACCGCCCTGGACGGCGTACGGCCGGATCGCCGTCCAACGACGATCCGGCCGCAGAGAGGGAATTGCACCGGCGCAGGCTACGCGGCCGCCGCCGGGGTGAACTGGCCGGGCACCCGGCCGGCGCCGGCGGGGCCGCGGTAGCACTGGGCGATGTCGAGCCAGTGGTCGGCGTCGGCGCCGACGGCGGTGACCGCGAGGTCGTCGCGGTGGCGGCGGCGGGTGGCGAGCAGGCAGAAGTCGGTGGCGGGCCCGATGATCCGCTGGTCGGCGTTCTCGGGGCCGTACGCCCACAGCTCGCCGGCCGGCCCGGTGATCTCGAAGCGGAACTCGCCGGCGGGCGGGGTCTCGCCGCGCGAGAGGTAGCCGAAGTCCTTGGTGAGCACGGCGAAGATCACGAGGTGGGCGAGGCTGTCGCCGCGCTCCAGCTCGACGCCGAGGGCGTCGGCGATGTCCTGCCCGTGCGCGAACTGCTCCATGATGCCGGCGCAGGCCAGGATGATGGGCGGCAGCGGGTTGACCAGCCACGGCACGGTCTGGCCCTCCGGCACCGCGGCGAGCGCGGTGACCACGTCGCGCCGCTCGGCGCGCCAGCGCTCAAGCAGCGTCTCGGGCGAGTCGGAGGCGTAGTCCGCCAGCGCGGCGTTGACGGCGCCGTTGAAGTTCTTCTCGGCGCTCTTGGCCAGCGCGGTGAACGTCTCGGGCTCGGCCGCCGCGAGGCGCGCGAGCCGGTAGATGAAGGCCAGGTGGGCGATCTGGTCGTGGATCGTCCAGCCGGGCGCGGGGGTGGGCAGGCGCCACTGCTCGGGGGTCAGCCCGGACACCAGGCGGTCCAGCTGCTCGCCGTCCGCGGTCAGGTCCCTGAGCACTACGTCCAGGTCGGTCACGCGTCTGTCCTCTCACTGGGAATTCGGTCGGTACGAGGTGTCGGGCGCCCAGTGTCGTGTGGCGCGACCCGCGACGAACCGGAAAGCCGGCCACGGACCTGATTCGGTATGGACACCATGAATGCGGTCCCATCCAGAATGCATCGCGGCAAATCCCGGAGGCTACTTCGTGTGTGCTGTACGGGTTTGGCCGCGGAAAAGGGAAAACATTCACGAAAAGGCGTCAGGCGGAATGCGGCTCCCGTGCCGCGACGGCGCGCGTCCACGAGCCGACCTCGCGGGCCGCCGCCATGGCCGCCCACGACGTCAGCTCCACCAGTGCCCGGTCCTGCGGCGCGCCGGCGCGGAAGGCGTCGACGACGGCCGCGTCCACCTGGTAGGACGCCATCGCGGTGAGCAGCGCCAGCCGCCCGGCCGCCCGGTGCTCGGGCGGCAGGCCGGACACGGGGCCGTCGGCCCAGCCCCGGCCGAGGCCCGGCGGTCTGCCGTCCCAGGCGGCCAGCTCGGCGGCCACCAGTGCGCGGACCGGGGACGGCACCGAGCGGCGGCCGATCTCGTCGATGGCGTGCGCGGCCCTGGCGAAGGCGCCCGCGACGTGCGGCGCGCCGTCCGCGAAAGCCAGGTCCGCAGCGGGCGGCGCGGCCGGGAGTAGCTCGAGCGAGCGGCCCGGCACGGCGCCCCGGCGGGCCATCGGGCGCATGACCAGCCCGAACATCCGCAGGAGCCCGCCGCGAGCCCGTGCGGGCACCTGGGGCGGCAGCAGGGAGTCGCCGAGGAAGACGTTCACCATGCGGTTCAGGTAGTGGAAGGTGACCGCCACTCCGGCCAGTTCCGCGGCCTGCTCCGCCGGGACCGGCGGGTCGAGGGGCGCGGCGGAGTCCCGCGTGCCGAGGGACCAGGCCCACTCGTCGACGCCGAGGAGCGCGGGGTCGTCGGCCAGCTCGACCGCGCGGGCCGGGCCGAGCAGGCCGGACAGGGTGGCCTGGTGGACGTCGACGCAGTACGGGCAGGTGTTACCCGCGGAGACCGCGGTGGCCACGACCTCCTTGGCCGCGCGCCCGGCGCGGCCGCGCGCGAGCAGCGACTCGCGCAGCACGCACCAGGCCGCCGCGAGCGCCTCAGGTGCGGGCGAGTGCAGGAGCATGGGCGGGGCCAGCATGCCGAAGTCCTCGGCGACCTGCGCGTAGACCCGCGTGACGAGCTCGGGCGCGCCGCGCGGCCGTACCGGCGTGACGTACCGCACCTGGGACATGGTCCCGGGCAGGGTGAGCCTGGTGAGCATCTCGCCCATGACCGCCCCCTACTTCCGCGTCAGGACGGGCAGCAGGTCGGCCACGCCGCGGCGGCCGCTGGTGGAGCCGTCCGGAGCCGGGGCCCCGTAGGTGACGTTCACGCCGCGTTCCTGGGCGGCCCGGACGATGCCGGGGATGGCCCGCTCGGCGAGCGCGGAGATGGTCATCGCGGGGTTGACGGTGAGCGCGCCGGGCACGGCGGAGCCGTCGGTGACGAAGATGCCGGGGTGGCCGCGCACCTCGTGCCGGTCGTCCAGCGCGGAGGTGTGCGGGTCGTCGCCGATGCGGCAGGACGCCAGGGGGTGCACGGTGTACGCGCCGACCACGTCGTTGGTCCACGCGGCGACCTCGGCGAGCCCGTCGCGCTCCAGGATGTCCTTGCACTCGGCGTCGGCCAGTGCCCAGCCTCGCAGGGTGTTCGGGGTCGGGTCGTACCGCAGGCGGCCGACGCCGAGCATCTGCTGGGAGAGCCGGTCGGCGTTGCCGGTCGCGGGCGGCGGCCCGAAGACGCCCTCGTTGTCGTCCTCGGTCATCTGGAAGATGATCAGCCAGGACCGCCAGCGGGCGAGCATCTCCTTCTTGTCCACCCCGAACCAGCTCGGCTCGGTCGCGCCGGGCACCTGGGCGAGGATGGTGCCGAGGCCCGGCGGGAAGTAGAGCTGCTCCAGCGAGAAGCGCTCGTACTCCGGCAGCGACCCGTCCAGCCGGTCCCAGTTGGCCACGACGGGGCCCTTGCCGATCTGGTTGGCCTCGTACGCCATCCCGTTCCCGCGGTCCAGGCCGAGCACCTCGCGCACCTTGTCCTCGTTGAGGATGGCGGTGTTGAGGCGCTCGCCGTTGCCGGAGAAGTAGCGGCCGACGGCGTGCGGCATGGTGCCGAGCGCGGGCTCGCTGCGCTGCAGGATGACGGGCGTGGCGCCGGCGCCGGCCGCCAGCACGATGATCTTGGCGTCGATGGCGCCGCCCTCGGACCTGATCCGGTAGTCCTCGTCGTCGATGATGTCGTAGTGCACGCGGTAGGAGCCGTCATCGTTGCGCGCGATGTACTGCACCTCGTGCATGGGCCGGATCTGCGCGCCGTGCGCCAGCGCGGCCGGCAGGTAGGTGAACAGCAGCGACTTCTTGGCGTCGAAGCGGCACCCGGCCATCATCCAGTTGCAGTTGACGCACTGGGAGGTGTCGATGGCCGCGGGGACCGGGTTGGCGGTGCGGCCGGCGTGGCGGCACGCGGCGGCCCACAGCCCGCCCGCGTAGGGGACGTCGCTCCAGGTCTGCTGGGTGATCGGGATGGACTCGGCCACCCGGTCGTACCACGGGTCCAGGGTGTCGCGGCTGATCGCGGACGGCCACATGCGCCGCCCGATGCTGCCGTGGCGCTCGAACACGAAGCGCGGCGCGCGGGGCATCGCGGCGAAGTAGACGACGCTGCCGCCGCCCACGCAGTTGCCGCCGAGGATGCTCATGCCGTCGCCGACGGTGAAGTCGAACGCCCGGGTGTAGGACGAGCCGAGCTTGAAGTCCTGGTCGAAGTCCTCGCCGGTCAGCCAGGGACCGCGCTCCAGCACGACGACCTTGGCGCCGCCGGCCGCGAGGTGGTAGGCCGCGATGGCACCGCCGAAGCCGCTGCCGACCACGAGGACGTCGGTGCGTTCGATGCCGGTCATTTGGGGCTCCCTGAGGGGGTCGTGTCCGGATGCAGGTCGGCGAGTGCCCGGCCGTAGGAGAACTCCGGGAAGCGCCACAGGCCGTCCGCCCCGGGCTTCTCGAAGCCCATGGCCAGCAGGCCGGGATGCCCGGCGGCGAGCGCGTCGGCGGTGTGCATGTGCGCCGCCGAGTCGTACGCCATGTTGCTGAACAGCGCGAGGCTTACCCAAAGCTCCTTCTCGGGATGCCCGGGGGTGGTCAGCCTTCGCACAAGGTCGGTGCGCTGCGTGAAGTCCAGGGCGACGAACGACGGCACCGTCTCGTCCAGGGGGAGGCCGCGCTCGGCGGCGTGGGCCCGCGCGTGGGCGTCCAGCGCGGCGGCTAGGTCGCCGAGGGCCTCGGTGAGGCCGGTCGCGTCCCACTCCAGCAACTCGATGGCGCCCGCCTGGACGGCCCCGCCGCCGGTGGACGCGCCCGCGACGGCCCGGTCGTCCGGGGAACGCTTCTCGCCGGGGACGATCGTGTCCGCGAACGCCTCTAGCGTCATCGTCCGCAGCTCTACATCAGAGGTCCGCATAGGCCGTATTCCTCACGCGTGAAGCTCCGCTGGTGTCCCGTTCATCCTCGGGTCGCGGTCATGCCGGTGCATCTTCCGCGTTGCCCTCCGGGCCTTCACTGGGGTAACCGGTACTCGCCTATCCGGGTGTCGATTCCCGTAATGACCAAGCCCCCATTCAGGCGCGATGCGCCGCATATCAGCAGGCAGGGGGCGGATAGGGGTTGTCCATGACGGGCGGGGCGGCCAATTCTGATGGCATCGGCCCCGTGCTGTTGATGTGGCGTGTCGGGAGTGTTTCCCCGGATCTCACACCAAAGACGGGCGGGATTTCATTCATTTCCCCCCGTTGATCCAGCGGGCGTGTTTCACCTCCGATGCGCGGGAGGAGCGATGGAGAAGGAACTCGAACAGGCCGTCATGCGCGTCGTCAAAAGCATGCATGAGAACCTCAGCGAACAGCTCACCATCAACGACATGGCACGAACGGCGATGTTCAGCAAGTTCCACTTCTCGCGGGTGTTCCAGCGTGTCACGGGGCTTTCGCCCGGCCGCTTCCTGTCGGCGGTGCGGCTCCAGGAGGCCAAACGGCTTCTCGCCTCCACCTCCCTCACGGTCACCGACATCAGCCACAGAGTGGGCTATTCGAGCGTCGGCACGTTCAGCTCGCGGTTCACCAGCAGCGTCGGCGTCTCGCCGACCAAGTACCGCCAGCTGGAAGGGGTCATGCCGCAGCTGACGCTGAACGGCGCGCGGAACGGGGGGTGGAACGGCTTCACCTCGACGGTCCACGGCGACATCAGCTCGCCGCTGCCCGACCAGCCGGTGTTCGCCGGACTGTTCCCCGACCGCATCCTGGAGGGCCGCCCGGTGCGCTACACGATCCTGCACCGGCCGGGCCCCTATGTTCTGGAGGACGTGCCGCAGGGGGAATGGCATCTGATCGCGCAGTCGGTGGCCGCGGGACGGGAGGACGCGATGAACCACGCGCCGGGCGGCGACGAAGCCCTGTGCGTCGGCCGGCACGGGCCGATCACGATCCGCCCCGGCACGGTGACCCGCCCGGCGAACGTCCAGCTGCGCCCGATGCGACCGTTCGATCCCCCGGTGCTGCTGGCGCTGCGCGACATGCTGACCGTCGCGGTCCAGCCGGCGGGCTGACAAGGGGCCGGGCGATCGCGGGACTACGGACACGCCTGAACCGGGTCGCGGATATCCGCGACCCGGTGGCGTCGTTCCGGGGTCAGCCCGCCAGCCCCGCGACCCGCCGCCCGCGCGTGGACGAGGCGCCCTCGGCGGGGTGGACGGTCATCGGGAGCCCGCCGCGGATGCGCAGCGACAACATGGGCTCGGGGACCACCTTGTAGCCGGGCACCTTGGCCAGCCGCAGGTCGCGGGCGACCATGGCGATCACGAACGTGGCCTCCATCATCCCGAGGTGGTTGCCGACGCAGAAGCGCGGCCCCGCGCCGAACGGGATGTGCGCGTACCGGGGACGGTTCGCGGGCCGGTCCGGGTCGAACCTGTCGGGGTCGAACTCGTCGGGCGCGTCCCAGAAGGCCGGGTGCCGGTGCAGGGTGTAGGGGCTGATCAGGACGTCCGACCCGGCCGGCACGTGGTATCCGCCGATCTCGTCGTCGCCCTGGGCCTCGCGCGGCAGCATCCACACCGGCGGGTAGAGGCGCATGACCTCCTCGACCACCATCGCGGTGTACCGCAGCCGGTGCAGGTCCTCGTAGACCGGTAACCGGTCGCCGAGCACCTCCACCGCCTCCGCGTGCAGCCGCTCGCGCACCTCGGGGTGCCGGTCCAGCAGCGAGAACGTCCACGACAGCGTGCTGGCCGTCGTCTCGTGCCCGGCGAGCAGCAGCGTGACCAGCTCGTCGCGCATCCGCAGGCGTCCGACGCGCTGGTCGGCCTCCGCGCGGGTGGAGACGATGAGCCGGGACACCACGTCGTCGCCCTCGACACCGGTGCGCTCCAGCCGGTCGGCCGTCAGGTGGTCGACGACGCGCTGCAGCTCGGCGCGGGCCCGGCGGAAGCGCAGCTGCTTGGGCAGCGGCACCCACATCGGCACCATGCTGAGCGTCACCAGCTCGAACATCGCCTGGTCCTGCACGGCCTCGAACGAGTGCCCGATGGCGCCGAACTCGCCGAGGTCGGCGTCCAGCAGGGTGCGGCCGAGCACGCCGAGGCTGAGCCCGGTCATCTCGTTGACCACGTCGACGGGCCCGCCGCCCTGGTGGGCGCGCAGCCGGTCCACCAGCTTGGCGGCCTCGGCGGCGATGACCCCGGCCTGCTGGGAGATCCGCTTGCTCTGGAACACCGGCTGGATCATGCGGCGCTGCTTGCGCCACAGCTCGCCCTCGCTGGTCAGCAGCCCGTCACCGATGGCGCGCCGGGCCTGCACCAGGCCGACGCCCTTGTGGTAGTTGGCGGCGTTGTCGGCGAGCACGTGCTTGGCGTGGTCGGGGTGGTTGAAGAAGTACAGCTTCTTCGGCCCGATGGTGAGCCGGGCCGCGTCGCCGTACGACGCGGCCACCGACATCAGCCCGAGCCGGTCCCCCGCCAGTTTGCGGAACAGGGCGGGCCCGGCCCACAGGGGCGGCCCGGGGGGCACCTTGCGCCGGGCCTTCGCGGGCGCGGCGGCCGGCGGCTGTCCGGTGATCGTCATGGGATCACCTCGCTCCAGTCCGGCCCGACCTGCCGGAACCGGCCCTTGAACACCAGCAGCGCCTCCTGGTCGGTCTGCTGGTGCAGCGACAGCACCTTGCCGATGAAGATGGTGTGGTCGCCGCCGTCGTAGGTCCGCCACAGCTCGCACTCGAAGCTGGCCAGCGTGCCGGTCAGCAGCGGCACGCCGGTCGCGCCGCCGGGCAGCCAGTCGACGGCGTCGAACTGCGCCGCGCCGAGGGTGCGCCAGCGGTTGGCGAAGTGCATGGCCACCGGTTCCTGGTGCGCGGCGAGCACCGACACCCCGAACGAACCGGCCGCGGTCAGGCACTGGTGCATGACCGCGCCCCGGTCCACGCAGATCAGCACGAGCGGCGGATCCAGCGAGACCGAGGTGAACGAGTTGGCGGTCATGGCGTGCGGGTTGGGGCCGCCGGTGGTCACCACGGTGACGCCGGTGGCGAACGTCCCGAACGCCCGCCGCAGGGTCTTGACGTCCGTCACCTCGCGGAAGGGCACGGTGTCGCTGAGTTTCACACTTACCTCCTGGGCTTCGCCGGATCCGCGCCTACGCGGCGTACGGTTCCAAGGCCGTGACCAGGGACTCGGGAACCCTGGCGGGGACCGTACGGGTGTTGGGGCCGCGCATGCAGGCCACGCGCTGACGCCCGCGGGCGACGAGGGTCTCCCCGTCGCCCGGGTCCAGCCGCACGTAGTCGAAGCTGAACTCGACCTGGGTCTGTGCCAGGTCGAGCAGGCGCATCCTGATGGACAGCTCGTCGAACGCCGTGATCTCGGCGAAGAACTCGCAGTCGACCTTCAGGGTGAACAGCTTCAGGTCGTCCTGAAGCTCGTCGAGCACCTGCGGGGCGCGTTCCTTGAGGAACATCTCGCGGCAACGTCCCTGCCAGCGCAGGTAGTTGACGTAGTAGACGTTGCCCACGATGTTGGTCTCTTCGAATCCCACGGTGTGCTGGTACTCGAAGTAGTTGCTCGTGCCGCCGGCCATGAACTAGGACCGCCCTTCGGTGAGGAGTGCGAAGACCACCGGGTGCGGGGCGTCCCGCAGGGTCGTGACGAGCGTCGCGATCCGGGTGCCGCCCGCGGCGAGGACCGTCCACGCGTCCCGCCGGGCCGGGGTGAGGGTGAGCGGGACCGCCTCGTCGAGGCCCGCGGCCGAAAGGCACCGGACGGCGGCCAGCACGCGGGCGCCCGCGGTGTCCGGCCCCTCGCCGGCCTGCGCGGCGACCTGCTCCGCGAGCGCGGCGCGCTCCCCGAGCAGCCCGGCCCACTCGTCCGGGGTCCGCGCCGTCACGGGTGTGACGTCGCAGCCCACGGGGCCGTCGTCCGCCGCCACGGCGCACAGGGTGACGCCCGCGCCGTGCGACGCCGACACCGCCCGCCCGCCGTCGAGCGACGGCCGTCCGTCCGGCGCGAACCGGATGTCGGCCGGTCCGCCGAGCGCGCGGCCCGCGGCGACGGCCGTGCGGCCCTCGCCGGAGCCCTCGCCGGCGTGCGGTTCCACGGCGATCGCGACCCGGGTGCCGGTGAGGTCCTCCAGCGTGCGCTCCAGGTACGACCCGAGGAGCGGGGCGAGCCAGGGGCCGCGACCGTCCTTCTTGCGCACCGCCTGGAGCCGCAGGCCCTCCCACCGCTCCACGACCTCGCCCGCGTGGGTGCGCACCGCGATGTCGTAGAAGTAGGTGTCGCCCTCGCGGCTGCGCTCGGTGGCGCAGTACCGCAGCTCGCCCGCCGCCGCCAGGGCCGCGCCGCCGGGGTGCACCCGCTCGATCCCGACCGGGAGGAGCGTGGCGTCCGGCACGCAGACCTGGTTGCCGTGCATCAGCGCGTCCCGCATGCCGGGGTCGCCGAGCAGCAGCTCACCGGGCAGGTACCCGGCGAACCAGTCCGTGGCGTCCAGCGCGGCCACGTCGGCGTCGACGTGGCGGGCGGCGCCGCGGTGGTAGCGGCGCAGGCGGTGGAACCGCCCGCCCTGGAACAGCACGTCGCCGTACAGCTCGGTGGCCGGGTCCATCGGCACCGCCGGCAGCCCGTCCCCCGCCTGGTCGGGCGGGCCGTCGGGCGCGCCCTCCCCGGTGAGCGTGAGCGTGGCCCGGAAGTGGTCGACGTCGTACCCGGTCTCCGCGCTGCGGATGGCGACCGCCACCGTGTCGTCGTCGGTCACGGTGGCCGCGACGCGGATGGTGGTGCTGCCCGCCGGGGGCACGATGATCGGCCGCAGGAACTCGGCGCCCTCGATGACCGGCACGACGTCCCGGCCGGTGACCGCGGTGGCCGCCTGGGCCATGGCCTCCATGCCGAACACCGCGGGGAACAGCAGGTTGCCGTCCAGCAGGTGGTCGGCCAGGTAGAGGTCGGTCCCGGCGTTCATCTCGACCTCGGTGACGAGCTCCACGCCGTGGTAGCGGATCAGCGGCCTGTCCACGAACCGCCGCAGCGGCAGCGGGGGCAGGTCGTAGCGGACGGTGTCGATGCCCTCGGTGCGCCCGCTGATCACCACGACCGGCGGGGTCGCCGGGTCGGCGACCAGCCGCCGCATGATGGCGACGCCCTGCTCGGGCGAGATCGGGGTGACGCCCTTGCGGGCGAGCCCGTCGACCACCGACAGCCGTTCGCCCATGCCGACGTCCGACCAGACCGACCACTCCATGCAGATGACGCGGCAGCCGGGATTGCGCTCGCCGGTCTCGGCGGTGAGGTGGGCGAGCCATTCGTTGGCGGTGGCGTAGTGCGCCTCGCCGTGCAGCCCGGCCCGGCCGATGATGCTGCCGAACGTGACCAGCAGGCGCAGCGCACTCTGGTCGACCGCGCCGAGCACGTTGCGCAGGCCGTCGACCTTGGGGGCGAAGGTGCGCCGGAACGCGGCCATGTCCAGGCTGGTGAGCCCGGCGGGCTCGTTGCGCCCGGCGCCGTGCAGCACGGCGGTGACCGGCCCGAGGGCGGCCTCCACCTCGGCGACCGCGCGGCGCACCGCGGCGGCGTCGGTGACGTCGGCCCGCGCGTAGTGCACGGCGACGCCCGCGTCGGCCATCCGCCGCAGGTTGCCCGACAGTTCCGGGTCGCCCGCGGGGTCGGAGCGCCCGAGCACGGCCAGGGCGGCGCCGGTGTCGGCGGCCACGGCCAGCGCGCACTCGGCGGTGATGCCCTTGCCGCCGCCGGTGACCAGCAGCACGTCCCCGCCGCCGAGCGGCTGCACGACCTCGGGCGCCCGGACCGGCATGGCGCGCATGGTCGGCACCCGGCGCACACCCTCGGCGTCGTAGTGCACCTCGGCGTACCCGGTGGTCGCGGCGACCTCGGCCACCACGCGCGTCACCGCGTCGGCGGCGCCGGGCAGGTGGACGATGGTGACGCGCAGGTACGGCGCCTCCAGCGACAGCGTCTTGGCCAGCCCCGCCGCGCCGTGCCCGTGCTGGACCAGCACGAACCTCGTGCCCGGGGCACCGCCGATCGCCTTCTGCGCGCCGAGCAGCGCCTGCGCCAGGTGCTCCTCGGCGCAGTCCGGCGGCAGGCACACCAGCACGCCGGAGCCGAGGTTCTCCCGCTCCAGCGCCTCACGCAGCGCCTCGGCGTACGGGGAGTCCGCCGCGTACAGCTGCCAGCGGCCCTCCTCGCGGGGCGAGGTCCGCGCCGGGAGCCGCACCTCGTCCAGGTCGACGGTGAACGGCCGGGCCCAGGGAGCGGCGCCCGCCACCGTCGTGCTCGCCGACGCGCCCGACTGGGCGCCCTTGGCCAGCTCGTCCAGGGCCTCGCCGAGCTCGCGCAGGCTGGCGGTGGCCAGGTTGGTCGGCGCCTGCGCGGCGGGCACGCCGAGGCGCTGGGTGGCCTGGTCGATGATGTGCATGACGGTGACCGAGCTGAGGTGCAGCTCGTCCAGCGGCCTGCTGTCCTCGCGCACCATCTCCAGCGGGAGTTCGGCCCGCTCCGCCGCGAGGCGGCGCAGCAGGTCGACGCTCGACTCCCCCACCGGTTCCTCGCCGGACGGCGCGGCCGGGACGGAGACGGGGCTGACGGCCTCCGGAGCGGAGCGGGCACCGGCGGCGATCTTCACCTTCGGGGCCTGCTCGACCGGGCTGGCGAAGAACGAGAACTCGGTCCCCACCTTCAGCGGCCGGATCAGCCTGCCGTGGAACAGCTCCTCCAGCTCCACGGGGACGCCGGTGACGTACGCCGCCGCCGCGACCCGCAGCAGGCCGGCCAGCGACTCGTCGTCGGTGTCCAGCGCCACGGCGGGCACGTCGGACACCGAGGCGGCCAGCCCGCTCAGCACCCGGCCGGGCCCGACCTCGACGAACAGGTCGATGTCCTTGGCCGCGAGCTGCACCGCCTGGCTGAACAGCACCGGGTCGGTGATCTGGCGCCGCAGCAGCGCCGGGATGTCGGTGCCGGGGGTCAGCACCTGCCCGGTGACGGTGGAGACGACCCGCCGGTCGACCGGGTCGAACTCCTCCTCGAGCAGCGCCTGCCCGAACTCCTCGGCCGCCGGGGCGACCAGCGGCGAGTGGAAGGCGTGCGACACGGCCAGGGCCGTGCAGGTGAGCCCGGCCTCGGCGGCCCGGCGTCCCGCGGCCTCGACCGCGTCCACCGGCCCGGCGATCACGGTCTGGTCCGGGCCGTTGTACCCGGCGATCACGACGGGCAGGCCGATCAGCAGGTCGGCGACCACCTCGGGCGCCGCCCGGACCCCGGCCATGGTGCCCGAGTCGCTGTGCTCGGTCATGGCCCGGCCGCGCAGCGCGGCGACCCGCAGCAGCGTGGCCTCGTCCATGGCTCCGGCCCACTGCAGGGCCGACAGCTCGCCGAGGCTGTGGCCGAGCGCGACGTCCGCGTCGACCCCGAGGACGGACAGCGCCCGCAGTCCCGCCATGGACCCGGTGACGATGCGGGGCTGCGCCACCGCGGTCGCCACCATGTCTCCGGTGGACGGCAGCGCCGCCTCCTGGTAGATCTCCTCGACCTCGGCGAAGCGCCTGCGCAGCGCGCCGCCGCTGGTGCCGCGTCCCGACCCCTGGCCGGGGAACAGGTACCCGACCCGGCCGGGCTCGTCGGCGTGGCCGAGGAACGCGCGGCCGCCCGGCGTGAACAGGCGGGTCTCGCCCGCCTCCAGCGCCGCGAGCACCTTGGCGAGCTGCTGCTCGGCGTCCTGCGGGGAGGACACCACGACGGCGGCCCGGTACGGCAGGTCGCGCAGCTCGGACTGCAGCGTGGCCGCGAGGTCGGCGAGCTGGGCGTAGGACACGGTGGCGGCGAACGCGGCCAGCTCGGTGAGCCGTTCGCGCAGCGCCTGCGGGGACGCCGCGTCGGCGACCAGCAGCTCGGTGTCCTGGACCGCCCGCACCAGCTGCCTGGTGCGGGTGGACAGCGTGCGGCGGCGCGCGCCGCTCTTCTCCAGGACCACGTGGGTGTTGATGCCGCCGAAGCCCATCGCGGTGATGCCCGCCCGCACCGGCGCGCCGGACGGCCAGGGCTCGGCGTTGCGCAGCACGCGCAGCGCCGCGCCGTCCTCGGTGAGCACCTTGTGCGGCTCGACGCACCCGATGGCGGGCGGCAGCACCTGCTCGTGCACCGCCATGGCGGCCTTGATCAGCCCCGCCACCCCGGCCGCCGCCTTGGCGTGGCCGATCATTCCCTTGATGGAGGTGACCACGGCCGGACGGTCGGCCGGGCCGGCCGCGGCGCGGCTGCGGGACAGCGCGGTCAGCTCGGTGAGGTCGCCGACCGCGGTGCCGGTGCCGTGCCCCTCGAACAGCTCGACGGTGTCCATGCCGAATCCGGCGCGCTCGTAGGCGCGCCGGAGGGCGAGCTGGTAACCGCTGACCTCGGGGCGGGTGATGCCGCCCTTGCCGTCGGAGGAGATGCCGTACCCGGCGACGCTGGCGTAGATCCGGCGCCGCGACTCCACGGCGTCGGGCTCCCGCATCAGCACGACCATGCCGCAGCCTTCGCTCGGCCAGAAGCCGTTGGAGTTGCGGTCGTACAGCCGCATCTCGCTCCTGGCCAGGGCGCCGGTCTTGGCGAAGCCGACGATCTCGAACGGGTCGATGGACAGGTCCACCCCGCCCGCGATGGCCACGTCGAGGTCGCCGTCGATCAGCGCCTTGCAGGCGGTGGTGACCGACAGCAGCGACGAGGAGCACGCGCCGTCGACGGTGTAGCCGCCGCCGTTGAGGTCGAAGTGGTTGCAGATCCGGCCGGCGATGGTGTTGGACAGGCCGCCGGCCAGGGTGTCCTCGTCGATGGCCGGGAAGGGGGCCTTGTAGCCCGCCTCCAGGTCGGCGAGGAACGTGGACAGCCGGTCGTCGTCCCAGCCCTGCTCCTTGAGCGCCGCGCCGACCGTGCGCCGCACGTACGGCCAGCGCAGGCGCATCACGTTCGCCCGGGTGAACTCCCCGGTGAGCGTGTTGCCGACCACGACTCCGGTGCGTTCCCGGGGCATGCCCTCCGCCCCGGGAAAGCCCGCGTCCTCAAGGGCCCGCCCCGCCATGTCGAGGGCGAGCCAGTGGGTGAGGTCGGTCGAGCGGTAGGTGCTGCCGGCGATCTTGTAGCCGATCCGGTCGAACTCGTAGCCTTCGATGACGGCCGCGGTGCGCGCGTAGAAGCGGTCCGGGGCCCCCGGATCGGGATCCCAGTAGTCTTCCGACCGCATGCGCACGTCGGGCAGCCGTCGGAAGGCGCGCCGGCCTGCGAGAGCGTTCTCCCACAGCTCTTTCGGCGAGGCCGCGTCCGGGTAGCGGCACGCCATGCCGACGATCGCGATCCTGGTCATACCGCCGCGACCTCTTTCCCGGCGACCGCGGGGGCCTGGTCGACGGTGACCTGGGCGGCGCGCAGGGCCTGGGCCTCACGCTGCTCGCGGGCCTTGTTGGCGAGGTGGAGCCCCCAGAACCAGCAACCGCGGATGGCGCAGACGCCGGCGGTGGCGAAGAACAGGCCGTAGGGGATGTGCACCGCCATCAGCAAGCCGTACATCGCGGCGATGCCGCCGCCGAACAGCACCTGGTTCGCCGGCCGTGACGGGCTGGTGCCCGGGTCGGTGACCATGTAGTTGCTGAACAGCACGAACGCGACGCCGGTCATGGTGGCGAGGGCGCCGGAGATCGAGGTGTCGAACAGGATGCCACGGACGATCGACTGGAGGGCGAAGACGCCGACCCAGCCCATGATCAGTGGCATGCGTCCTGTCAGCTTGCCGTTCAGCATGGTGCCGCCGACGATGATCAGGCCGGGGATCAGCCAGTCCACCCAGCCGTCGGGGTGCTCGGTGAAGTGATACGGCGGCGCGATGCTCGCCCACGGGAGGATGAGCAGGATGATGGCGATGCCGAAGTTGGACGGGTTCATGAAGTGCCGCATCCGGCCCTTCACCGGGGCGCGCAGCACCCACTTGGCGCCGACCGCCACGACCACGCCGAACATCATCACGAGCACCTGGTCGTTGACGTAGATCAGCATGTTCATCGCGAGGCTGGTGATGTGCGCCGGGTAGAGGAACTCCATGAGCCCGCGTACGCCGTTGCCCGAGTAGCGCGGGGCGCGGCCCTCGACCCGGGCGCCGATCCACTCAAGACCGATCTCGGTGGAGTAACCGGTGGCCAGGGCGATGAACGGCCACAGCCAGGGCTGCTCGAACCCGAGGAAGATGTAGCCGATGGTGTTGAAGACGCTGATGGAGATCGCGAAGTTGCGCAGCGCGATGACGACCTTCGGGTCGTGCCGTGGCGGCGCGCTCGGCTTCTTGTCCGTCATCTCGATCACTTCTCCTTGGCCTGCTGGCCGAGCTCGAGCGAATGCCAGCCCGGGGTGAGCTGGAGAACCTGTGCGTGGACCTTGCCGGTGGCGTCGCGCCAGCAGATCTCGGCCTTCACCGCGCCGGTGACGTTGCCGCCGAGGCCGATGTGCACGTCGCTGCTGCGCCGGCCGGAGTGGCCGCTGCTGCCGTCGACGCGGCCGATGTGGACGCGCCCGTCCGGGGTCGTCACCTTGACCTGCGCGCCGGTGGCCGGCGTGCCCGCGCCCTTGGCGGCGGCGTTGGCCTTGGTCAGCTTCAGGCCGAGGAAGGAACCCGCGCCTGGGCTGGTGTTCTGGTAGAAGACCGGGGCGTCCCACTGACGGGCCACCGCCATGTCGATGCGGCCGTCGCCGTCGGCGTCACCGGTGGCGATGCCGCGGGTCGGCACCGGCACGGCGAGGCCGAGGCTCGGCGCCAGGTCGACGTACCGGCCCGAGGGGCCCTTGGCGAACAGGTGCAGGGTCTGGCTGCCGCCGATGTCGTCGCCCTCGCGGACGTTGGGCCACCAGAACGGGTTCTGCAGCATCTGGTCGTTGGCCGTGGCCAGCTCCTGGAGCTGCGGCCACCGGTCGGTCTGGCCCTTGACGAAGCCGGTCGCCTGCGCGATGGCCGGGGTGCCGCTGTTGTTGAAGTCCTCGATCTTGACATCCCAGCCCCAGCCGGACCACGCGGTGCCCGCGGGAGCGCTCTTGTCCTCCCACGGCGCCTCGCCGGCGCGCAGCCGGGCGCGCAACTCGGGGAGGGTCTTCACCGAGGACTCGAACTGGAGGTTGCTCTCCTGGATGCCGAACGAGGTGGTGATGTTGCTGACGAACATGTCGTAGACGCCGTCGCCGTTGAGGTCGCCGAAGTCCAGGCCCATGCCCTTGAAGGAGTCGTGGCCGACCGACTTGGACTTGGGGATCAGCGGGGTGCGCACGCCGTACACCGGGGAGAACTTGATGGTCCCGGGGGTGGAGCGGTTGTAGAACATGCGGTCCGGGCCGAAGTCGTTGGCCAGGTACAGCTCGGGCAGCAGGTCGCCGTCGAGGTCGTTGGACGCCGCGCCGAGCTCCCAGCCCTTGGAGGCGTACCTCGGCAGGACGTGGTCGAGCTTCTGGTAGGTCACCGAGCCCGAGGTCGCGCCGGTCCAGCGGAAGAAGTAGTCCTCGCCGCCGTTGCTGGCGTCCGACATCGAGTGGTTCATGTGCACGCCGCCGGCGACGTTCGGGTCCAGCACGGGGCCGTCCTCGAAGTAGTTGCCGATGAAGATGTCGTCGTGGCCGTCGCCGTCGAAGTCGGCGACCGTGGCGGCGTTGGTGTTCCACTGCGCGCCGATGTACGTGGCGCCGGAGGAGTTGGCGCCGGGCACCAGCTCACGCGCCTGGAACGCGGAGGCGTCCAGCTTGGTCGCCAGCGGGTTCGCCAGGTAGAGGATCGGCGTGCGGCCCCACAGGTAGACCAGCACGTCGCGGTGGCCGTCCTCGTTGAAGTCGCCGGGGACGCAGCCCATCGGCGCCATGACCGAGTTCATCGGCAGCGCGCCCGGGTTCAGCGCGAACGGCGCGTAACGGCTCGAGCCCGCGCCCGGGGTCGGGGTGATCACGACCTGGTCGATCCTGGTGTCGACGAGACACAGGTCGTTGGAGAGACCGTCGCCGTCCAGGTCGTTCATCGCGATGGCCGCGCCGACCGAGGAGATCCACGCGTCGATGTGCGTGTAGTCCTTGTTGACCTCGCGAACCGTCTTCTGCGTGTATCCGCTGGGCAGCGCGATGGACATGGGCGAGAACGCGTACTTGCTCGCGACGCCCGCCGTCTGCGCGGCCGAGTACGTGGGCAGGCGGGCGATCAGGAAGACGCTCGTGATCAATACGAGAGCGACGATTCCCGGCAATTGCCTGCGCAGCCAGCCAACTGTCGCGGTCACTGGCTCACACCTCCAAGAGAGACGAATTGGTCGGCGATGCGCCGGCGCCACACCTCGTAGGCAGGCACATCACCCTGGATCGGCTGGTCGGGACGGTTGTCGAGACTGATCCGGGACGCCTGCTCCGGCGTCGTGCCGCAGAACACGCGGGTGGCGACGTGCGTGTGAGGCACCACGAGCCCGGCGCGCAGCCGGGCCTCGGCCGCGAACACCGAGCCCTGGAACAGCTGGGAGCGGTACGGCCCGGCGTGCTCGAGCAGCCGGTGCAGTTCCTCCTCCTCGGCGCCGCACGCGTAGCTGGCGGCCAGCCCCGCACCGGCGTACAGATCGGCGCGCCGGGGCTCGGGGAACTTCTCGATCATCGAGGCGACCAGGTCGGGGTCGGTGCCGCCGACGAACCACATGGCCCGCCCGATCCCCTGGTCCAGGGCCCGGTTCGCGTACCACGCGGGTCCCTCGGCGGGCCAGGGGAAACGGGACTCCTGGTACTGCCCGTGCACGTACTGGTCGGTGCGGAAGTACGCCTGGTGGAAGCCGTAGCCGTCCAGGGCGAGCCACTTCAGCAACGGGTCGGGGGCGTACATCCTGGACCACAGGAAACGGGGCAGGCGGGCCATCGCCCAGCCCACCCCGACGTACACCATGTAGATGTGGTCGTCGCCCCGCCCGGCGAGGAAGTCCGCGACCTTGCGCCCGCCGAAGGGCATCGCGTCGAGGATGCCGAAGCCCATGCCCGCGCCCTCGTAGGCGAACCCGCGGAACTGCAGGGGGACCTGCTCCAGCCGCTCCTCCGCCTCCACGGGCGTCCGGGCCTCCACGGCGTACGCGAAACCTGTGAGAAAGCTCTCGCCGACGGTCTCCAGCAATTCTCGGGACGCGTCGTTCTTCACGTGGAAACCGCGGGTCGCGAGCTTCGTCTCCGAGACGTTTGGGGTCAGTAAACGGCGTCTCAATGAACGCAGAACGCTGGTCAAGTACCTCTCCTCCCCCGGGGGTTCGCCCCTTGCCTATGGGGTGATTTCTTTATATAGATTTACTCGTGAACCCCGTTCTGGGGCCACTTTGAACGTGCGCACTAGATAAATGAACGAGCGTTTCCAGGCATGCGGAAATCAACTCGTGTCCCCAATTGATTTCAGCCGCGCGAAATCATCGGGCCGCCCGCGGGCGGCCGCGCGGGATCAGGAGACGGCGGCGGTGGCGAAATGGCCGCGGATGTTCCCGCGCCACAGCTCGTACGCCGGCACCCGGCCGGCGTCCCGCGGCGCCACCGCGGTCGCGTCGGCGAGCGCCACCGCGTCGGCGACGGTCAGGCCGGTCAGGACGGCGGTCGCGGCCTCGGTGTGCCGGGGCACGTAGCCCGCGTAGTCACGGGCCTTGGCGGCGAACACCGACCCCTGGGCGAGCTCGGCCCGGTACTCACCGGCCTCCTCGCGCAGCACCTGCAGCCCGTCCGGCGTGGAGCCGCCCGCGAACGTCGCGGCCAGTCCCGCGCCGCTCCACAGGTCGGCGTGCCGGTCACTCGCGAAGCGCCGCACCGCCGCGGCGACGGCCGGGGCGTTCCCGCCGTGGATGAACCACAGCGCCCGCCCGACACCCTGGTCGGCCGCACGGGCGAAGTAGTCCGGCGAGCCCTCCCACGGGTACGGCGCGTGGACCCGCTGCTCGTCCACGTAGCGCCGGGTGTCGAAGTAGGCGCGGTCGAACCCGAACCCGTCCACGGCCAGCCAGGTCATCACCGGGTAGTAGTCCGACCCCGTCAGGTCCGGCATGACCTTCTTCCACAGCGGCCGGGGCAGGCGGGCCATCGCGAAACCGACGCCGATATAGGTGAGGAAGATGTGCGGACGCCCCGGCCCGAGCAACAGGTCCTTGGTACGGTGCCCGCGGCCACCCCCCATGGCGTCCACGACCGTGAACGCCATCGTGGCGCCCTCGTAGGCGAACCCGCGGTGCTCCGGAGCCACCAGCTCCAGCCGCCGCTCGACCTCCCACTGGCTGCGCGCGTCGATCCCCCATTCGAACCCGCAGATGACCGCCTGCGGAATCGCCTCAAGCCCCCGCGTGGCATCCGAGGGAGTGACCGGAAAACCCCGCACCTCAAAAGTCACATCGGCCAAAGACGGAGTGAGCAACAGCCTGCGCAAAGATCCGATCAGGGTCGGCATAATAGGGCCTCCTCAGCATCACGGCGGCCCGAAGTCCGGCCCGACGGCACCAGCTGGACCATTTCATGGTCATATGCCGAATCGTTAACCCACATCTCCCGTATTGCGGTGCTATGCCGGATTACCCACCCCCGCCACGAACACCCACCGCATCCCACGCCACCGACACCCACCGCATCCCACGCCACGGACACCCATCCACGTCCCACGCCACGGACACCCATCCACGTCCCACAACACGGACACCCACCCACGTCCCACAACACGGACACCCACCCACGTCCCACAACACGGACACCCACCCACGTCCCACAACACGGACACCCACCCACGTCCCACGACGCGCGACACCCACCCGCGTCCGTTCCGAGGGGTCCGTCCTCCCCGGCGCCGCGACGGCGGGTCGTTGTACGGCGAACCCGGCGCCGTCATACGGCGGGCAACCCGCAGTGTGCGCGGCGTCGGTGAAATGGTCCTCGCGAAGGACGCGCTTCGCGCGGAAGGCGCAAGGGCTGTTCTCATGCGGGGGACACCCCCGCACCCCCGGAGCCTGCCGGGCTCACCCTGCTCCATCACGACACGCTCCGGCCCGTACCCCGCCCCGGCTCCACGGCTCCCCCACCGCGCCGGAGAAGCGACCGAGGGATGGCACGGGAACACGTCTGGGCCGGGGAACAGGGGTGCGCCGGGGAACGACGAGCCCGGCAGGGCCGGGGTGCGGGGTGTCCCCGCATGAACAGTCCTTGCGCCCTTCGGCGCGAAGCGCGCCCTCCGCGAGGACCATTCCCCGGCGCCGCACACACCGCGAGGTTCCCGCCGCAAAGCGGCGCCCGTATCGGCGTAAATGGATCCGGCCGTGTGGGAGCCGGAGAAGCGACCCATGGGCGGCGCGGAACACCGGAACGCGGGGAGACTTCTCGACCGGGACGCGGCGACACATTTAGGTCGGGACGCGGGAACACCTCTGGGCTGGGACGCGGAACACGTCGCGATCGGAGCGCGGGAACACGTCGCGACCGGGACGCGGGGGTGCGGCGAGAACGACGAGCCCGGCAGGCCCGGGGGTGCGGGGGTGTCCCCCGCATAAGAACAGCCCTTGCGCCCTTCCGAGCGAAGCGCGTCCTTCGCGAGGACCATTTCCCCGGCGCCGCACCCACCGCGGGTTTCCCGCCGTAAGGCGGCGCCGGTACCGCCGTACATGGATCCGACCGTGTCGGCGCCGGAAAAGTGGCCCATGAACGGTGCGGGAACACGTCTCGACCAGGGCACGGGAACACGCCACGACCGGAACGCGGGAACACATCACGATCGGAACGCGGGAACACGTCACGACCAGGGCACGGGAACACGCCACGACCGAGACGCGGGAACACATCACGACCGAAGCGCGGGAACACGTCACGACCAGGGCACGGGAACACGCCACGACCGAGACGCGGGAACACATCACGACCGGAACGGCGGAAACACATCACGACCGAAGCATGGGAACACGTCTGGGCCGGGTGGCTTGGGGTCAGCTCGTCCAGCCGCTGGAGCGCCAGGTGCCGGGGGAAGGTAGGGGGCGGCGGGTGGAGTGGGTGGGGTCCGACCAGGTGGAGGTGGGGGGGTGCGGGTCGGGGTCGGGTGGGGTGTCGAGCATGGTGAGGACGGCTACCAGGGCGGCCAGTTCCTCGGGGGTGGGGTTGCCGTGTACGACTTTTACGAACGGAGCCTGGCTCATGGTGCGCCTCCCGCGTCCCGGCCACTTCTCACGAGCGTCACTTGTGGCGGGGACGCGGGACAACTTCAGGTGTGCGGGATCAGCACTGGCCGTCGGCCAGGACCCAGTGGTCGGGGGCGGTTCGCTTCAGGGTGTGGGTGGTGAAGGTGTTCCAGAGGCCCATGGCGTCGCCGGAGCCCAGGGCGTAGGTGTAGCCGCCGGACTGGTAGGCGCGGCCGGCGGTGGTGTGGGCGTAGTTGCTCGACGTGGCGCAGACCGGGGGGACGGTCGGGGAGACGGTGGGAGTGGGAGTGGGGGTCGTGGTGGGCGGAGGGGTGCCGCCGTCCAGGCCAAAGAAGCGGGCGTCGTGGTAGGCGGAGCAGATGGTGTCCAGGAAGTAGGCGGCCGTGCTGCCGCACTGGTCGGCGGCGCTCCCGGGGTCCACCGGCAGGCCGTGGCCCATGCCGCTGATCTCGTAGAGGCGCACGTCGTCGTTGCCGTACTTCCGCAGGGTCGTCCCGCCGGTCAGCGTCTGGGTCGAGGTGGCCGTCTGGGACACGCCGCGCACGTTGGTCCACTGGTCGCGTAGCTGAGTGGCGTTGACCGGGGTGACGGTGTAGTCGGCCGAGCCCTGCCACAGGGCGACCCTGGGGTACGGGCCCGAATAGCCGGGATACGCGCCGCGCACCAGGTCGCCCCACTGCTGCGGGGTCTTGTTCGTCGCGCCGTACTGGCACGAGGACGCCTGGGTGAGGCTTGTCGCGCACCGGTACGCCAGCCCGGCGCCGACGGAACCCGCCGCGAACACGTCGGGGTAGGTGGCGAGCATCACCGCGGACATCGCGCCGCCCGCCGACAGGCCGCTCACGTACACCCGTGCCGGGTCGGTGCCGAAGTTCGCGACGGCGTGGGCCACCATCGACCGCACCGAGGCCGCCTCCCCCTGCCCGCGCGCGGTGTCGCCCGTCTGGAACCAGTTGAAGCAGCTGGAGGAGTTGTTGGCGCTACTGGTCTGCGCCAGCACCAGGGCGAAGTTCCACTGGTCGGCGTACTTGCGCCAGCCGGAGTTGGTGAAGTACCCGGTGGCGTTCTGGGTGCAGCCGTGCAGCAGCACGACCAGTGGCCGCCCCGAGCCGAGCCCGTCCGGCCGGTAGGCGTACATCGTGAGGTTCCCCGGGTTGGTCCCGAACGAGGCCACCTGGGTCAGCGACGCCGCCCGCGCGGCGCCGCCCGGCAGGATCGCGACCAGCGACGCCAGCAGCAGCGCGACGGCGAGCGGCAGATGGAGGGCACGCGGGGGCCGGAGGTGGAGGGCACTCGGGGGGCGGAGGGGACGAGGACGAAGGACAGCCATGGCATGCTCCTTTTGTGACCTGGCTCACCATCCCGTTCCGATCACCGTAGGTCGCCGTTAACACCCCCGACATATTCCCGGCCCACACTCTTCCTCCGCCCCCCATGGCCCGTCCCCCCACGCCCCCGGCCCCACCTCCCGCGCGGCGTCGACCGACGGTTCTCACCCAGGCGGGCCGGCCTCGGCGTCGAGGGCCGGGGAATTCGCCTGCGGGACCAGCACGCGGGGCCGGCCGGTGCCGTCGGCGGGGACGGTCCACACGTCGTTGACGCCGTCGCTGCGCTGCAGGCCGTAGGCGAGGGTGCGGTCGTCCAGCCATATCGCCTGGTCGTCGACGCTGCGGGCCTCGGCGGACGCGACCACCTCGCGCGTCGCGAGGTCGAGCACCGACAGCCGCCAGCCCCGCGCCGGGTCACCCCCGGCCGCGGCCTTGAACGCGACCCGGGTGCCGTCCGGGGACAGCGAGGGGCACTCCACCCCGTCCGCGACGGTGCGCAGCGTCCGCGCCGAGAAGTCGCCCTCGACCAGGTAACGCCGCCCGCCGGTGGACAGGGTGGCGTAGAAGCGATTGTCGTCCCGGGTGAAGGTGACCCCCCACACGTTGACGTCCGCCGACCGGTACGGCCGCCCGCCGAGGGTGACCGCGAACTCCTCCAGCGACCTCACCGTCTCCCCCGTGCGCGTGTCCAGGATCCCGGCGCTGGTGGAGAACCCGCCGGCCGCGTAGGAGTGGCCGCCGACGAACAGGGTCCAGGCGACCATCCGGCCGCTGTCCGACACGCGCAGCCGGTTGGGGAACCCGGTCAGCGGCACCGACCGCCGCCCCCGCGGGCCCCGGCTCAGCACGTCCAGCCGGGTACGGCGCAGCGCGTCCACCGGCAGCAGGCACGCCACGGTGCCGTGCGCGGCGTGCGCCCGGTCGCACCGCCGCCCGCTGATCACGCGCGGCCCCGCCGGGTCGCGCGCCGCCACGCTGGAGAGCACCCCGTTGCTGAGCACCCACACCCGGCCGTCCCCGGTCCAGGACGGCCCGGCCCCGGCGTCGCCCGCCGCCGCGACCGGCCCCGGCCCCCGGGATCCGGCCCGCAGGACGTAACCGGTGGCCGCCGCGGCGAGCAGCACGGCCGCGCACACGACGATCGCCACCCGTGCGCGGAGGCTCGGCCCGTTCGTCACGCCGCCCCCCGTCCGGCTCTCAGTGACAGGACGTCGTCCCGTCGTCGGTGAACGTCTTGCCCGCCTGCGGGACGAACTCCCAGGTGTAGGAGCCGGGGTGCAGGGTGAGTTTCAGCACGCCGAAGGTGTCGCTGTCGCGCACCTCGCTGTTGGGCTGGATGGTGCCGAAGCCGTAGAACGTGGCCCCGCCCGTGCCGACCACGAAGTGCCGGATGCCGCGCGCCTCGTCCAGCCCGCCTCTGGGGTTCATCGGGGCGAACCGCTCGTACTGGTGGTTGTGGCCGGTGACGACCACCTCGGCGTCGTTGTCGTAAAGCGCCCGCACCAACGGCCCGACCGATCGGTCCGGCGCGTGGTTGGCGCCGGAGGTGAACCGGGGGTGGTGCCAGTACGCGATGGTGCACGGCTTGGCGGAGGCCGCGAGGTCCGAGCGCAGCCACTGCTCCTGGGGCGAGCCCGCGTCGCAGCCGCCCACCTCCGAGCAGTTGGAGTTCAGCGCCACCACGTGCCAGTCGCCGAGGTCGTACGAGTAGTAGCCCTTGCCGGGTTCGCCCGCGGCCGGGCCGAAGTATCCGAAGTAGCCCGCGGCGCCGGTGGTCCGGTACTCGTGGTTGCCGGGCACCGGCCGGGTGCGCGCCTTGTGACGGCCCCACGTGGGGGCGTAGAAGTCGGCGAAGTCGTCCGCCGAGCCGTCCGGGTAGGCGTCGTCGCCGGTGGTGAACACCGTGCCGGGGATGTCGTCCAGCAGCTTCGCGGTGGCGCCGTCGCCGCTGCCCGAGGTCGCGATGTCACCCGCGCCGACCAGCACCGGGTCGTCCGTGGACGGCGTGGGGGCGGGCGTGCCGGAGGGGCCGCCGGTCGTGACCACCAGCTGCGGCGCGGTGGCCCCGCTCTCCCGGGAGTCGTAGTCCACGCCGTTCCCGCTCGCCGAGGTCACGCCGAAGCCGAAGGCGCCGTCGCCCCGCACGTAGGAGGTGACGTCGATCTCGTACCACTCGCCGCGCCTCACCGCGCCGATCGAGCCGAGCGCGGCGCCGTCGAGGGCCGGCTGGTTCCTCCAGGTCACCCCGGTCTCGGACCACGTGTGGTCGCTCGTCGACCGGAACGTCCCGCCGTCGTCGCTCCCGGACCCGGGCACGTCGCCGGTGTGCACCCGCAGCCTGGCCGAGCTCACCGTGCCGGTCAGCCCCGAGACACCGAACCGCAGGAACATGCGCTTGACCGGCGAGCCGTCCGCGCCGAGAAGCGGGCTGGTCCCGTAGTTGGTGGCGGGGGTGCGCTTGTCCACGTAGGTGTCGGCGACAGGGGTGAAGGTGACCGTCGCCGGGCCGGGCGAGGCGTCACCGCGCCCCTCGCCGCGCCCCGAGACCAGCACGGCGACGGCGACGACGGCAGCGGCGACGATGACCGCCGCCGCGACGGCGACGCCGCCCTTGGACATCTCCGAAGCCCTCCCACGTCAGGTTCCCATGGGTCAGCAGGTCTCCAGATCGAGCTTGCAGGTGACCCTGTACTCCCCGACGTACGCGCTGATCGTGCCGCGCGCGCCGGGCTCGGCCAGTGTAAAGGTGTCCCGGTGCCGCCGGCCTCCTTCCACGCGGATGTCGGCGTCCGGTATCCGCACCCGGACCATCCATGCGCCGCGGTACCGCAGGTACAGCAGCTCCCCGGAGAGGCGGGCGACCTCGATCGTGCAGCCGTGGCCGCCGACAGTGTACGGCCGCGTACCGTCCAGGACGTGCACCGCCCGGCCGACGGTGACGCGCAGCGGCGGCACACCGGCCGCACCCACGTCTCCGCCCGTGCCACCCTTGCCGGCCGCGGGAGGCGCCGCCGCCGGGACGGCGCCGCGCGCCAGCATGGCCTGGAGCACCCACCACGCCGTGGGCCGTTCCGCCGGGCGCTTGGCCAGGCAGCGCAGCACGATGGACCGCAGCGGGCCGGCGAGCGCACCGAGGTCGGGCTGGTCGTGGATGATGCGGTGGATGACGGCCGCCACGTTCCCGCCCTCGCCGTACGGCGGGCGGCCGGTCGCGGCGAACACCACGGTCGCCGCCCAGGCGAAGACGTCCGCCGCCGGACCCGCCGGTTCCCCGCCGAACTGCTCCGGCGCCATGTAGGCGAACGTTCCCATCACGACGCTGGACTGCAACGCGGTGGCCTCCGCCGCCTGGGCGATGCCGAAGTCGACCACGCGCGCGCCGTCCGGGCCGAGCAGGACGTTGGCGGGCTTGAGGTCGCGATGCACCACCCCGGCCTCGTGGATGGCCACCATGGCGGTGGCCATCTGCGTCGCCAGGCGGCGCAGCGGCGTGCCGGCGATCGGCCCCCGGCCTTCGACCGCCTGCTGCAACGACGGGCCGTCGATGTACTCGATGACCATGTACGGCAGGTCGCCGTCCAGGTCGGCCTCGTACACCACGGCCGTGTGCTCGGCGGGGACGGCCCTGGCCGCACGCAGCCCCCGGGCGAAGCGCCGCCGCGCGGCGCCGTCGTCGGCCCCGCCGACGTGCAGCGCCTTGACCGCCACCTCTCGCCCCCCGGGTGCCTTGCCGAGGTACACGCATCCCTGGCCGCCGCATCCGATCCTGCCCAGCAGGCGGTACGGCCCGATGCGCGTGGGATCACCGGCGCGCAGCGGCTCGACTGGCATGTTCATCGCCCTCCAAAGATCAAAAGGAGGGACACGATCAGGAGAAAGGCTATGACCCCGGCGGCCACCAACGCGGCGCGCACCGGACGTACAGGCCGCACCGGGCGCACCGGCCGCGGCCGAAGCGGCACCGGGGTGGTGACGCGTGCCGGTACGGCCACCGTGGCGGGCGACGGAGCCGGCGCGGGAGTGAGGGCGGGCACCTCGGCCGCGGACACGCCCGGCGGCCAGATCTCGCGGGTGGTGCGATCGGTGCTGACGAACATGCGGTCGCCGATCACGAGGCCGGGCCAGGCGGCCGTCTCCGCGCGCAGCCATTCGTCCAGCCCGGGGGACTCCACGCCGCGCGCGCACCGGACGAGCCGCCGGGCCAGTTCGGCGCCCATCACGCGGCACAGGATCTCCGGGTCGGGCTCCCAGCACTCGGCCTTCTCCTGGACGCAGCGGATCACCATCCACGCGAACTTGTAGTGGTCGGAGTCCCTGCCGAACGGGTCGTCCCGCCGTTCCCCGGGCAGCTTGAACTGCTCGGGGTCGGCCTGCCGCATGACGCCGCGCCCGCCGAGGGGGACGCAGGAGTCGCAGTCGAGCAGGAACACCTGGTGCTTCGGGTCGACGGTGAAGACGGCGTTGCCGAGATGCAGGTCGCCGACCGCGTATCCGCGTTCGTGCAGCCAGTTCACCGTGCCGAACAGCTCGCCGAGCACGGCCAGTTTGCGCGGCGGCTCGTAGTATCCCCGGTCGAGCCCGAGCCGCCGGGCCCGCTCCGCTCCCCGGTGCGGCCCCCGGGTCAGCTCGGCCAGCCGCCGGGGCACCTCGCTGATCTCCCCGCCCTCCCGGACGCGCCGCTCGAACATGGCGAGCGGCGCGAGGTTGATCAGGATGCCCTCGACCTCGCCGGGTGCGCCGACCGCGAATATCGGCCAGGCGCACCGGCGGTCGAGCTCGGCACGTTCCTCGGGCGGCAGCCCGCGCCGCCACAGGACCATGTCCCGCAGCGCCGGCTCGTACAGATCCCGGCGGGTATCCCGGTTGTACGGCTTGAGGAGGTATCTCCCCCCTTCACCGCCGTGCACCAGCATCGGCCGGTCGCTCTGCCCGCCGGTGTGGAACCGCATCGTCTCCGCGCCGCCGACGAACCTCAGCTCCTCGGACGGGACGATCCAGCGGTCGTCGTCCCCCCTCACGGCACACCGCCGTCGTACATGCCGCCCCAGACCGCCAGGACCGTGCGGTCGTCGTTGTAGCCGGACGCCCGGTAATCGACGTCCCGCAGGAAGGCGAGCATCCCGGGTGGCCGCCGCCATCTGCCGGCGACGTCACGCGCGAACCCGTCGCGCCCGTCGGCCAGCCCGTCGTGAAAGCCGTCGCTGGTGAGGATCAACAGCTCCCCCGTCACCCAGTCGAACTCCTTGACCTGGAGCGTCTTCGAGCCGCCCGGCAGGGACGGTGTGACGTTCTCGTACATCGCGTCCTTGGCGGGCGTGCCCACCAGGACGTGCCAGTCGCCGCCGGACAGGCGCACGGCCGGCGAGTCGCCCACCGCGGCGCACACGGCCCGCCCCGGCCCGGCCGCGGGGACCACCGCGACGGTCAGGGTGGTGGCCGGCCTGCCGACCGGCCCCCGCCCGCGGGATCCGCCGGACGCCGCCTTCGGCAGGCCGGCCGTCCCCTCCCGTACGGCCGAGGCGATCCGGCCCATGACCGCGGGCCAGTCCCGCACCACGGCGCCGCCACCGGCCACCGCGACCGGGCTCTCGCCCCGGGGCGGCGGATCCCCGTCCCGGACCATCGTGCCGCCGCCGGGGCCCGTCGCGAGCTCGGCCTCCGCGGCGGTCAGGGCGTGGTCGATCTCGGCCAGGGCGGCGCGCACCGCGACGTTCGCGGCCGTGTCGGAGTTCGCCGCGCTGCCCAGCCCGTCCGCCACCGCCACGATCACCCAGTTGCCGTCCGTGCTCAGGCGCATGCCGTAGGCGTCCTGCCGGAAGTCGCCCCGGTGAGCGTGCGAGCGCCCGCGGACGGTGGCCGCCCGCACCGTCGTCTCGCCGAGCATCCCTCCGTCCACCGCGATGCCCGCCCGCGCGGAGGTCGTCTCATCCGGCAGCCTCACCCGTGCCGGATTGGGCGGTTTGCCGACGACCAGCGGCGCGGTGAGGTCCGCCTCGCCGTCCTGCCCGACGGTGGCCCGCGGCGTCTCCGGCGTGGGGGAAGCAACGATCGGAGGCGCGGGTGACGTGCCCCCGGGTGGCCCGGTGGACCGCCTGGCGATTTTGGCGGGCCGCCAGTCCCGTCCCGGTACGCCACCGGCCTCCTGCCGTGGTGGGGTGCCGTACCAGCCCGCCGGCACAGGGAACATGCTCGTCTCCTCGTCGCCGCGACCGTGCCGCCCTCGTGCCCCGGCGGTGGCCTTTCTCCGCGCGACGCCCGCCAGCACCATCAGTGCCACGCCGATCATCACGCCGAGCAGCACGAACAGGAACGCCGTGAATCCCAGTTGCCGCTCGCAGGTCCCCGTGCACGACCGCGAGGGCTCGACGGCCGGGAGCACGCCGTACTGACTGATCGACCGACCCGCGGCCTGCGGGAGGTCGGCGCCCGACGACACGGCAGCCCGGATCTCTTCCGGGCTGAGCCACTGGGCGATGTCCCGCACCACGCGCAACGCCGGCTCTCCGAGGTCCTTACTGCCCAGGGCGAGCAGTGTGCGTCCTGGAAGCACCTCGCCGGGGATCTCCGAGCGCCGGTACCCGTCTCCGAGTTTGACCGTGTCCGGGACGATCGCGACAGGGATCGTGCCCTTGCGCAGACCCTCGCTCATGCCCCCCACCGGCTGGAGACTGAGGTTCATCCACGGGTAGGCGCGCTCCAGCGCCCCCCGCAGCCCGGTCCCCAGGGTGTCCCGCACGACCACCGTGGTGTCGCCGCCCGGGTCCAGGGCCCTCACCGGTCCGCCTCGCACGGGAGGGCCGGGCCGGGTGGGGGCGGGACTTGGCTTGGCCGTCGACGGCTCCGCCAGGCGACGCTCGATGGTCTCGCGCTTCACCTTCCCGTCGCGGTAGACCAGCACGTCGCGCCCGGTGAGCCGCATGAATTCCATGGCGTTGTACGGCGCGGGCAGCGCACTGCGCACCTCGGCTTCCAGGTCCCCGGCAGTGACGCCCGTGTAGCCGCCGGGTTTCCGGTGTTCGAGCAGGTCGACGTCGAAGACCAGGCTCACCACCGGACCGGGCTGCCGCAGTGCCTCGGCCACGTCCCCGGCGGTCTTCGTCCGGGCCTCGTGGCCGGCGCGCCGCAGCGCGGCGGCGACCACCTCGGCGGCGAATCTCTCCGCGCGCTCCTGCGACGACACGACGGTGACCGTCTCGCGCACGGGATCCGGCGTGGACCCGCCGATGCCGGATCCGGCCGAGCAGCCGGACAGCCCGGCCACGACGGCCAGCACCAGGACACCGGCCGTGACCACCCGTGGGGTCCTCACAGCGACTCGCAGCGGACCTGCCGCATGCTGCCGGGCACGTAGATCGCGAAGTCGGGGCCGGTGACCGAGGCCGTGATGCTGATGCAGATCGACTCGACGATGTCGGCCACCAGCTTCGCCGCCTCGTGGCCGTCGACCGCCACGTAGGCGAGCTTGTGTCCCCTGAACTCGGTGGCGACCTGGCACAGGGTCTGTTCCATGACCTCGCCGAAGCCCATCGCCACCACATGGGCCGGGTACGGCGCGGACCGGTCGACCAGCCGGTCACGCGGCGGCAGCCAGACGTCCAGGGGTTGCGGCGCCTGACCGACGTACGGGTTGCCGTCGGTCACGAAGAAGACGACGGGGGTCTTGCGCCGGTGGTCGCGCTCCAGCCTGGCGCAGTCGGCGTCGATGAGCGGGCGGAGCGTCTCGAAGACATGGGCGTAGTTCGTCTGGCCGCCCTTGGGCAGCGCGGGCACCTCGTTCGCGTTGCAGGGCCGGGTCAGCGGCAGCACGAGCTCGGCCCGGTCGTGGAACGCGATGATGGAAACGTGCGCGGCCTCGCTCACCTCGGGATCGTCGGCCTCGAGCTCGAAAAGCATTTCTCGGACACATGGTGCAAGGTAGTCAAAAGGCGCAGGTTTGCCGTCCGGCCGCGGCGCCCACATGGACTGGGACACATCGCAGACGATGTAGAACGGAAATGCCCTCGGCCGCAACCCGTTGACGGGTTCGACGTACGCGGGGTAGGGGCTCGTTGCCTGATGACGGGGCTCGAAGTGCTGCGACACGGCACGACCTTTGCGTAATGAGGCGGCATGAGGAGAAGACCACTGGATGCCCCCGACGCATTACAGCGACCCCACAATGTGATGCGTAGCTTCGTCGTATGGTTTACCTATCAACCAGAATACGCGCGACAAATCCGAAAACGCCGCATCCACCCCCGGCCGTCCGGCACGCTCTTCTAGATCGACCAAATTAGTTATCTAGGACTTAGTAGCACTCACCCCATTTAGAGGGGAAATTTCCTACTATGTGACCCATGTAGGTTCTTCTCGCTGGAAGTTGGGGACTCGCATGAGCTTCGGGACGCACGCGCGCCAGGTCAGGGACCGCACATTGCTCCACTCCCACCGGTACGCGGCGCTGCGGCGGGCGGCCGGGGCGTACATGCCGCTCGGGTTCGCCGCGACCTGGGAGTACCTGACGGAGGCCGCCGGGCCGGTCGACCGCGACGAGGGGGCACTGCTGCGGGGGCTCGGGGTGCTGGAGCGTGGCAGGGCGGCGTGGCTGGGCGAGCTGGCGGCGTTCTCGGGGCGGCGGCGGGCGCAGAAGCGGCAGGGACACGGGCTGCGCGCCGACGAGGCCCGGCACCGCGGCGGACCCCGATGGCACGGGCCGGACGCGCACGAGGCGGTGTACCGCACCGTGCGGACGCGGTGGGCCGCGATGGTCGGCGGGACCACGCCGCCACCCGAGGAGGGGGACGCGGGGGTGGTGGCGGACATCGTCCGGGGCTACCTGCGGTCCGGCGGGCGGGTGCCCCCCGAGCGGTGGGCGGACCTGCGCCGCCGCGCCGCCCGGCTGCGGCGGGCCGACGGCGATCCGGGCGCGGGGAACCGTGGTCCGGACGCGCGGCGGTCCGGTGGTGACGCGTACGCCGGGCGGCTGGCGTACCTGGCGGATCTGGTGATCGGGGACGCCGTGCCGCTGGTGCGGCGGGGCTGGGTCGGGGACTCGGTGGAGGTGCGGTGGGTCTTCCTGGCGGCCACGGCCACGCTGCCGTACCTGCGGGTCAGCGAGCCGGACGTGGGGACGCCCGAGTGGATCGGCGGGTTCCTCGGCTGCGGGTACGCCCACCAGGTGTGGGTGGCGGAGCGGCACGGCCGGGTCGCCGGGTTCATCGCTTACGCGATCGACCAGGTCGGGCACCTGTACGTCGCCCCCGAGCACCAGGGCCAGGGGATCGGGGGCGATCTGCTGCGGCACGCCCAGCGGGCCCGCCCGGAGGGTCTGACCCTGCGCACGTACCTCGTGAACTCCCGTGCCCGCCGGCTGTACGAGCGTCACGGCTTCGCCGTCTCCGGGTACGAGGACGACCCGGGCGAGCCCGACGTGGTCTACGACTGGATGCCGTGAGGGTCACTGCCCGAACGAGTACCGCAGCCTGGCGTTGATCAGGTAGTTGAGGCGGTGACGCAGGTGCCCGAGCAGCGCGTCACCGGGCGCCTCGTCGGGGGACAGCAGGGTCCAGCGCAGGGCGCAGCCGTCCCCGGCGTCCCTGAGATCGAACCGGATCACGTCCCTCGGCCTGGCCGGCCACAGCGACGACCACACCACCAGCGTGGGGCACACCGCCTCGATGATCCGCGGCTCGATCTCCCCTTCCCGCAGTTCCAGCCACGACCGTACCCCCGGCCGCCTGGGCTCGGTCAGGCACTCCCACACCACTCGCGGCGGCGGAGCCTGCTTGCGCTCCCGCGCCCCCAGCTCGATCACGATGCACCACGTTCCCGCGTTCCGGCAGGCAGGGACAGCTCACGCCCGGCGCGGGTCAGGCACGCCCTTAAAGGCCCTGACACAAGTGCACACCGCGGACGGCGCCGCCGTCCACCCGCGGCGGAGTGCGTCACCCCGGCACGCTCAGGTCCCACATGCGGACCCGCTCGTCCCGTCCCCCGGCGACGAGGACGGTGTGGCCGAGCGCGGGGCCGAGCGCGACACGGGGAAGGCGGTTCCCGGCCGGCAGCGGGTCCCCGATCTGTTTCCCGTCCAGCAGGTTCCACACCCGGATGTCGCCGCCGACGGCGGCGGTCACCGCGACGGGCAGGTCGCCGAGCCTGCCGAAGAGGATCCCGACGACGGTGCCGGTGTGCCCGCGCAGGGGGCGGGTGAGCCGTTTCCCGGTCCGCAGGTCCCAGACGTACACGGTCCGGCCGCGGGCCGTGATCGCCGCGGTGGTGCAGCGCATCCGGCCCACCGCGGCCACACCCTCACTGGCGCTCACACCGCTCACCGTGCCGAGCAGGCGGCCGGCGCGCACGTCCCAGATCTCGGCCCGCCGCCTGAGGTTGACGACGACGACCGGCCTGCCGTCCAGCTCGGCCGGGGTCAGCAGCCCGGCGGGCACCCGATCGCCGACCGGCACGTCCACGCCGATCCGCTCGCCGGTGGCGGGGTCCCACAGCCGGGCCCGCCCGGCGGCGACGTCGAGCAGCACCAGGCGGTCGCCCAGCATGGCGGTCCGCGAGCCGCCGTCCCCCGCGGCGATCTGCCGGACGGTGGTGCCGGTGGCCAGGTCCTGGACGCTCACGACGCGCGCCCCGGCGGTCCCCACGGCCGGCCTGCCGCCCACGCGACCGGTCGTGACGGTCCACACGGGGCCGTCCCGGGCGGGCGGCGGGTCGCCGATCCGGCGCCGGGTGACGGGGTCCCAGAGGATGACCCGGCCGTCCCACCCGCCGGTGACCACCACGGGCCTGCCCGCCCGCTCGGTGACCGCGACACCGGAGATCTCGTCGGTGTGCCCCGGCGGGACGGTGGCCGCGAGCTGTGTGGCCGTGGCGACGTCCCAGAGCCGGACGGTGTTGTCGCCGCCGCCGGTCAGCGCCACCGACCGGCCGTCCACCTCGCCCACGGCCAGGGAGACGGCGGTGACGGCCTCGCGGAAGAACCCCACGTCCTCACCGCCCTGCGCGCCCGGCGCCGGGGGGTTGCCCGGCATCAGCGCGATCTGCTTTCGCGTGAGGGGATCCCAGACCGAGACGGAGCCGAGCGGCGGGGGGTCGGCGAGGTCGTAGTAGTCCGTGCCGCGATTCACCGTCAGCAGGACCGTCCTACCGCCGGCGCGCGCCTGGCGCACGATGGCGAAATCCCCGTCGATCCGGCCGGCCTCCCTGCCGCTCTCCAGGTCCCAGAAGCGCAGCGGATCCGGCCCCGGCTCGTTCTCGTCCCCGCCGTCGGCGTTGACCACGGCCGTGAGCCGCCCATTGAGGGTGATCAGTTCCAGCGCGTTGACCCCGTTGTCCTCCCCGAGGGGCACCGGCGGCCTGACGTCCCGCCCCGACGCCGCGTCCACCACCCGCAGCTCGTCCCCCGCGACCACCCGCACGTCCCGCCCGTCCAGCCGCGCGTCCCGCGCGTTCTCCGGCTCGGCCCAGGCCTCCATCCCACCCGCCATCGCGAACACCCCGCCGTCCCCCGCCCCGTTCCCCGCCCCGTTTCCCGCGCCGTCCCCGTCCGCCGCACCGTCGCCCGGCCCGCCTCCGGCAGGCGTACGGTCGTCCGGCCCGCCGGTCACCGCCAGCCGCACCCCCGGGGCCACCGACCCGGAGGCGATGCGCCGGACCGGCCCACCGGCCTCCACGGGCTCCCCGACCGGTGTCAGGCCCGGCAGCGCCCACGTCCGCAGCGTCCCCTCCTGCCCGGCGCTGACGGCGACCGGCCGCCCGCCGAGCCGCCCGAACGCCACGGCCCTGACGTTCGTGTGCCCGTCCTCCCCGAGGACCACCGGCCCGCCGAACGCCCGGGGAACCGGTGTCGCAGGCCGTTCCGCGCAGACCGCCGACTCCGCCGGCCACACCGGCGGTCCCACCGACCCGCGCAGCACGCCGCCCGCCGCCACCAGGCACACCGTGACCAGCGCCGCCCTGCGTACCCCGCCGACCCGCACCGAGATCCCATCCGTCCGTGAACAGCCGCGAACAGGCGCCATCCTCGCGCACCGCGCCCCGCGTCCGCTGCCCCGGATTTGTCGGTCCCGCCCGGCAGACTCTCCCCATGAGCCACGAGGTGCAGCTGAGAGACGTCAGGGAATCAGACCTGGAGGTGTTCTACGAGCAGGAACAGGACCCCGAGGCGTCCCGCCGCGCCAGGTTCCCCTCGCGCGAACGCACCCGTTTCATGACTCACTGGACCACGCGCATCCTCGCCAACCCCACCGGTCACGTCCAGGCCATCACCGTCGACGACCTCCCCGCCGGCCACCTGGTCGCCTGGTGGGAGGAGGACAAGCGCTACATCGGCTACTGGCTCGACCGCCGCTACTGGGCGCAGGGCATCGGCACCCGGGCCCTCGCCCTGTTCCTCGCCAAGGAGAGGACCCGGCCCCTGTACGCCGACCCGGCGAGCACCAACACCGCCTCGGTGCGCCTCCTGCTCAAGAGCGGCTTCCGGCCCGTGGGCCCCGTGCACCACGACGGCGAGGAACATCTCCTCCTCGTCCTCGGCGCCGAGCAGGGGTGACCCGCCCGGCGCACGCGACGTGCCGCGGTCAGAGCGCGGTGCGGCGGAATTGCTGGTTGGTGGCGTTGGTGCAGGGATACTGCTTGAACTGGATGTTGTCGGCGGTGCCGCTGCCGGGAAGGTCCAGGCACTTGCCCGAGTGGCGGGCGGCGAAGGTGACGTAGCCGTCGCTCGTCGTCTGCACGCGCCACTGCTGGTTGGTGCCGGTGCCGCAGGTGTACTGAATCACCCCGGCGCCGTCGGCGGTGCCGGCGCTGGTCACGTCCAGGCACTTGCCCGAGTGCCTCGCCACGATCTGCACGTAGCCGCCGCCGGCGTCGCGGATGTTCCACTGCTGGTTGGTGCCACCGTTGCAGGTCCACTGGATGATCACGCCGTTGTCGGCGGTGGAGCCGTCGCGGACGTCCACGCACTTGCCGGAGTGCCGGACGTTCAGGCGCTCGAACGACAGGCCGGTCGCGGAGAGCGAGCCGGTTTCCGTGTCGACGGTCACCGAGGTGGCGTTGGCCATGCTCATCGTCGTGGCGGACGGGAACTGCAGCGGCAGCCAGACGTACCGCGAGTCGTTGACGGGACCGCCCCAGGCGCCGGCCCAGCGGTCGCCGAGGTAGAGGTACGACGTGGTGGCGCTGCCCTGGATCGTGAGGACGTACGCGGTCTGCGAGCTGTACGCCGTCCCGTCGCCGATGTTCTGCAGTGCGCTCCAGGTGCCCTCGACGCTGGACGCGGTGGCGTACTTCTGCTGGTTGGGGGCCCAGCCGGTCGCGCCCGAGGTGAGCAGGAAGTACACCGAGCCGCGTTTGAACATCGCGGGCGCCTCGCGGTACGAGCCCCGCCACAGCGTGTGCACCAGCGCGGCGATGTCGGTGTAGTTCGCGGTGAGCCGGTAGACGTGCAGGTCGGCGTTCTCGTTCGCCGCGGAGATCATGTACGCGGTGCCGTTGCTGTCCACGAACGTCGTGATGTCGCGGGACATGTGGTTGAGCGGCCGGAAGCTGCGCAGGTAGGTGTAGTCGCCGTCCACCGTCGAGGAGACCGCCACCGCCGCCCTGGCCTCGCCGTAGTCCCGGCCGTTCTCCTTGTGCATCCACATCACGTACTGGCCCGTGCTCGCGTTGTAGATCACCTTGGGCCGTTCGATGTTGGCCGTCCGCAGCTCGGAGTGGCTGTTCTGGGTGAGCACGTTCCTGCGGAACTCCCAGGTACGCAGGTCGGTGGAGCGGTAGACCGACACGTAGCGGAACGTCGAGTCGGCGTTGCGGTTCTCGCCGAACCAGTAGTAGTAGGAGCCGACCTTGAGCATGCCCCCGCCGTGGGCGTGCAGCGCGGCGCCCGTCGTGTCGGTGAACGTGACTCCCACGGGGACGGTGACCGCGGCCGCGCCGGCCGGGCCCACGGGCGTCAGGCCGAGCGCCAGGACGATCGCGCCGAATACCAGGAGAATGCGCCGGGCCATCGGCTCGCTCCTTCACGTACGCTGGACCGCTGTTCCCGCGGCTCGGGGCGTCGCGTCCGGTGCGGCGTCGCTGGGCGGCCCGTGCGCTCGCGGTTCGCGGCGGACGCTAGATCGGCTCCCGGCGGACCGTCAAGGAAAGATCACGCCGGGGCCCGGCGGCCCGCACTTCCCGGTCCGGCGCGCGGTGAGCCCTGCCTGGGGATACGGGCCGCCCGGCGGGGCCGTTCTCTCACGCGCGATTTTGAACCTTTCGCGGTGTTCAGTGCCGCAGCAGCACCAGGCTCGATCGGGCGCCGTCGACAGTGAGCGCGGCCTCGCCGCCGATCGGGAACGTCGCCTGCGGGGAGGTGTGGCCGACGTCGACGTTGGCGAGCACCGGCAGCCCGGCCAGCGTCGGCTGGTTCTCGGCGATCTGGGTCAGCAGGGCGCGGGTCATGCCGCTGGCCCGCTGGAACCGCCCGATCGCCAGCCCCCGGACCCCCGCGGCGTCCGGCAGCTGGAGCAGCGAGGTCAGGTCCCTGGCGAAGGTCGCCGGGTGCGACTCGAAGTCGTCCTCGAGGATCAGCAGCGCCCCGTCCAGGGACGGCATGTACGGCGTGCCCTGCAACAGGTTGAGAGTGCAGAGGTTGCCGCCGACGATCCGCCCCTCGGCGGCGCCCGGCCGGATCGGCCACCATCCCTCACCCGGGATCGGGTCGCGTTTGTCCTGGTCCAGGAACCACAGGTCGTCGGTCCAGGTCTCCGCCGGGGTCAGCTCCACCGGATCGGTGCCGGTCAGGACCGCGGTGAACCAGTGCAGGATCTGGTCGAAGTGGTCGCGCATCCCGAACGTCGACCAGTGCGGCCCCGAGTAGGTGACCAGGCCGGTCCGGGCGAGGACGGCGTTCTGCAGCGCCGTGATGTCGGAGTAGCCGCAGAGGATCTTGGGGTTGGCGCGGATCAGGTCCCAGTCCAGGTGCGGCAGCAGCTCGTTGCAGTTGTAGCCGCCGATCACCGTCAGGATCGCCGACACCGACGGGTCCGCGAACGCGTCGTGCAGGTCGGCCACCCGGGAGGCCACGCTGGAGGAGTCGAAGGCGTCCCGCTCGTCGACGTGGCGGCCGTAGGTCAGCGTCAGGCCGAGCTCGGCGAACCTGCGATCGATGATCGCGCTGTGGTCGTGCTCCATGATCATCGCCCGGGAGCCGGCCGGGGCCACCACCCGGACGATGTCACCTGATCTCAGCTTGGGTGGGTAGATCGTGTCCATCGGCCGAGCGTAACGGGCCCGGCCGGGCCATGACCTCCCGTTTTCCCGCGCGGCTACTCCTCCTCGGCGAGGGAGCCGCAGGCGTAGCCCTCCGGCTGCTCGGGGTCGAGCTCCAGCGCGCCGAGTCCGGTGGCCTCGATCGGCCGGCGGATGGTCTCGCCCTTGTCGCAGTCGTACAGGACGTAGGTGCCCTCGCTCTCACCGAGCAGCATCATCCGGCGTCCGTCGTAGAGAGGCTTGCCGTCCTCGGGGTTGTTGAGGACGGTCCACTGGTTCTGGAAGCCCACCGCGTCCAGCAGCAGGTTCGACCGCCCGGTCTGGTGGGCGTCCACCGCCGAGGTCAGCAGCTGGATGATGAGCAGGAAGCCCAGCCCGAGACCGGTCAAAGCGCCCACCAGCAGCTTCATCCCGGCCCGGCCGACCGGCTTGCGGCGCAGCAGCCGGAACGGGATCAGGAAGGTCAGCACGCCCAGCCCGACGGCGATGATCACCATGACGACGAGGTCGAGCTCGGCGAAGACGCTGACGAATCCCCAGTACGTGGCGCCGGACCACAACGCCGCCACCAGCGCGGCCACCCACGGGCGCCGGCGCACGGCCCGCGCCACCCACGCGACCGCACCGGCGGTGATCTTGTTGAGCAGCCACAGCAGCCCGACGATGAGGCCGAGGGCCGGGATGCCGACCATGAGCAGGAGCACCAGGGCGCCTGACAACCGTCCGAACAGGACGGCCTGGTCGATGCCCGCCTGCTGCGGGCTGACGCCGAAGACGCCGTAGATCTCTTCCACGCCTATGTAGAGGACGGCGTACAGCGCGACGCCGACCGGCAGCACGACCGAGCCGATGCGTTCGAGCAGCTCTACGACGCTGCCGCTTTCCTTTTCGGGCTCGGCCTCGGTTTCGGGTGCCGTATTAATAGAGTTTTGTTCTACCGAATATTGCTGAATCACGGCGCATGAGCTTAATGCCCATCCGCGGCTATGGTTGTGTTTGCGACGGATTCGGGATGGTTTGGGGGCCATAACGATCTGACTCACCTGGTAACCCCCGGGCCGGGCGCACGCGTCCTCCGGTTCGTCCCGTCCCCTTCCCTCCCGCCGGAGTGCTCGCCATGGCGTACCAGCAGGGCCCACCGTCCCCGTACTACGGGCCGCCTCCTGGCTACGGCTACCCGCCTCCTGGGTACGGCCACCCGCCACCGGGGTACGACCCCCCGCCGCCCCCTCCCCCACCTCCGCCGCACGGCCGGAGCCCGCTGTTCTGGCTGTTCGCGGCCGGCCTGCCACTGGTCGTACTGGCCAGCTGCACCGCGGCCCTGATCACCGTCGGCACCCCCCTGCTCGACCCGGCCCCCCGCCAACCGGCCCCGGCACCGCTGCCCACCATCGCCGAACAGCCCGCGTCCCCCATCCAGCCGTTCACCCCCGCACCGGCGGCCACCACCCAGCCGCCCGGCGGCGCGGTCACCCAGCCTTCCGGCGGCCCGGTCACCCAGCCGTCGAACGGCCCGGTCACGCAACCTCCCGGCGGTCCCGTCACCCAGCCGTCGGACGGCCCGGTCACCCAGCCGCCCGGTGGTCCCGTCACCCAGCCGACGCGGCGCACGCAGGCCGGTGGCGGCACCGTGCTGGCCACCGAGGCGGGCACGGGCGCGAAGAACACCCGGCAGTTCACCGTGGACGCGACATGGGAGATTCGTTACACCTACGACTGCGCGGAGTTCCCCGGCGGCCACGGCAACATCATCGTCTCCCTCATGGGGCGCGACGGTCCCGTGGACATCCCGGTCACCGCCGCCGGCCCGAACGGCCGGGACACCGCGCCGCAGTACCGGGCCGGTACCTTCCACCTGAGCGTCGTCTCGCCCTGCGAGTGGACGCTGGAGGTCGCCGACATCTGACCCGGACACGAGCGGGGGGGCGAGAGCTGCTGGTTGTGAGCGAGGAGAGGTCGATGCGGGTAGAAGTGTGGTCCGACATCATGTGCCCGTGGTGCTACATCGGCAAGCGGCGGCTTGAGCAGGCGCTGGCCGGGTTCGAGCACGCCGCCGGGGTGGTGGTCGAGTGGCGCAGCTTCCAGCTCGACCCCGGCCAGCCCAAGGGCGTGCGGGAGCCGGTGTACGAGAGCCTCGCCAAGAAGACCGGCCGCTCCCCCGCGCAGGTCCGTGAGATGACCGACCACGTGAAGGGGCTCGCGGCGCGGGAGGGCCTGGAGTACGACTTCGACCGGGCGTTCGTGGCCAACAGCTTCGACGCGCACCGGCTCACCCACCTGGCCAAGACCCTCGGCCTCGGCGCCGAGACGCACGAGCGCTTCATGCGCGCCAACCTGGTCGAGGGCGAGATCCTCGACGACCACGACACCCTGGTGCGCCTGGCCGCCGAGGTGGGCGTCCCCGCCGGCGAGGCCCGCCGCGTCCTGGCCGGCGACGACCACGCCGAGGACGTCGCCGCCGACATCGCCCAGGCCCACGCCTTCGGCGCCACCGGCGTCCCGTTCTTCGTCCTGGACCGCACCTACGGCGTCTCCGGCGCCCAGCCCGTCTCCACCTTCACGTCCGCCCTGCGCACGGCCCACGAGCACGCGGCCAGAGCGGGCCGCTGACGCTCACGGCCCGCCACCCCGTCCTCCAGGTGGCGGGCCGCCGTCCCGTCTAGCGGTACTTGAGGCGCGCGAAGCGCGGGACGTCGCCGAACTTGCCGCCGTGGAAGTCCTCGAACGCCTTGGTGATCTCCACCCTGCTGTTCATCACGAACGGCCCGCCCATGGCGATCGGCTCCCTGATGGGCTGCCCGCTGTAGACCATCAGCTTGGTGACCCGCTCCCGGTCCCGCGCATCGATCCGCAGGACGCTGTCCCCGCCGTCCCGGGACACCGGGTCCGACCAGGCGATCTCCCCCGCCACGGCACGCCGGCCCGCGATCGCGGCCTCCCCCTGCAGCACGTACGCGAACGCCCGGTGCGCCGCCGGGATCACATGCTCCAGGGACGTCCCGGGCTCAAGCGTCACGATCACCGCCGTGATCGGCCAGTGGTTGAGCGCGGGCCCCTGCACCCCCGCCGCGGCCCCCGAGACCACGTCCACCCGGACCCCCGGCGTCGTCGTGACCACCGGCCGCGCCTTGCCGAGCAGGTCCTGGTACCGCGTGTCGACCATCTTCGACCGCGCGGGCAGGTTCAGCCACAGCTGCAACGTGTGCGCGTGCTCGTTCCGGTACGCCAGCTCGCGGTGGATGATCCCCCGGCCGGCCGTCATCCACTGCACGTCGCCGCTCTCCAGCGCCCCCACGTGCCCCGCGTTGTCGCCGTGCTCCAGCACGCCGTCCACCACTGTGGTCACGGTCTCCATGCCCCGGTGCGGGTGCCACTCGAACCCGGGCGAGGAGAACCAGTCCTCCGCCAGCACCAGGAAGGGGTCCGTCCGGGCGGGGTTGTTCGGCGCGATGATGATCGCCTTGTCGTCCACCTGGGCGTCAGGCCCAAGCGCGGTCTTCGCTTCGACACGATCGACGGTGCGGGTGACGCTCGTCGCCTGAGTGGTCACGGCTGATCCTTCGCTGAGGGACACGGACCGGATGCGATCCGCCGTACTCGTACCGTCCCGAGGTAGTCGGTCCGGCTTTCGCACAAACCGGCCGGACATTCCGGGTATTCCAGCTGTCACTTCCTGGCCGGATGCGGACAGAACCGGCAACCCGTCACCCCGTTGGAACGTCCCACACCATGAAGATCAGACCCACACGAGGTGATGGTGGATTCAGACCAGTGGGCGCACCGCCTGCTCATCGTTCAGGACGACATCGATCACGACGACCCCCCGCACGAGATCATCCGCGGGCTCACCGACTTCTTCACCACCGCCGGACGGCTCGTCGAGAATTACTCGACCCAGCAGATAAACGACGGCCTGTGGTTTCTGAGCAGCCCCCGCTGCGATCTCCTCTACACCCTCTACGACGAGCAGGTCGACGTGGCCCTGCGGCTCGGGTGCGTCGAAGCGATCCGCGCGATGTACGAGAACCTTTTCGCCCCGCACTGCCGGCGGATCATGAGCAACGGGGTGGAGACACCACCGGAGGAGCCACTCAACAGCATCTGCTACATGTGGTGGGACAACTTCCCGAGCTGGGGAAGGCCGGAGGAGCCCTACCACCGCCGCATCGACTCCGCCCTGCTCGCCGTCATGCGCGACAACCTGGCCGGCAAGAACATCGCCTGCGTCGAAAGCGGCCTCCACGGCCTCGGCCACTGGCACCACAACTACCCCGACCAGGTAGAGACCACCATCGACGACTTCCTCCGCACCCACCGCCGCCTCACCCCCCCACTCCGCGAATACGCCCTCGCCGCCCGCGGCGGCCACGTCCTGTGAGCTCGCTCACAACACGATCCGGTAGTGGACCTCCGGCTCGGCGAACCCGTCGTTCTTGACCCGGAGGATCTCTTCGGCATCCGACGGCAGGCCGTCGCGCACATGGAAACTCATCCGCCCCTCACGGCCGACGGTCCTCCTCTCGTCGCGAATGAACCATTGTGTCCCCCCACAGATGGCCGTCTTCCTGGAGTTCCAGATCGACGGTGGCGACAACCGGCCGGCCGTGCGCCCCGTCCCTTATGGCGTCCCATTGCCGCATAAGGAGTCATCCGTGCGTGTTCGCTCTCTTGGTGCCGTCGTCGTCCTGGCCGGCAGCCTGGTCGCCGTCGCTCCGTCCGCGCAGGCCGCCGCTGCGCCCGCCGTACAGATCACCCGGGTCTGGTACGACTCTCCCGGTGTCGACCGGCGCGGGAACGCGAGTCTCAACGCGGAGTACGTGCGGATCAAGAACACCACGCGTAAGGCGATCAACCTGGAGGAGTGGGTTCTGCACGACAAGACCGGCTACAAGTACCTCTTCGGCGTGCTGGCCATCAAGCCGGGGAAGACCATCACCGTCCGCACCGGCCAGGGCGACAGCGGCACCTCCACTCTCTTCTGGGGCCGCCGGGCGTACGTCTGGAACAACGACGCCGACACCGCCTACCTGCGCCGGGCGGACGGCAGGCCGGTCGACTCGTGCGCGTACCGGGCCACGCGGTCCGGCTACGTCGACTGCTAGCCGGTCATCTTCAGCAGGGCGCGCAGGGTCTCGGCCGGTGTGACGCAGCGGAAGCCGGTGTCGTCGTCGAGCATGGCGACGGAGGCGTCGTTGAAGGTGGACGGGGTGGCGCGGATGAACGGACTGGTGAAGGCGCTGCCCTTGAGCTCGTGACGGGAGGGCTGGGACAGGGTGCCCAGCCACTCCCAGGTGTTCCCGCACATGTCGTAGACGCCGTAGGGGCTCACGCCGCTGTGGTAGCGGTCGACCGGGGTCGTGGTCCCGGGGCCGCTCTCGCGGACGTTGCACTTGGCGGGGGTCAGCTGGTTGCCCCAGGGGTAGACGTCGCCGCGCACGCCCCGCGCGGCCTTCTCCCACTGCCGGTCTGTGGGTAACGCCTTGGCGGCCCACTCGGCGTAGGCCGCCGCGTCGTGCCAGGTGACGAAGACGACCGGGTGGTCGGACAGCTGGCCGGGCGGGCCGGAGTCCTGGTTCCAGTGGCCCGGCCGTCGGTGCCCGGTGGCGGCGACGAATCTGGCGTAGTCGGCGTTGGTCGTCGGGAAGATGTCGATGTAGAAGCCGGGGAGATAGACCGGGTCGTCGTGGGGGCCGCACAGGAAGACCCCGGCGTCAACGAGCGTCATCAGCTTGCCGTCGATCGGATGCCGCACCTGGTGATGCCCGCCGGCCAGGGGCTGCGGGCCGCCGGGCGCCGCGTGGGCGTCCCCGTCCGGCGCCGCCGGGGCGACCAGCCCGGCGAACCTCACGTGCTCGTCGGAACTCGACGTGGCCAGGGATGAGTCCAGCGCCGCCTGGTTCACCGGGCGGGGATGGATGCCGGACCCGGCGGCCTCCCACTTCGACACCATGCGTTCGCTCACGCCGAGGTGCGCGGCGAACGCCCTGATGCTCATCCGCTTCGCCTCGCGAAGCGCGCGGACTTCCCGCCCGGACCAGATCTGGATGGTGGGAGACATTGCGTTCGAATTCCTCGATCAGGCTAGAGTCGCTCGGCGGGAATCTCCTCGTATTCCTTCTGCAGGGTGCAGAAGATCGGGTGATCGTCGGGAAGCTCCAGGTCATTGATGGCCGTGATGGGCCGCACGCCTATGGTGGTATTGGTGGCGAAAGCGGCCTGCATATATGGAACATCCTTCATGTTGACCGGTATCGTGACTGTCTGCTCGTGAACCTGTTTGAGCAGCCTCATGGTCACGCCCGCCAATACCGGCGCGCTCGGCCATACGACCCGCTCCCCGTCGAAGAACCCGACATTCCACGTCGTCCCCTCGGAGACGAAGCAGGCGTCGTCCACGAACAGCGCGTCGTCGAAACCGCTGAGCTGCGCGTTCCTGCGGTCCAGCACCGCGCCGAACAGGCCGACGTGCTTGACCTCGGGCAGGTCACGACTGTAACTCGCCGTCCGCACCCGCATCGGGGTGGCGGGCAGGCGCCCGGCCGGCCTGATCGTCACCAGCACGCTCGGGGTGCGGGACGCGCTCGGCTGGCCCAGTTCCATCGAGGGGTCGAACAGGGTCACCCGCACGACGAAGGACCCTTGCTCGCCTTTGACGGCATTTCGGATGAAATGCCGGACCATGTCCCTGTCCAGCTCTACGTCAAACAATATCCGGCAGTCATGGACGAGCCTGTCTAAATGATGAGATAGTCCGCGTACGGCTTGGTCGTCGACCCTAATCGAGGTGAAGTGACCGTAGTTGAGCAGCCCTAGCGCCTGCAAAGCCTCAGGGGCGACCGGCGAGCCGTTGAGTTCCGCCATACCTGTAAGTCTCGCACATGGCCGGAGCGTGGGACGCACCGCGGTTCAGTGATAATTCAGCGCTGGGACAGGGTCAGGACATGTAAAGGTCCCACCGGGTTGGAAATCCTTGGTACATGCGCGGACTCCAGCACATTTCCCCCGAAAGGGTTTACCCCGCGAAACCCTCGCGATCGCTCGCCCGCGGGGGCCGGGAGGCCATGCCATGATCTCGTTCGAGGACATCGGCGACCGCCGTGCCCGAGCCCATCTGGAAGCCCTGACCGTCCTCCAGCGCACCCTGACCGGCGCCAGGCTCCGCTGCCTCATCGTGGAACGCGTCCGGCTGGTCCTGCCGCGGAAGTTCGGCCCCCGCGTACACCTGCCTCCCTATATGGAGGTTCACGGCAAGGTCGGCCTGCTCGCCACAGTATCCGTATTCGTCAGGAAGAGCGGGAAACTCGGCTTCACCGTCACCCGCCCGAGCGCCGTCCCCGCTCTCCCGGCCCAGGTCAAGGACGCGGAAGCCGTCGCGGCGCACATCCTGGCGAGTGTCGTGCCACCCGGGGACGAGCGGCTCCCGGTGCCGTCCGACGGCCAGCCGGGCGCCTGATCCCTACGGCGTCCACTCGCCGACGGTCGAACCTCCCGCGGACGCCGGCTCGTCCGGGGTGACGAGCACGCCCTTCGTGAGGATGAAGCAGCCCCAGCCGCGCGTCTCGGCGGTGACGACGACGCAGAAGGCGTCCTTCGCGCGCTCGTAGAACTCGCCCCGCGCGACCGGGGTGAAGGTCCTGCCGGTGGCCCGGCTCAGCTCGTCCGCGGCCTCGCGCTGCACCTGCGGCAGGGTGTCGGGTTCGCCGTCGACCATCATCCGCTCGGCCGGGTGCTCGATGTAGGCGTCGAGCTCCAGCACGGACAGGATCGCCCGGACCACCCGGGGGCTGCCGCCGCCCTCGGCGCGGAGCAGCTTGCCGTGCGTGGTCCGCCGCGCGATCTTCTCGGCCGGGAAGTGGGCGTCGGCCACGACGACCTCGTCCCCGTGGCCCATCGAGCTCAACGCGTACAGCATTTCGGGCGTCAGAACGGGGTCGACACCTTTGAGCATGACGGTTTCCTTCGCTTCATGGATCTTCGTGACCGCCGGGAGAATACCGCCGGGCCCCGCTCAGGCCTAGGGCGCGCCGAGGGTGGCCAGGGCGAGACGCCAGGGGTGGCCGCCGGGTCCGGAGCCCGGGGCGTGGGGTTCGAGCAGGACGTGGACACCCTCGGCACGCAGCACGTCGACGCTGCGGCGGAAGGGGATCCGGCCGGCGAGGGCGCTGTTCACGAAGGGCAGCACGACGACGGGTATGCCGAGCCCCGGGGCCTCGGCGAGCAGCCCGAGTGCGTAGGTGTCGGCGATGCCCTGGGCGAACTTGTTGATGGTGTTGAAGGTGGCGGGGGCCACGATGATGGCGTCCGGCCTGGGCGGTTTCGGCTCCGTCGGCCTGCGGTAACGGCTGCGGACGGGCCGCCCCGTCAGCTCCTCCAGGGCGGGGACGTCGATGAAGCCGAGCGCGGACGGCGTGGCGACGATCTGGACGACCCACCCCGCCTCCTGGGCCGGCGCGACGAGCTCGCCGACCTCCGCCGCGGCCCCGGCCGCGCAGACGATGACGTACAGAACCTTGCTCACGCGCTGGTCTCCGATAGATTTGCCGTGTTCGCAACCTGTTCGAATGCGCGGGCCATAATATGCGGCACCGATCCCCGGACGGGAGTCCACCCATGTCCCAAAAGATCACCACATTCCTGATGTTCGAAGGCGCCGCCGAGGAGGCGCTGACGTTCTACACCTCCCTGTTCGACGACGCCGAGATCGTCAGCCTCGTCCGCCACGGCCCCGACGACCCCGGCGCGGAGGGAACCGTCCAGCACGCCGTCTTCACCCTGGCGGGTCAGCGCTACATGGCCATCGACAGCGACGTCTCGCACGCCTTCACCTTTACCCCGTCGATCTCCCTGTTCGTCGAATGCGACACCGAGGAAGAGATCGACCGCCTGTACGCGGCCCTCTCCGAGGGCGGCCGCCCGCTGATGCCCCTGGGCTCCTACGGCTTCAGCAAGCGCTTCGGCTGGACCAACGACCGCTTCGGCGTCTCCTGGCAGCTGAACCTCGCCTGACCGCCGTTCCGGCAGGCGGACGTCACCGGGCGCGAACCGGCCATGGCATCGTATGAAGCCTCTGATCGTTCCCGCCCTTGAAAGAGATGCCAGTGATCTTCATTACCGCGAAGTTCCGCGTCCTCCCGCAGTCCGCCGACCAGTGGCCCGAGATCACCGCCGAGTTCACCCGGGCGACCCGCGCCGAACCCGGCTGCCTGTGGTTCGACTGGTCCCGCAGCATCGACGACCCGGCCGAGTACGTCCTGGTGGAGGCCTTCCGCGACGGCGACGCGGGCGCGGCCCACGTCCAGTCGGACCACTTCAGGAAGGCCCAGCAGACCATCCCGCCCCACCTCGCCGAGACGCCCCGCATCGTGAACGCGACGCTCCCGCAGGACGACTGGTCCCTCCTCGGCGAGATGGCCGTACCCGAATAAAGCCGGCCCCCGCGGTGGCCTGGCGCCGGTCCCTCAGGTGATCACCGCTCGCCGGACGGCCGCGCCGCCCGGTCCTCCCCCTGGTGCGGCGCCTCGAAGCAGGCGAGCCAGGTGGCGAGAAGCGATTCCAGCCGCGCGGCCTCGTCCGGTGTCAGGAGGTCGAGGAGCCGTCGTTCGTTGCGCATGTGCTCGGTGAACGCCTCGTCGATCAGCTCCCTCCCGGCGTCGGTGAGCGCGACGACACGCGCCCGCCCGTCGCTCGCACCGGGCCGGCGCGTGACCAGCCCCGCACGCTCCAGCCGGTCGACGCGCTTGGTCATGGCTCCCGTGGTGACCATGGTGTGCGCGGCGAGCTCCCCCGGCGCCCGCTCGAACGGCTCCCCGGCCCTGCGCAGCGTGGCGAGCACATCGAACTCGCCCTCCCCCAGGCCGTAGCGCCGATACACCACACAGAGCTGCTCGGTCAGGTGATCGGCGACGCGGTGAAGCCGGCCGATCACCCCTTGCGGCGCGACATCCACGTCGGGCCGCTCACGGGCCCACGCCTGCTGAATCCGGGCCACCCGGTCGAGATGCTCACTCACCCCGCCATTATAGCTTCCACGGAAGGTATTATATCTTCCATGGAAGCTAGTTTCCGCTGGGCCGCCGTCACCGCGGTCGCCCCCGTGGCCTGGGGCACCACCTACTTCATCACCCATCGGTACCTGCCCCCCGACCATCCCCTGTACGGCGCCGCGATCCGCGCCCTGCCCGCGGGCCTCCTGCTCCTCCTGGTCAGCAGAAAGCGCCCCCACGGCTCCTGGTGGTGGAAATCCCTGGTCCTCGGCACCCTCAACATGGGCGCGTTCTTCGCCCTGGTCTACCTGGCGGCCCAGACACTCCCCACGAGCATCGCGTCCACGATCATGGCCACCTCCCCGATCGTCATGATGCTCCTGGCCTGGGCGGCCCTGTCCACCCGCCCGCAGACCGCCCACATGGCCGGAGCCGTCATCGGCATCGCCGGCGTCTGCCTCCTGCTCCTGGACGGCACGAGCGCCGTGAACCCCACCGGCGTGCTCGCCTCCGTCGCCGCCATGGCCATGTCCTCCCTCGGCTACGTACTGGCCAAGAAATGGGGCACGGACATCGACCTCTTCTCCCTGACCTCCTGGCAACTGATCGCCGGCGGAGCCACCCTGATCCCCCTGGCGGTGGCACTGGAGGGCCCACCCCCCGCCCTGTCCCTCCCCGCCCTGCTCGGCTTCACCTACATCACGATCATCGCGACCGCCCTGGCCTTCGCCGCCTGGTTCACCGGCCTCAAACACCTCCCCACCGGCACCGTGGGCTTGATCGGCCTGCTCAACCCGATAACCGGTGTCCTCCTCGGCACCACCCTCGCCCACGAGCCCTTGGCCCCCCAGCAGATCGCAGGCCTGACACTGGTCTTCCTGGGAATCCTCCTCGGACAGCCACGCGCAAGCTTGTGGATGCAAGGGCATATGCGGCTGATACTCCGCTCTTGCCGGGATAGTCGGGTATTCAGGCTGGAATATGCGAAAGATAGGGTGATGGCTTGTGACGACGTTCCGGATCAGTGAGGCCGCCGCGTTGCTCGGGGTCAGCTCCGACACCGTCCGCCGTTGGGTGGACGCCGGGCGGCTGGCCGCCGAACGGGACGAGCACGGGCACCGGCAGGTCGACGGTGCCGAGCTGGCCGCCTTCGCCCGGGCTCAGGTCGAGACGGTCGACGGCGGCCGTTCCTCGGCGCGCAATCGCTTCCGCGGGATCGTGACCGAGGTGATCCGGGACGCGGTGATGGCGCAGGTCGAGATCGCCGCCGGGCCGTTCCGGGTGGTTTCGCTGATGAGCCGTCAGGCCGCCGACGAACTCGGCCTGGCGGCGGGGGTGGTGGCGGTCGCCGTGATCAAGTCCACCAACGTCGTCGTGGAGATCCCCGGCCACGAACGCGTGGCCAGTAGCCAGTGAGGAGCCTCCCTTGGTGTTCAGCCGTTTGTCCCGGTGGGCCGTCGCCCTGCCCGTCGCGCTCGTCCTCGGGCTGTCGGGGTGCGGCTCCGGCGACCCGGTCGCCTCCGCCTCCCCTCCGGAGTCCGCCCCGGCGTCCGCGAGCGCCGTGGCCAAGGAACTGACGGTCTTCGCCGCCGCGTCGCTGACCGGCACGTTCACCGAGCTCGGCAAGACCTTCGAGGCCGCGCACCCGGGCACCACGGTGAGGTTCAACTTCGGCTCCAGCGCCACGCTCGCCCAGCAGATCACCCAGGGCGCGCCGGCCGACGTGTTCGCCGCCGCCAGCCCGGCCACGATGAAGACGGTGACCGACGCCTCGCTGGCGGGCGCCCCGGCCACGTTCGTGCGCAACAAGCTGCAGATCGCCGTGCCCGCCGACAATCCCGCCAAGGTGGAGGACCTTTCCGACCTGGCCGACCCCAAGGTCAAGGTGGCGCTGTGCGCCGAGCAGGTGCCGTGCGGGGCCGCCGCGATCAAGGCGCTGGACGCCGCCGGGCTGAAGGTCACCGCGGTCACGCTGGAGCAAGACGTCAAGGCGACCCTCACCAAGGTCGAGCTCGGGGAGGTGGACGCGGCCCTGGTCTACAGGACCGACGTGATCGCCTCGGCGGGCAAGGTCAAGGGCATCGAGTTCCCCGAGGCCGACAAGGCGATCAACGACTACCCGATCGCCACCCTGTCCCAGGCCCCGGCCGGTGACCTGGCCAAGCAGTTCGTGGACCTGGTGCTGTCGCAGCAGGGCAAGGACGTGCTGACCCAGGCCGGCTTCGAGGCGCCCTGACCCGTATGGCCACTTCCGAGCGCGCCGGACCGGTGGACCCGCACAGCGGGTTCACCGGCCGTCCGGCGTCGTCCGGGCAGGTCTCCGGCCGCCTGCCCTGGATGCTGGTGCTGCCCGCGCTGCTCGGGCTGGCGTTCCTTGTGCTGCCCCTGGCCGGGCTGCTGGTCCGCGCCCCGTGGGCGACGCTGCTGGAGCGGCTGACCGAGCAGCACGTGCTGGAGGCGCTGCGGCTGTCACTGATGTGCGCGACCGTCGCCACCGCGGTGTGCCTGGTGCTCGGGGTGCCGCTCGCCTGGCTGCTCGCGCGGGTGGACTTCCCGGGGCGGCGGGTGGTGCGGGCCCTGGTGACCGTCCCGCTGGTGCTCCCCCCGGTGGTCGGCGGTGTGGCGCTGCTGCTGGTGCTCGGACGGCGCGGGCTGGCCGGCCAGTGGCTGGACACGACCTTCGGGATCACCCTGCCCTTCACCACGGCCGGTGTGATCGTCGCCGAGGCGTTCGTGGCGATGCCGTTCCTGGTCATCAGCGTCGAGGGCGCGCTGCGCGGCGCCGACCAGCGCTTCGAGGAGGCCGCCGCGACGCTCGGCGCCTCGCGCCTGACCGTCTTCCGCCGCGTCACCCTGCCGCTGATCATGCCGGGTGTGGTGGCCGGCGCGGTGCTGTGCTGGGCGCGGGCGCTGGGCGAGTTCGGCGCCACCATCACGTTCGCGGGCAACTTCCCGGGCACCACGCGGACGATGCCGCTGGCGGTCTACCTGGCGCTGGAGACCGAACCGGAGGCCGCCATCGTGCTCAGCCTGGTCCTGCTGGCCGTCTCGGTGGTCATCCTGGCCAGCCTGCGGGATCGGTGGGTGAGCGCGCCATGACGCTGCGGGCCCGCCTGCTGGTCACCCGGCCCGGCTTCGAGCTGGACCTCACCCTGGAGGTGGCCCCCGGCGAGGTGGTCGCGCTGCTCGGCCCGAACGGCGCGGGCAAGACCACCGCGCTGCGGGCCCTGGCCGGGCTGACGGCCATGACCGGCGGGCAGATCACCCTGGACGGCCTGCCGATGCACACCCTGGCCGCCGAGCGGCGCCCGATCGGCATGGTGTTCCAGGACTACCTGCTCTTCCCGCACCTGTCCGCGCTGGACAACATCGCCTTCGGGCCGCGCTGCCAGGGCGTCTCCAAGGCCGAGGCCCGCCGCGCCGCCGCCGCCCTGCTGGAGCGCGTCGGCCTGGCCGGTCACGCCGCCGCCAAGCCCCGGCGGTTGTCCGGCGGCCAGGCGCAACGGGTCGCGCTGGCCAGGGCGCTGGCCGTCCGGCCGCGCCTGCTGCTGATGGACGAGCCGCTGGCCGCCCTCGACGCGCACACCCGGCTGGAGATCCGCTCCCAGCTGCGCCGCCACCTCGGTGACTTCGACGGCGCCACCGTCCTGGTCACCCACGACCCGCTGGACGCGATGGTGCTGGCCGACCGGCTGATCGTCATCGAGAACGGCACCGTCGTGCAGGAGGGCACCCCGGGCGAGGTGGCCCGCCGCCCGCGCACCGACTACGTCGCCCGCCTGGTCGGCCTCAACCTGTACCGCGGCCAGGCCGACGGCGCCCAGGTCAAGGTCGGCAAGCTCCTGTTCAACACGTCGGAACACCTGACGGGCCCGGTGTTCGTGGCCTTCCCACCTGCGGCCGTCGCGCTCTACCGCTCCCGCCCCGACGGCAGCCCGCGCAACGTCTGGCAGGCAGGCATCGAGGGCATCGAGCGCCACGGCGACAACGTCCGCGTCCACCTCGACGGCCCGCTCACCGCCTTCGCCGACATCACCCCCGCCGCGGTCGCCGACCTCGACCTGACCCCCGGCCAGCACGTGTGGGCGTCGGTCAAGGCCACCGAGACCCACGCGTACCCGGCGTGAACCCCCGGTGAGCTCACACCGGTGCCGAGGCACACCCGGCCGTCTCCGTCGCGTGGTCGTGTACCGCGCTGGTTGACACGGCGGCCGGCGGCTACCCGGATCGGTGGAGCGGGTTTCCACCGTAGGGCTGACGCCTTGACCGACGCGATCTCGCTACCTTCGCCGGAATCAGGTGCCGATTCGGGTTCCTGTCCCGTTCGAGGCGGAGGTCGGATTCATGACCCGTTGTCGCGCTGCCGGTTGGTTGTGCGTCCTCACGATGGTCGCGTCGGGGACGGTCACGGGGCTGGTGCCCGCCGCCGCGCGCGCGGCGACGCCCTGTGCCGCCGCCGATCTGTACGCACGGCGGGTGGTCACCCCCGCGGGTCCCGTCTCCGGGGCCAGGTTCGGTGCGGCCTCCGTGAGCGGCGACTTCAACAAGGACGGGTTCGCCGACGTCGCCGTGGGTGCGCCCGGGGACACCACGGGAGGGGCGGCGGGCGGCAGCGTGACCGTGTTCAGGGGGTCGGCGAACGGGCTGGTCATGCCGGGCGCCCGGCTGACCCAGGCCGGCGCCGGGGCGGGCGTCGAGGCCGGGGACCGGTTCGGCGCCGCGCTGGCGGCGGGTGACTTCAACAAGGACGGGTACGCCGACCTCGCTGTCGGCTCGCCGGGTGAGGTGGTCGGGTCGGCGGCCGGCGCCGGTTCGATCGCCGTCTTCACCGGTGGCTCGGGCGGGCTCTCCGGCGGCAAGTGGTACACGCAGTCGACCGGCGGCGGCGGGGACGAGGCGGGCGACGCCTTCGGCACGGCGCTGGCGGCCGGTGACATGAACGGCGACGGCTACGCCGACCTGGCGATCGGGGTGCCGGGCGAGATGCCGCCCGGGGAGACGACGCGGGGCGGCGCGGTCTACGTCTACAAGGGGTCCTCCGGCGGCGTCGTCACCGGCTGGAACACCAAGCAGGAGGACGCGGGCGGCGCCACCGAGGCCGGCGACCGCTTCGGCGCGGCGCTCGCGCTCGGCAACGTCACCGGCAGTTCGCATGCCGACCTCGTGGTGGGCGCGCCGGCGGAGGCTCCGGGGTCGGACCCGGCGGGCAGCGGCGTCGTCTACGTCATCCCCGGCGCCGCCTCGGGCAAGGCCGCCGGCTTCGGGGTGACCCAGGAGGGCAACGGCGGCGGCAACGAGGCCGACGACAACTTCGGCGCGGCGCTCGCCCTCGGCGACTTCGACCACGACGGGTACGCCGACATCGCCGCCGGCACGCCAGGCGAGGCGCCGGGCTCGGAGCCGAGGAGCGGGTCGGTCGGCATCTTCCCCGGCGCGTCGGCGAAGCTGGGCACCGCCTTCTGGGTCCAGGAGAGCGGGGCCGCCGAGCAGCTCGCCGCGGGTGACAAGTTCGGCAGCACCCTGGCGACCGGCGACGCGGACCACGACGGCCACGCCGACCTGGTGATCGGGGCCCCCGGCAAGGCGTACGGCGCGGCGGGTGCCGGCGTCGCCTACCTGTTCCGCGGCGGGCCGCGGCCCCCGGGCTCCACGGTCAGCATCGCCACCGGCCGCCGCATCACCCAGATCGACGCGGGCGACGTCAACGAGGCCGGTGACAACTTCGGCTCGGCCGCCGCGCTCGGCGACCTCAACGGCGACGGCAGGGCCGAGGCCGTCATCGGCGCCGCCGGGGAGTCACCGAACGGCCAGCCCGCCTCCGGCACCGCCGTGGCGCTGTCGCGCCTGGTCCCGGCGGCCTCGGCGGCCGTACCGGTCGAGTCGTACTCCCCCACGGCCGCCCTGCAGGCCTCCCCGGTGCCGGGGGCGCAGGCAGGCACGCTGGAGTACGCCTACACCGACAACATCGGCAGGCTGCTGCACGGCCATCAGACCGACCCCGACAGCTTCGGCTCGGTCCAGTGGACGGTGATCTCCGGCACGCAGGCCTACACCGGGCCGCCCGCGCTCGGCGAGCAGGCCGACGGGCGGCTGCAGATCGCCGGTCACAACGCCACCGGCCCGGTCTGGACGGTCACGCAGGCCACGAAGAACCCGCCCGCCTGGGGGGCGTGGCTGCCGGTGGAGATCCCGATGACCTCGCACGCGGCGATCGGGCGGCTGGAGGACGGCAGGCCGGTCGCGTTCGCGGTGGACACCGGCGGGGTGCTGTGGGCGCTGCCCCAGACGTCGGCGGCCGGGCCGTACACCTCGTGGATCAGCCTCGGCGTCGCCGGGTTCGCCGGCGCCACCCCCGCGGTGGTCACGGTGGGCGGCGGCATCAGGGTGTTCGTCACCGACGCCGCCGGGACCCTGCGGACCATGCTGTACGCGAACGGCGCCGTCACCGGCTGCACGAGCCTGAGCGAGCCCGGGTTCTCCGGGACGCCGTCGGCGGTGGTGTACCCGGGCAGCAGGATCCGGCTGTTCGCCCGCGGCGGCGACGGGACGGTCCTCACCAAGCGGCAGGACGCCGCGGGCGACTTCCCCGACGCCTGGGAGCGGGTGCCCGGCCTGGCCGCCGCGGGTGCGCCCTCGGCACTGATCAGCCCGGTCAGCGGCAAGACCGAGATACTCGCGCGCGGCGCGGACGGCGCCATCTACAGCACCGGCGAGACCGTGCAGGGTTCGGGCGCCTGGCGCGACTGGGTGCGGGTGACCTTCGATCCGGACGTGAGCGCCACCGACCCCACCGCCTTCGCCTTCACCAACGCCGGCGGGCCGACGTGGGCGTTCCTGTTCCGCGACGCCGACAACCGGACCCGCGTCTACCAGGTCGCGGCGTCGTCGGCCGCCCGGTCCGCGGGAGACGGCCGGGACGCGGTGACGTTCGTCCGCGGCACGCTCCCCAGGCCGCCCAGGTAGCAGCAGGTCAGACGGGCCGGGCGGGGATCGCCCGGCCTCCCCGGAGGCTGGAGAGGTCATGGTCACGCTGCAGGAATCAATGCTTTCCGGGCGTCCGGTGCCCGGCCGCTCGATCGCCGCGTTTCCGCGGCCGGTCCTGTTCCTACTCGCCGCGCTGCTGCTGGTGACCGGCGTGGACGGGATCGTCACGGGCACCGCGCCGCCGGCGGCGATCGCGACCCCCGTGCAGGCCTGGGGGTCGGCCGCGGGCCTGCCCCATCTACAGGGGACCACACGCAACACGCGGGAACCGGTCACCCTGCGGGCGCGCTACCCGCTGACCGCGCCGGGCGGGACGGCCCGGGTGCCGTCGAACACCGCGACGGTGGTCCCGGCGCCGCCCGCGCGGAACGCGACGCCGGGATTCGGCGCCGCGGCCGGCCGGGAGCCGCCCGGGGAGCGGGACGCGTACTCGCGGACGTCCGCCAACGCCGACGGCACGCTGACCAGTGAGTTCTCCGCGAGCCCCATCAACTACAGGCGCGTCGACGGGAGCTGGGTGCCCATCGACACGCGCCTCGCGCCCGTGCGCGGGCGGGACGGCGGCGGATGGCGCAACACCGCCGACGCGGTGGACGTCCGCCTGGCGCCGCGGGCCGGGGCGGCGGGCATGGTGCGCCTGGCACTGGACGCGGGCCACGAGGTGGCCTATGGCGTACGGGACGGCGAGGCCGCGCCGGGCGAGGCGGGCGCGCGCGGCGTCACCTACCCGCGGGTGTGGCGGGACGCGGACGTGCGCGTCGACGTGGTGCCGGGCGGGGTCAAGGAGACCGTCGTGCTCCACTCGCCGTCCGCACCGGCCTCCTTCGACTTCCCGCTGGCGCTGAAAGGTCTGACCGCGGCGACGGTGGACGGCCAGGTGGTGTTCACCGACGAGGCGGGCCGCAGGCGGGCGGCGGTGCCGGCCGGTTCGATGGCCGACTCGGCGGCCAGGCCCGCGACCTCCGCCAAGGTGTCCTACAGCCTGCGCGCCGAAGGCGGCCGGCCGGTGCTGCGGGTGAGCGCGGACCCGGCCTGGCTGGCCGCGCCGGGCCGGGTGTTCCCCGTGATGGTGGACCCGAGCGTGGAGATATCCGCGGCGGGCACCAGCCTGTCGGCGGGGGACGGCGGCTCCACCGGCGGCGGGCAGGAGCTGACTGTCGGCCGCAGGTCGGCCGCCTACCTGGCCTTCCCGCAGCTCGACGACCGGCTCAGGAACCACCAGGTGTTCGCCGCCTACCTGTGGATGGTCAACTACGACTCCGCGACCTGCCGGGCCCGCCCGGTGACCGTGCACCCGGTCACCGAGGAGTGGGCCGGGCGCGGCGGGCTGTCGTATCCGGGGCCCGGCGTCGGCCCGGCGCTGGCGCGCTCGTCCTTCTCCCACGGGTACATCGCCTTCGGCGCGACCAGATCGAACTGCCCCACCAAGGCCGTCACCTTCAATCTCGGCAAGGGCGGCAGGGATCTGGTCCAGCGCTGGGCGGACGGCCGCCGGCCCAACTACGGCCTGTCGGTCCGGGACGCCTCCGCCGACGGCCAGGGGTACAAGAAGTTCACCGGCCACGACACCGCCAACCCGCCGCGCCTGATCGTGACGCACAGCCCGTACAACGCCTCCTACGCCATCACCAGGCCGGTGCCCGAGCCGCCGGTCACGCAGGCGCAGAGCGGCAAGATCAAGATCACGGTGACCAACACGGGCGCGCAGACCTGGACGCCCGGCGACTACTACCTCGCCTACCGGGTCTACACCGGCAAGGGCAAGCTCGTCACCCAGCAGCGTTCGGCGAACCTCACGCAGAACGTGGCCCGCGGCGCCAAGGTCGCGCTGGAGGCGACGATCAAGGCGTTGCGGCCCGGCACCTACTCCATCGACTTCACCATGGCGCGCAGGGGCGGGCCGGTGTTCGTCGACGAGAACGTGCCACCCGCACGGCTCATCCTGAAAGTGATCGACATCCCGCCCGTGCTGCAGGAGCTGTATCCGCCCAACGGCCATCAGGCCCCGGCGCTGACCCCGCAGCTGTGGGCCACCGCCGTCGACCTGGACCCCCCGGCGGGGTCGGCGCTGTCGTACAAGTTCGAGGTCTGCGAGAGCACACCGGCCGGCGGCACCACCGGCTGCTTCGACTCCGGGTACGTGGCCACGCGCGCCTGGGCCGTGCCCGCGGGCAGGCTGTCGTGGGGCAGGACCTACGTGTGGCGGGTCTTCGTCAAGGACACCGGCAGCGAGGTGCCCTCCCCCCGCCTGACCCTGCTGACGTCGGTCCCGCAGCCGGAGATCACCTCACGCCTGGCCGGCGCGGACACCGGCCCCGAGTTCGACCCGCAGAGCGGCAACGTCGGCACCCACGTCCTGGACGCCGCGGTGTTTACGGCCGGCCCCGCCCTGAACGTGGACCGCACGTACAACAGCCTGGACCCGCGGCGCGACGGCGCCTTCGGCGCCGGATGGTCGACGGTCTACGACATGCGCCTGACCCAGGACCAGGACGGCTCGGGCAACGTGGTGATCGGCTACCCCGACGGGCGGCAGGTGCGCTACGGGAAGAACCCCGACGGCACGTTCGCGCCGCCACCCGGCAGGTACGCCACGTTCAGGTTCGACTCCGCCGGCGGGAAGCTGACCGACAAGTCCGGCACCACCTACGAGTTCGCCGGCAGCCGCCTGGCCAAGATCACCGATGCGAACGGGCACGCCGTCGTGCTCACCTACAACGCGGCGGACGGCAGACTCGCCACGGCCACCAGCCGGCCCGGCGAGCGGTCGCTGACCTTCACCTGGTCCGGCGCCCACGTCACCGGCGTCGGCACCGGCCCCATCGCGGGCAGGGTGCCGACGTGGACCTACGCCTACGACGGCGACCTGCTGACCAAGGCGTGCGCGCCGGCCGGGCAGTGCACCACCTACGAGTACACCCCGGGTTCCCACTACCGCAGCGCCGTGCTGGACAGCGGGCCGGAGTCCTACTACCGGCTCGGCGAGGACGAGAGCGGCAGCGCCGCCAGCCAGATCGCGGTCAACCTGGGGAAGGACGCCGCCACCTACCGCGACGTCACCCTGCCGGCCGCGGGCGCCGTCACCGGCACCGGCGACACGGCGGCGGGGTTCAACGGGACCTCCTCCTCCCTCACGCTGCCGCCGGGAGCGATCAAGAGGAGCCACGAGCCGGCGGTCGAGCTGTGGTTCAAGAATCTGCCGACCGGCTCCGGCGGCCCCCTGCTCGGCTACCAGGACAAGCCGCTCGACGCCGCCTCCGGGACCGGAGTGCCCATCCTGTACGTCGGCACCGACGGCAGGCTGCGCGGCCAGTTCGCCGGTGGCGGCGCGATCTCCCCGATCACCAGCGCCGCCGCGGTCAACGACGGCAGATGGCACCACGCGGTCCTGTCGGCGTCGGGCTCCACCCAGACCCTCTACCTGGACGGCAAGGTCGCCGGCACGCTGACCGGCCGCATCCCCGACCACCTGGCCCTGACGTATGGCCAGGCCGGGGCCGCGTACGCCACCACACCGGCCTCCTGGCCCGGCTGGGGCACGACCCCCCGGCGCCACTACGCCGGGACCATCGACGAGGTCGCCCTCTACCTGCACCCGCTCGGGCCCGAGTCGGTCGCCGCGCACTACCGGGAGGCGCTGCGCGCCGCCGACCAGCTGGCGAAGGTGACGCTGCCCAGCGGCAAGGTCGCCGCCGAGGCCGCCTACGACGTGGCGCGGGACCGCGTCGCCGAGTACACCGACGGCAACGGCGGCACCTGGAGGATCGGCCCGCCGGCCGTGTACGGCGGCGACGACGACATCCGCCGGGCCGTCGAGGTGCGGGACCCGGCCGACCAGCCCTACCTGTATGAGTACGACGCCCTGGCCGGGCGCGTCGTCCGCCAGGGCATCCCCCTCGGCCTCGGCGCCCGCGACGACGACGTCCTGGTGACCCCGGCCCCGGCGCCGTCGCCCACCTTCACGTGCACCGCCCCCGACCCCGGCGACCCGGGCTTCTGCACCACGCTGCCCGGGGAACCGGGCGAGGCCCCGGACTTCATCCGGCACAACCTCGACGGGATGGCCATCCGCACCTTCGACTACGACGACCAGGGATACCCCTCGGCGATCACCGACGAGAACGGGGACACGGTCCGCTTCACCTACGACAAACGCGGCAACCCGACCACGCGGACCACGTGCCGGGCGGCGGACGACTGCCACACCTCCTACTACACCTATCCCGCGGTCACCGTTCCCACCGACCCGCGCGGCGACCGCCCCGTCGAGGTCCGCGACGGCCGCTCCTCCGGCCCGGCCGACAACCGTTACCGCACCTCGTTCGCCTACGGCACCGCGGGCAACCTGCTGACGCGGACCTTCCCCGACGGCGGCGGCCAGATCAGGTACACCTACACCAACGGCACCGAGGGCGCGGCCGGCGGCGGCACCGTGCCGAGCGGCCTGCCGCTGACCGAGACCGACCCGCGCGGCGCCGTCACCCGCTACGCCTACACCTCCACCGGTGACCTGGCCCAGGTCACCGCGCCGTCCGGGCTGGTGACGAAGTACACCACCGACGCGCTCGGCCGCCTCACCTCCAGGACCGAGATCTCCGACAGCGTCCCGGCGGGTGTGACGACCTCCTACGGCTACGACGACCGGTCCGACCTCACCAGCGTCACCTACCCGGCGGCGGTCAACGCCGTCACCGGGGCCACGACCCGGCGGCGGGTGGACAACACCTACGACGCGGACGGCAACCTGGTGCGCTGGCAGTCCGCCGACGTCGCCTCCGGCGGGGAGCCGCGGACGATCTCCTACGACTACGACGACCACAACCACGTCGAGCGCGCCACCGACTCCCTCGGCGGCGAGACCGCCTACCGCTACGACCTGCTCGGCAACGCCACCGTCGTGGTGGACCCGGCCGGCACCCGGTACGAGTACGCCTACACCGCGCGCAACCAGCTGGCCGAGGCACGGCTGCTCGACGCGGACGGCGACCTCGGCGCCTCCGGTGGCGGCACCCTGGTCCTGGGCTCCTACGCCTACGACCACGCCGGGCGGCCGGTGAGCCGGACGGACGCGATGGGCCGCCGCGTCGAGACGGCCTACTACGGCGACGGCCTCGTCAAGAGCACCACGCTGAAGGGCTTCCACGACCCCGGCGGGTCCGTGCGCGACCTCGTGTTGTCGTCGATCCAGTACGACGGCGACGGCAACCCCGTCAAGGAGACCACCGGCGACGGCGCGAGAGTCACCGAGTACACGGTGGACGCGATGGGCCGGGTCGCCTCGGCCACCGCGGACCCCGCCGGGCTGAGGCGCCGCACCGCCTACCAGTACGACCTCGGCGGCAACGTGACCCAGGTGTCCTCCTCGGGCTCGCCGTCCAACGTCCCCTGGCCCATGCCCGCCGCGCCCGAGACCACCGGCTACGGCTACGACGCCGCCGGTCGGATGGTCAGCGAGAGCGTCACCGACGGCGTCACCACGCTGACCACCTCCTACGCCTACGACCAGCGTGACCTGATGACCGCCGCGACCGACCCCCGCGGCAACGTCGCCGGGGCGGACAAGGCCGCCTACACCACCACCTTCGACCACGACCCGCTGGGCAGGCAGACCTCCGTCACCGGCCCGCCCGTGCGGGCCGAGAGCGACGGCGGGCCGCCGGCCACGGTCCGGCCGCGGACGCTGACCGGCTACAACGCGTTCGGCGAGGCCACCGAGCTCAAGGACGCGCTGGGCAACGTCGACCGCGTCGAGTACGACCCGCTCGGTCAGCCCGTCAGGCTCCTGTCGCCCTCCTACACGCCGCCCGGCTCCGCCACGCCGATCGTCCCCGTGACCGGCGTCCGCTACGACCCCACCGGCGACATCGAGGAGATCACCGATCCTCTCGGCAACGCGACGCGCTACGACCACGACCGGCTGGGCCGGTTGCGGGCGCAGGACTCGCCCGGCGGCGACGGCGAGCGGGCGGTGTGGCGGTACACCTACACCACCACCGGCGAGGTGCTCTCGGCGATCGGGCCGACGGGGGCGCGCACCGAGAGCACCTACGACGACCTGGCCCGTCCCGTCACGACCACCGAGGTCGAGCGCCACCCCGTGGCCGCCGCCCGCACCACGCGCTACACGTACGACGACGCGGGCGACCTGCTGTCGGTGACCACACCTGGCGGCGCGACCACGACGCACGCCTACGACGGCACCGGCGAGCCCGTCAGGACGACGGACCCGGCGGGCGTGGTCACCCGGTTCGGCTACGACCAGCGGGGACGGCTGGTCCGGGAGAGCGACGGGCTCGGCCGCACCGTCCGGCACGGGTACCACCCGCTCGGCCACCTGGCCGCCGAGACCGACCTCGACGCCGCCGGGACCGAGCTGCGCGGGCGCGCCTATGCCTACGACCCCGCCGGGAACCTCACCGGGGTGACCGACGCGCTCGGCCGCACCACCACCTTCGCCTACGACGCCGGGGGGCGGATCGTCGAGCAGGCCGAGCCGGTGAGCGACGGCACGTCGATCACCACGAGCTTCGGTTACGACGCCGCCGGCAACCGCACCCGCGTCACGAACGGCCGCGGCAACGCGACGATCTACACGACGAACAGCCTCCGGCTGCCCGAGTCGATCATCGAACCGGCCACCGCCGCGCATCCCGCCGCGGCCGACCGCACCTGGACCACCGCCTACGACGCCGCCGGGAACCCCGTCAGGGAGTCGGCGCCCGGCGGCGTCGTCCGGCAGCGGGTCTTCGACGCCGCGCACCGCCTGGTCAAGGAGACCGGCTCCGGCGCCGCCACCTCCGAGCGCACCCTCGGCTACGACCTCGCCGGCCGCCTGACCAGGGCCGCGTCCGGGACTGCCGCCGACGTCTACGGCTACGACGACCGCGGGCTGCTGCTGTCCGCGCAGGGCCCCTCCGGCACGGCGAGCCTGGCCTACGACGCCGACGGGCGGCTCACGAGCAGGACCGACGCGGCCGGCACCTCCACCTTCACCTACCTCGACGGGCGGCTGCGGACGGCCCGCGACGGCATCACCGGCACGACCAGGACCTATGCCTACGACGCCGCGGGCCGTCCGCAGAGCGTCGGCTACGGGACGCAGGCGACGCGCCGCTTCGGCTACGACGAGCTGGGCAGAGCCGCCTCCGACACGCTGACCGACGGCGCCGGCAGGACCGTCACCTCCGCGGCGTACACCTACGACAAGGAGGACCACACCACCGGCGAGGTGACGACCGGCTTCGCGGGGGCCGGGAGCGACGCCTACGGCTACGACCAGGCCGGCCGCCTGACCTCCTGGACCCACGAGGGCACCACCACCCGTTACACCTGGGACGCCGCGGGCAACCGCACCGGGGCGGACGGGGCCACCGCCACGTTCGACGAGCGCGACCGGCGGCTCACCGACGGCGGGACGACCTACGCCTACACGCCGAGAGGCACCCTGGCCGCCACGTCGGGGCCGCAGGGGCGGCGGGCCTACGAGTTCGACGCCTTCGACCGCATGACCGTCGCCGGTGCGACCGCCTACACCTACGACGGGCTCGACCGCCCGGCGACCCGCGACGGCGCGCGGATGACCTACTCCGGTCAGGGCGACGCACCCGTGGGCGACGGGACCTTCCGCTACGCCCGCGGCCCGGCGGAGGAGGCGCTCGCCTACGGCCAGGGCTCCGCCGGACGGGTGGCCCTCGCCGACAAGCACGGCGACCAGGTCGGCGGCTTCGCCCCCGGCACGTCCCTGACCGGCCTGGACGACTCGGCCGCCTACGACCCCTTCGGCCGCCTCACCGCCAGCCGCGGCGCAAGGTCCGGCCTCGGCTTCCAGGGAGAATGGACCGACCCCGGCACCGGCCACGTCATCATGGGGGCCCGCTGGTACGACCCGCAGACCGGCGCGTTCGACAGCCGTGACGGCCTGACCCTCGACCCGGTGCCCGCCTCCACCGGCGCCAACCGCTACACCTACGCAGGCGGCGGGCCCCTCGACGGCGCCGACCCCTCGGGCCACGCGGCGTGCAGCATCCACAGCCTGGGGGGCTCCGACTGCCTGTCCCGTTTGCTGGCGGCGCTGCGCTCCTGCCCCAGCAACAAGCAATTCGCCGACCTCTACACCTGGTACTACTACTCCGGCGGTATGGGTGTCCTCGGGCTGCCCCCGATCGGGGACTGGTTCGACGGCGGAAGCGGCGGAAGCGGCGGCTCAGGCGGCGGGAGCGGCGGAGCAGGTGGGACAGGCGTAGGAGGCGGCTCCGGCCCGACCCAGGCGGAGCGGGAGGCGGCCGCGCGCGCTCGTGCCATCGCCGCGGCCCGTGCCAGGACGGCGGCGGCCAAACGGCGGGCCGAGCAGGACGCCACCAGGAACGCGCGCACCATCGACGACGGTCTGCGCAGGCCCCGGTACGCCGATCCCCGGCAGCACATATCCGACGGCATCCGCCACCCGGCCACCGTCACCTCGGGCACGCGCGACGTCGTCGACGACACCACCCGGACGTTGTGGCAGATGCGCGACGGGGCGGTGCGCGACGCCGGCCAGGTCGTCCACCCGTCCACCCCCGCCGCCGTCGCGCCGCCCGAGGCGATGCCGGTGACCGTGCCAGGCGTCGCGGAGCCGTCCGTCTCCGCGCCGGTCAAGGTGCGGACGTCCGAGCCCCAGCCCGTCTCCGACGCCCAGGGCGGCGGCGCGCGGCCACCGGGGTCGCTGCGGGTGGCGGGGGACATGTGCGACGACGACGAGATCCTCACCTCCGTCGGCTGCGAGGACCCGCTCGACACCCTCCAGCGTGTGGTGAACGACATCCGCGACCGCTTCGTCAGAAACCCCGATGAGATACGCCGGTACCTGAAGCCGGGCGAGATCAGGGCCGCGCGCGAACCCGGGCAGAGCTGGCTCGGGCGGCCGAACGTCGGCAAGGCGGTGGAGCGGGCCGCCGCCAGGCATCCGGACGTGGCCCAGCACTTCCACGTGATTGGCGGCGGGAAGATGCCGGACTTCGTGGCCCTCCGGACGATGCGCATGTACGAGGTGACGACCAACTCGACGTCGGCGTTCTTCAACCACGTGGGCCGCTCCTACGTCGATCCGCGCGCGTACGTGCAGTACCAGCAGGTGCCCTACGGCACCGGCCTGTTGCCACGGCTGCCGCAGCCGGGCATGGTGGAGCCGAAGATCCCCTTCCTGAAGGGCGGCCCATGAGCCCCGCCCGGTCCCACGAGGCTCCGGGGTGAGCGTGACGACGCCTGCGGGTCCCGCCTCGCTCGCCCGGCGGCTGTCCACGGCGCACCCGTCGCTGCTCGACGGCACGCTGGCCGTGGCGCTGGTCGCCGGGACCTGGCTGTGGGAGGCGTGGGAGCCGGGCAAGGGCCGTCCCACCGACGCCCTGTCGCTGACGCTGATCGCGCTGGTGAACGCGCCGCTGGCGCTGCGCAGGCGGGCGCCGTTCGCCGTGCTGGCCGTCTCGGCCGGGGCGTCGCTGACCTACCACACGCTGGGCTACCACCTGGGGCTCAACAGCATCGGCCCCCTGCTGGCCCTGTACTCCGTGGCCGTGTACGGCTCACGGACGGCCTGCGTGGCCGGGACGGCGCTGGTGGTCGCCGAGTGGACGCACGCCTCGGCGCACCAGCCCGGCGTCGCGCTGTGGTCGGCCCTCGGCCAGTCGGTCATCGTGGCCGCCTGCGCGGTCGGGAGCGGCACCAGCGTGCGGCTGCTGGGCGAGCGCGGCAGGCAACTGGCCGGTCTGGCCGAGCAACTGGCCAGGGAGCGGGACGCGGCCGCCCGCCAGGCGGTCACCCGCGAGCGGGTGCGCATCGCCCGCGAGCTGCACGACGTCGTCGCCCACCACATGTCGGTCATCTCCGTGCAGGCCGGGCTCGGCCGTTACGTCGCCCTGTCCGACCCGGCCACCGCGCACGCCACGCTCGGCGTCATCGCCGACACCAGCCACGAGGCGCTGACCGAGATGCGGCGCCTGCTGCCGATCCTTCGCATCGAGGGCAACGACGAGGACGAGGAGCTCTACTCGACGATGCCCGGCCTGCGCGGCCTCGACCCGCTGGTCGAGCGGATGCGGGCGGCGGGGCTGGCCGTCCGGGTGGACGTCCGGGGGCGGGCCCGGCCGCTGCCTCCGGGGCTGGACCTGTGCGCCTACCGCGTCGTCCAGGAGTCGCTGACCAACGTCCTCAAGCACGCCGGCCCCGCCGGCGTGGACATCGGCCTGACCTACGCGCCGGACGCGCTGACGCTGCGCGTCACCGACGACGGCGCGGGCCAGGTCCTCATCCCCCGTCCCGGCGGGCACGGGTTGATCGGCATGACCGAACGTGTCAGGCTCTACCGGGGAACGATCACCGCCGGCCCTCTCCCGCACGGCGGATTCGAGGTCCTGGTGACCTTCCCGCTCTCCCCTTCCGAGGAGGGCGAACGGTCGCCGGACTGACCCGAGGCGGAGAGATGATCAAGGTCCTGGTCGTGGACGACCAAGTGCTCATCCGGGCCGGCCTGGCCGCGTTGCTGCGCGCCTCGGGGCTGGAGGTGGTGGGCGAGGCCGCCGACGGCGAGCAGGCCGTCCGCCTGGCGGCCGACCTCGGACCGGACGTGATCCTCATGGACATCCGCATGCCCGGCGTGAACGGCATCGCCGCCACCGAGCGCATCCTGTCCGCCGCCACGGGCCCGCCGCCCAAAGTGCTCATCCTGACCACGTTCGACCTGGACGAGTACGTCTACAACGCACTGCGCCTCGGCGCCAGCGGCTTCCTGCTCAAGGACACCCCTCCCGAGCGCCTGATCGCCGCGATCCACACCGTCGCGTCGGGCGACGTCCTGCTGGCCCCGGCCGTGACCAGACGCCTGATCGAGGCCTTCGTCCCCCCGCCCGCCCCCGGCCCTCCCACTCCCGCCCTCGACGCGCTGACCGCCCGCGAGACCGAGGTGCTGCGCCAGGTCGGCCACGGACTGTCCAACAAGGAGATCGCCGAGCGGCTGTCGGTGAGCGAGGGCACCGTCAAGACCCATCTCAACCGCCTGATGGCCAAACTGGGCCTGAACAGCCGTGCCCAGGTGGTCGTGCTGTCCTACGACTGCGGCCTGGTCAAGCCCGCCTCCCACTGAGGGAGCCATGGCGGCGAGGCTCGCCGGCCGGGTCCCGGGGGCCACGGACCTATCGTGATTTTCGGTACATCTACGGATGTTGCTACGTATATACGGCGCCGTCCGGTGGCCCTACCGTCCGGCGTGTGAGCATTCATTTCTCCACACCCCCCAGTCCCACATCATCGCGCCGTCCCGCGACCCGCGACGGCGCGCTGAGCGCTGCCCGCGTACAGGGCGCAAGCGCGGGATGCCGAGAAAGGAAGCGCGCATGAGGCGCACAGCCGTCCTCGCAGCGACCGTCGCCATGGCCCTGACGGGCCTGCTCGCGTCCGCGACACCCGCGATCGCGCAGCCGCCGGGAAGCACCAGGGACGACACGTCCCGCGGCGCGCCCCGGAGCGCATCCCTCACCGCCCTGGCGCCGCCCGACGTCAGCCTGACGAACATCAAGGCCCATCTGAACCAGCTCCAGAGCATCGCCAACTCCAACGGCGGCACCCGCAGGTCGACCACCGCCGGCTACACCGCGTCGGTCTCCTACGTCGAGCAGAGACTGCAGGCCGCCGGCTACACCACCCGGCGCGGGACCTGCACGCCGGGGTGCACGAGCGGAGCCGGGCCCAACCTGATCGCCGACTGGCCGGGCGGGGACGAGAACCAGGTCATCATGGCCGGCGCCCACCTGGACAGCGTCTCGGCCGGTCCCGGCATCAACGACAACGGCTCGGGGTCGTCGATGCTGCTGGAGGTCGCGCTGACCCTGGCCGCGCAGAACCCGGCGATGACCAAGCACGTGCGGTTCGGCTGGTGGAGCGACGAGGAGCAGGGGCTTCTCGGCTCCCGCGCCTACGTCAGCTCGCTCAGCTCCGCCGACCGCACAAAGATCAAGCAGTACCTCAACTTCGACATGGTCGGCTCCGTCAACGGCGGCTACTTCATCAACAACATCACCACCACGGCCGCCGCCGACCTGCGCGCGTTCTACACCAACCTCGGCCTGGCACCGGAGGAGAACACCGAGGGCGCCAACCGCTCCGACGACGCCTCCTTCCGCAACGCGGGCATCGCCACCTCCGGCGTCGCGGCCGGCGCCAGCGCCACCAAGACCTCGGCCCAGGCCACCAAGTGGGGCGGCACGGCGGGACGGGCGTACGACCCCTGCTACCACCGGTCGTGCGACACCACGGCCAACATCAGCGACGCCCACCTGGACCGGTCGGGCGACGCCCTGGCGTACGCGATCTGGACCCAGGCCGTGGGCACCCCCAACAGCAGGGACTTCTCGATCGGCGCCAGCCCCGCGTCGGGCTCCGCCCAGGCGGGCCAGTCGGCCACGACCACGATCAGCACCACGACGACGTCGGGCACCGCCCAGACGGTGAGCCTCAGCGCGACGTCCGGCGTCCCGAGCGGCGCCACGGCGACCTTCAGCCCGTCCTCGGTGACCTCGGGCGGCTCCTCGACGCTCACCCTCTCCACCTCGGCGTCGACGCCGCCCGGCACCTACGCGGTCACCGTCACCGGCACCGGTGAGACCACGTCCCACGCCACGACCTGGACCCTGACGGTCACCGGCACCGGCGGCAACCGCACCTTCACCAACGACACCAACTACACGATCAACGACCTGTCCACCATCAACAGCCCCGTCACCTCCACCGCGACCGGCAGCGCCGTCTCCCCCGTCCAGGTGAGCGTGACCATCTCCCACACCTGCGCCGAGGACCTGCGCATCCGCCTGCGCGGCCCGAACGGCACGTACTACACCATCGACAGCAGCGGCGGCTCGTCCTGCACCTCCTACGGCACCCGCACCTACTCCGTCCCGGTCAGCCAGCAGGCCTCCGGGACCTGGACCCTCCAGGTGACCGACGACTACTTCATCGACACCGGCTTCCTCGACTCCTGGACCATCACCGTCTGAGCGACCCCGGGCAGGCCCGGGAACGCCCCGTCAGAAGATCTCTGGCGGGGCGTTCCCGGCGGCGGCACGGCGCCGCCCGCGTGATCTTTCATTCCGCCGCCGGCCGCGGTTCCGCGTACAAGACCAGGCCCGCGCGCCGCGCGCTCATTTCCGTCATGGCCGGCCGAGCGTTTCGGCCCGGCGAAACAACGGCCACGTTGACGCTCGCCGGAGGGTGTGGCCTGATTCCCTGTGAATGGAGTCGCAGCCGCAGGAGAGGGTCGCCATGGTTACCGATGGATTGGTCCGGCGAGTACTGGCGCTCGGTTCGGCACTCGTCACGAGCTGCGCGTTGCTCGTGGTGGCCACACAACAACCCGCCGCCGCCGCCACCGTCACGGTGCGGGGCACGATCGACTGCACCAACAACAACTACTACGGGGACACCAGGGACTGGTACGCGTACGAGGCCTCGGGAGTCACCTCGCCCTCGGGTACGTCGGTGACACGAAGCTCCATGACCGCGATCCCGGCCACGCACGCGTGGCAGTTCGACCTGACGGTGCCGAGCACTGACACGTCCGTGGGGGTCTCCGCCCTGTGCAGCAGCGGCCATCAGTACGGCGACTTCGGCTGGACGGGCGGGTGGACGAGCATCCCCGCGGGAACCACCACCGTGACCGCCGCATGGGGCTGCTACACCGCCCCCGTCTACCCCGGCCCGTGGGTCACCAACTGCACTCTGCAGTCGGTCTCCTACAGCTGAGCGCGCGTCGTCACCCGGTCGTCCCGGGTGACGACGGTACTCCCGGGTCTCACAGCAGCCCTCTCCTCGCGAGATTTCCCATGAGGTCGCGGACCCCGAAATCCCAGGGTGCGCAGTCCTCGGCGTGCCGGACGCGGTTGACCAGGGTGCCGAGCGCGGAGGAACCGATCCGCACGACGTCGCCGGCCTTGTGCGTGAACCCCTCGCCCGGGTGGTCGCGGTCCTGGATGGGCGCGAACATCGTGCCGAGCATCAGGACCGCGCCGTCCGGATACTGATGGTGCGGGCCGATCAGTTGCCGCACCAGCGCTTCCGGGTCGCGTGACATCCGCGCCATCTCCGAGACCGCCTCGAGGCGGAAGCCGTCCACGCCTTCGATGTCCAGGCGCACCGAGAGACCGCGTACCCGTTCCAGGTCGAACCCCTCGTCGAAGAGCCGGACGAGGGGGCCGAGCGCGCACGACGCGTTGTTGTCCTTCGCCCTCCCCAGCAGGAGCGCGGACCGGCCCTCGACATCCCGGAGGTTCACGTCGTTGCCGAGGGTCGCCCCCACGATCCGGCCGCTCGACTGGACGACGAGCGCCACCTCGGGCTCCGGGTTGTTCCAGGTCGAGACGGCGAGCACCCCGACGGGCACCGCGGTTCCCACGGCGGAGAGGATCTGACCCTTGGTGAAGATCTCGGCATCCGGGCCGATCCCGACCTCCAGATACTGGCTCCAGACGCCCTCGGCGACGAGCAGGTCCTTCAGCCGCGCCGCCTCCTCGGAGCCCGGCGACAGGTCGTGAAGGTCGGCGCCGAGGCCGGCGACCATCCGCGCGCGGATGTCCGCCGCGAGTGCCATGTCGCCGCGGGCCTGCTCCTCGATGACGCGCTCGATCATCGAGACGGCGAAGGTCACCCCGGCGGCCTTGAGCGCCTGGAGGTCGACCGGTGCGAGGAGCCAGGGCCGGGTACGGTCCCGGTCCGCGGCGCCGGTGTTGGCCAGCACGTCCCGGAAGGCGCCGGCACGCGGGCCGTCGAGCCCGGCGACCACGGCGGCGGGTTCCGGCAGCTCGCAGATGTCGCGGACCGTCGGGAACTCCGCGCTGAGGTCGATGACCTCCCCGTCGCGGACGACCACGGGTGACGGCCCTCCGGCGAGGGGATCCCAGATCCGGCCGATCAGGACACTGTCCGCGGCGTCGTCCGGCAGGGCTTCGGCGGCCGTCCCGAACCAGCCGGCCCCGGCGGCGAGCTCATCGGGCGACGGCCGGATCATTCGCCGTCTCCCAGATTGAAGTAGGACCGCTCGTCCGCGGGCCGGACGTCGAAGACGGTGTCCCGGAACATCCGCAGCGGGTGGGGTGTGAAGGGATACCGCGCGATCGCGTCGAGGTCGAGCTCGATGCCGAGACCTGCTCCGGTCGGGATGACGACGTCTCCCTCCTTCGTCAGTACGAGTCTCTCGTTGGTGATCTCCGGGCGCCAAGGGACGTCGGTGGCCATGATCTCCAGGTACCGGAAGTTGGGCAGGGCGGCCCCGAGCTGCAGCGTCGCCGCGGTGCTCAGCGGCCCGCTGGGATTGTGCGGCGCGAAACCGACGTAGCCGGTCGCGGCGAGCGTCGAGATGAAGGCCAGCTCGGCGATGCCGCCGGCGTGCGTCACGTCGGGCTGGACGAAGTCGACCGCCTGACGGGCGAGCGCCGGCGCGAAACCCTGCCGTCCGAACCATCGTTCCCCGGCGGCGATGGGCACCGGCGACGCCCGGCGGATGTCGACGAGGGCGTCGAGGTTGTCCGGGGGGCACGGCTCCTCGAACCACACCGGTTCGAACTGCGCGATCTCCCGCGCGACCTTGATGGCGTGGTTGACGTCGAACCGGCCGTGGCCCTCGATGAACAGCTCGACGTCGCGCCCGACGGCGGAGCGGACGGCGTCGATCTGCGCGACCACGCGGTCCAGCTGCCCGGAGGTGATCGTGAGGTCGTAGTTCTCGAAGGGATCCCACTTGAGGCCGCGAAAGCCGCTGTCGACGGTCCTCCTCGCGGCGGCCGCGTAGTCCTCGGCCGTGACGGCTCCCGAGAACCAGCCGTTGGCGTAGGCACGAACCCGGTCGCGGGTGGCACCGCCGAGCAGCCGGGAGACCGGGACGCCGAGCTCTCGTGCCGAGATGTCCCACAGCGCCATCTCCAGCGAGCTCAGCGCGGTCATGATGACCGGGCCGCCCCGCCAGTACCAGTCTCTCCCCAGCTCGTACAGGGTGCCGGATATACGGGTGGGATCCATCCCGGTCACGGCTTCGGCCATTTCGGCGATGGCGCCGAGGACCGCGCGTTCCTTGCCCTCCAGCGTCGCTTCGCCGAGCCCGACGATTCCTTCGTCCGTCGAGACACGGACGATCACCAGGTTGGTGCGGTAGAAGTCGACGACGAAGGTGTCGACCGACGTGATCTTCATGCTCCAGATCAGCCCTTCACGGCGCCGGCGGTCATGCCGGCCACCACGTGCTTCTGCGCGAACAGATAGAAGACGACGGCGGGCAGCGTGAACATGAAGGCCACCGCCATGACCGTCTGGATCGGCGTGCCGAGCTCACCGATGAAGTTGGCGATGCCGACCGACGCCGGCTGCATCCCGGGGGTGAAGATGAACGTCACGGCGAACACGTACTCGTTCCAGGCGTGGAAGAACGCGATGACGGCCGTGGCGGCGAGCGACGGAGCGATCAGCGGCATGTTGATGCGGGTCAGCACGGTGAGCGGCCGTGCTCCGTCGACCCGCGCCGACTCCTCCAGCTCGCGAGGCAGGCCGTCGATCGCGCCCTTGAGGATGAGGGCGACGATCGGCAGGACGAACGCGGAGTTGACCAGGATGAGGCCGCTGAGGGAGTCGAGGAGGTCGAATCGCCGGAAGAGCGCGAAGAGCGGCACCACCATGAGAGCCTCGGGAAGCATCTGCGTGAACAGCAGCACGACGGTCACGACGACCTTGCCCCGGAACGAGAACCGCGAGAGCGCGTAGCCGAGCGGGATGCCGAGGCCGATCGAGAGGACTGTCGTGCCGACCGCGATCACCAGGCTGTTGAGCAGCCAGGTCGTCGCCTTGCCTTCGGCCAGCGCGTCGATGAAGACCCCGAACTGCGAGAGGTCGGGCACGAGCCGGGCCTTCTGGGCGAAGAGGTCCGAGTTGCTCGACAGCGCGGTGACGAACATCCAGTACAACGGGAAGACCGCGATCCCGAGCACGACGAGGACGGCGGTGATCCGCAGGGTCAGACCGATGCGGGGCAGTCTCATCAGCGAGCCTCCCTTTCGACGGCACGGGCGACGAACCGGCTGCCGGCGATGACGATGAGCGAGATGACGACGCCGACCATGCCGATCGCCGCCGCCGAGCCGAGCTGCTTGGAGTCGAAGGCCTGTGAGTAGAGGTCGATGACCAGCGTCTCGGTCGCGCCGACCGGTCCCCCCTTCGTCATGAGCCAGATGAGCTCGAATCGCCGCAGCGACCAGATGGTCATGAGGAGGGCGAGCAGGCCGACGGTCGGCTTGATGGCCTGCCAGGTGACGGCCCGGAACGTCCACCACCTCCCCGCCCCGTCCATCGTCGCGGCCTCGGTGAGGTGCTGGGGCACGGTCTGCAGCGCGGACAGCAGCACCACGGAGGTGAACGGGAACAGCTGCCAGATGGTCGTCGCGAGGACCGCCGGGAGGGCGTACCGCGGGCTGTCGAGGATGGCACCACCCGGGACGCCGAGGCCGACCGTCTCCAGGAGCCGGTTCACGATCCCGTAATCCGGGTTGAGCATCCACATCGCGATGAGCGCGACCGCGATGCCCGGCGCCGCCCACGGAATGGTCACGAGCGCGCGCGCCACCCCCCGGCCGCGGAAGCCCTTGTTCAGGAGCAGGGCGACCGCGAGCCCGGTTCCCACGGCGCCGGCCACGCATATGACGACGTAGACGAGGGTGATGAGGAGGGTATGGCGGAAGTCCTCGTCACCGAAGATGCGGGTGAAATTGTCGAACCCCACCCAGGTGCTGCGTGTGGGGTTCAGCAGCGACGTCCGCGTGAAGCTCAGGAAGATCTCCTGCGCGAGCGGAACGACCTGGAACACCAGGATGAAGAGGGCTGCGGGGGCCAGGAAGAAGTACGGGGTCCATTTGCTTCCCAGCGGGCTGCCTCGACGCCGGCTCCCGGATCGAGGCCCTGCGCTCTGCTGTTGTTCCAGCACGGTCATCGAGTTCGGTCCTTCGAGTAGTGCGCCGCCGGCGGGAGGTTCCCGCCGGCGGCGTCATCCGGTCAACCGGTCAGTTCGGTCGCCTGTTGCTGGGCGCGGTCCAGCGCGGCCTTGAGTTCGACCGTGCCCTGGAGGGCCGCGACGACGTTCTGCACGACGATCTTGCGGATGTCCGGCGTCTTCGCCTCGAACCCCTGGACGATCTGCGGCAGGCTCGTCTCGGTGAGGCCGTCGAAGACGGTGAGGAAGGGCGTCTTCTCGAGCTGCTCGGGGCTTCGCTGGGTGACGGTCGCCACGCTGCTGGCGCCGAGGATCCCCTGCAGCTTGGCCTGGTTGGCCGGCTCGAGCGCCCACCGGATGAAGGTGGCCGCCGCCTCCTTCGCCGGGCTCGCCTCGTTGATGACGATGGGGGCGAGGATCGCGCCCTGCTTGCGGACCGGGAACGGGATGGGTGCGACGCTGAAGTTCAGATCGGCGTTCTGACCGCGGGTCGCCGTCACGTAGCCGCCGTTGTTGAGCTCCATGCCGACCTTGCCCTCGGCGAACATGCGGCGGAACGTCGCCGCGTCCGCGCCACGCGGGATCACCTTGGCGTCGTACAGGTCCTTGTACGCCTGCAGGCCCTTGAGGTTCTCGGGCGAGTTGATCGTCAGCTTCTGCCCGTCCGACCACGCGCCGCCGAAGCCGTAAACGTAGTTGAAGATGTCCTGCCACACACCGGCTTCCTCGGCCTCCGTCTGACGGAACGCCAGGCCGTAGGTGTCGCCCTTGGTCAGCGACTTGGCGGTGTCGACGAACTCCTCGTAGCTTGTCGGGGGCTTGGAGATCAGATCGGCGTTGTAGAACATCGCGTAGTTCGACGCCTCGAAGATGATCCCGTGACGCGTGCCGTCGTGGACCATGAACTGGTCCGGCTGCTTGAGCAGGTCGTACTTGCCGACGTCGATCAGGTCGTCCAGCGGTGCGATGAGACCGGCCTCCGAGGCGGACTCGAACTCCGGCATGTCGAAGCGGATCAAGTCGGGCCCTTTACCACTGCCCATCTGGGTCAGGATGGTCTGCCCGAAGGTCGGGTACGGCACCGCCGCGGGGGAGACCTGCACCGCGGTCTGGCTCTTGTTGAACTCCTCGAGCCACTTTGTGAGCAGCGGCCCGCGGCCTGGATCGCCGAGGGTCGACGCGGCGAACGTCAGCTTGGTCACACCGCCTCCGGATCCGTCTCCGGATCCACCGTCGGAGCCACAGCCGGTCAAGAGGGCGACGGCCATACCTGTGACGGCCGCCGCCGCCACCACGCCGCGGCGAACACGTTGCAGCCTCAATTGTTACTCCCGAGTAGTAACCGGTTACTTCCCCGAAACCTATGGGCGAATTGCAACGATCGTAGCGACATGTGCAACGATGTCAAGTGGTTGTTGCGCACGTCATAGGGGATATTGCATAATACGCAACACCCAAAGGAGGATGATGAGTTGGCGCAATCGATCCAGCGTGCGATCAACCTGATCCGGCTGGCGGCGGAACATCCGCTGACACTCACGGAAGCCTCGGACGTGCTCGGCGTCCACAAATCCACCGCCCTCCGGATCCTCCAGACGCTGGAGGCCGCGCGATTCGTCCGCAAGACCGGGGCGGGGACATATGTGTTCGGCAGCGGGCTCATCGAACTGTCGGAACTGGCGCTCGGCTCCATGGACCTGCGTCAGTTCGCGTCCGCGCACCTGCGCCGGCTCCAGCGGCAGACGGGCCACACCGTGCACCTCGCACAGCTGACCGGCGACGAGATCGTCTACGTCGACAAGGTGGACAGCCCCGCGTTCGACGCGGTGAAGCTGCCCTCCCGGATCGGCCGTGCCGTCTCGATCTACGCGAGCGCCGTGGGCAAACTGATCCTGGCCCACCTCTCCCAGGAGGAACGCGATCGCCTGCTCTCGCACGTCACCTTCGAGCGGTACACCGACACGACCTTCACCGACCGCGACTCCCTCGACGCCGAGCTCGCCCGCGTCGCCGAGCGTGGCTGGGCCATCGACGACGGCGAGCACGACGCCTACGTCATGTGCGTCGCCGCACCGGTCAGGGATTCGCGTGGGCAGGTCATCGCGGCCGTATCCCTCACCGCGATCGAGGTGATCGCCAGCCTGGACCAGCTGAAGGAGAAGCTTCCCCTCCTGCTGGAGACCTCGGCACTGATCTCGCAGGAACTCGGATACACACCCGAGCCCTTGGCCGTGCCACCGGCGGGCTGAGACCCGGCACCCCGCGCCCTCCTGCGGCACCCGCCGGGGTCTCAGCCGCGGACGGGCACCTAGCCGTGGCGCCTCCGGATGGGAGGTGCCACGGCAAGGGCCCACCGGGCCGGGCAGGGACGGGATCAGCCGGCGTCCACCTGCGCGCTCCGCGATGCGTTGAACAGTTTGTCGCCCTGGTAGCGGGCGCTCACGGGACCGTCGAGAAGAGCGCCGTCGACGGCCTTCTTGAAGGTGGCGACACCATTCTTGACCGGCGCGGATCCGAGGTAGGCGTCACCCGCGTAGAACTCCACCTTGCCCTTCGGCGCGGCGACGCCGGCGGTAACGGCACCCACCGTCGCGGTCGCGGTGAGCTTGACCTTGTGCGACTTCCCGGCGGGCTCGGCGTCGACGTCCAGGCCCGTCGTGGTCGTGCGGAACGCGAGGTTCCGCAGGTAGAAGTTCAGCAGGGGACGCCAGACATGCCACGTGTGGACGCCGTCGACGTTGTGCTCGGTGACGTCGACACCGGCGTCCCGGAGAGCGGCGGCCCGCAGCTGCGAGTTCTGGGCGATGTTGCCCAGGCGGTCCTGGAGGCCGGTGCCGATGTAGATGCCGCCGGGCACCGCCTTCAGCCGGTCGATCTGCGCCTGCGAGGCCGCCGGTCCGCCCGAGCTCCAAGCGGCGTGGTAGGCGAACAGGTCGGTGTTGTCGTACATGATGGTGAAGGCGCGGCTCCCGCCCGCCGAGAACCCGGCGAACGCGCGGTCCTGCGAACGGGTGGAGACTCGGTAGTTCTGCTCCACGAACGGGATGACGTTGTTCCGCAGTTCGTCGGCGTAACCCTGGTTGCCACCGGGCAGGCCGTTGAAGTCGGTCGACACCACGACCATCGGCTGCGCCGCACCGTCCCGGATCGCGTTCTCCAGAATGTGGTGCGCCACACCCTGCATCGTCCACGCCGTCGAATGGTCACCGGAACCATGGCTCAGATACAGGGTCGGGTACGGCGTGGCCCGGTTCGGGTCGTAGCCGTGCGGCGTGTAGACGACGATGTCGTGCACACCGGCCGGGTTGGCCGACAGCGGCGACGGATACCGCCGCGCCTCCAGCTTGCCGAGCTTGGCGGGACCGACCGGCGCCTGGTAGCCGGTGTCGTAGGTGGGGAACTTCTTGCTGACCGGTACGTACACCCGGCTACGCACCGCACCCGGAGCGCCCGGATACGGCGGCGGCACCTCCCACCGGTTGACCGGGTCGTCGTACAGAGCGCAGCCCGTGGCCACCGGGCTCGCGCAGTCGTGCGTGAAGGCGTAGCGGAACGTGCCGGCGGGCAGCGGGACCGTGGTCTCCCACACCCCGTCCGCACCCTTCACCATGGGAAGAATGCGCCACGGAGTCGCCTGGATGTCGCCCGGCTGCCACTCCGAGGGGGGACGGCCGTCGCCGCAGTCGTTGCACAGGACGTTCTCCGGCCGGGAGAAGAACCAGTCGCCGTAGACATGAACGGCGTTGACCCCGGCGGGCGCCTGGTACCGGAACTTCACCGCGTACCCGGTCGGCGGGGCATCGGTCCTGACCACGACCGGCCCCAGGGGGGCGGCCGGAGCCGCCGACGCCGGAGCCGCTAACGCTCCGGTCGTGACACCGGCCGCGACCGTCAGGCAGGCGAGGACCGACCTCAGCCGTCTGCTCCATTGGAATCTCGACGAACGACGGGGATACGCCACGGGCATGCTGCTTCCCTCCAGGGGACGAGAGCCGGCCGAAGTTTCGGTCCGACCGTTGTTGGAGTTGCAACGATCGTAGAAACATATGCAACGATGTCAATAGACAATTGCATATCACGTCTACATCGTTGCACCATATGCAACAACCGGCGGACCGAACAGGCCGCACGCGGGAGGGACGGGTACGGCGATCACCGAGGTCGACCACGCTCCGGGCGAGCGCGGCCGGCCCGCGAGCTCATCGGTTCGCTCGGGCGATGACCTCCTCGGTCGTCAGCGGCGCCCTGGGGTGATGGGTCAGGCACAGAGGTGTACGCACCTTCGTGAAGCTCCCGCCCTCAGGTGCGACGTAGAACTGCCCGCTGCGCAGCGAACCGATGTCGTCGGCACTGCCGCCCTTGACGCGGGCCATCGCCTTGGCGGCCTCGATCTGCACATCCGCGTTGAGCAGGCCGTAGAACTGGGTCGCGGCGTTGCCCGGGATCCGGTTGTGCAGGCCCTTCGGCGCCTGCGTCGCGAACACCAGCCCGAGCCCGTATTTCCGTGCCTGGGAAGCCAACGCGAGTGTGCTCTGCGTGCACGCGGTCATGGCCCCCGAGGGGGCGAAGGTCTGCGCTTCGTCCATGACGAAGAGCCCACCGAGGGGCAGGTCACCGGCGGGGTTCTTCTTGATCCAGGCGAACAGCGCCATCTGCAACTGGTTCACGAAGGACTGCCGCTCGGAGTCACTCTGCAGCCCCACGAAGCTGATGACCGAAACCCGAGCCCGCTTTCCCGCGGCCGGAGTGAGAAGCCGCCCCGGATCGACCGGCTCCCCCTCCCCGCCGAACAGCGGATCGGTCACCACAGCAGCCCGGAGCACCTGGGCGAGCCCATCCGCGATCTTCGCCGCGCCGCTGATCTGACTGACGTCCTCGGGAAAGTCCGCGAGCAGATTGATCAGCCCGTCGAGGCCGCCCCTCTTGTACTTCCCGAAGTGGACGACCGCCTCCATGAGCACCGCCCGAGCGACCTGGGCCTTGCTGCTAGTACCTTCCGCCTTCGCCCGCGGGGTGAGTGCCGCCATGGCGGCATGGACGGCTTCGTTGAACTCGTCGACATCGTCCCGGACGCTGGAGAAGTCAGGCAAAGGCTGGAATGCCAGCGGACGCCCCTTCTCCCTGCGCGGTGTCCAGACCACGACATCGGTGTCCGCGATGTACCGAGCCGCCCGGCCCCCATCACCGGGCCCCCACGCGGAAGGCTCCTCCGGCCACGCGTCACCGAGCCGGGCGAGGTCGTTGTTCGGGTCGAGCACGATCGAGGACACCCCCTGAAGGGCGCACTCCTCGATGATCCGCCTGATCAGAACGGTCTTCCCCGAGCCCGATCCCGCGAAGATCGCAACGTGCTTACGCAGCGCCTCCAACTCGACCGAGACCCGATACCCGCGATCGTACGAACGCCCCACGACCAACGACGGCACCCCGACCGCCCGGTGTCCCGGAGAGTGGTTCGAGGTACCGGGCTCACGAGCCGGCAGAGTCCTCGCCTGCGCGGGCGGCCCCTCAGGCTCTTCTGGGACCTGCGGCTCCCGCGGAGCGGCCGGGTCCGGCCAATCATCCAGGGCGTCCTTGAAGAGCTTGAGGTCGGCGGTGGGTTTCCTGCTGGCGATCCACTGGTCGAGGTGCGGGAGGCTCTCCGCGAAGAGATCCCGCAGGGCGCACAGCACTTTGAGATCCTCTTCGCCGGCCGCGATCACCCGTCCGCCCCTGGCGTGGAACCCGGCGACCGCTTCGCGGGTCACCGGCCCGGAGTTCCACGGAATGTTCCGGATGATGATCAACCGGCGCTTGGGACTCTCCTCCGCGAGACCGGCTTTGAGCACCGCCTTTCGAAGCCGGGTCAACGCCGCGAGATGGTGCTTGGCGGCGATCCCGCGGAACGCCCAGTGGATCTCGTCCTCGGTCGCCTCGTTCAGGACTTGCTTGAGACCCGCGTGAAGAGACGTCTTCTGGCCCATCGGCGGGTCGACCCGGTAGCGCACGGACGTCTCGCGCCGCTCCACGATCCAGGCCCGCAGGCCCGCCGAGATCAGGCCGGGAAGAACCGTGTCCTCCAGCTCGGCATCCAGCGCTCCACTGACGTCCGCCGAATCCGCCAGCATCGCGAACTTGGTGTCGATCCCCTGAAGCTCTTCCTCGCAGGAGTCACGCCCTCCGACTCGACCGATCGCGGTCGAGGAGGCATCGAGGCTGTCCAGCTCGGTGATCTCGCCCTGGAGCAGACACTTCTGGATGTGCCTGGACAGACATTCCAGGACCTCACGCGGAGTGTAGAAGGGAGCCTGCGCGAAGGCCTCCGGCTTGATCGGCCACGTTGGATATGGCCGGTCGAATCCGATGTCCTTGAAGTGCTCCGCGAGTCGCATGGTGACGAGCTCCGCCCCAACCTCGGGAGTCGGAATGCGCCGAAGGTACGTGGCCTTCTGGAAGCGGTCCTTGAAGCTCTCGACAGCCAGTTGCTCAAGCAGCGTCCACGTCTCCGGCAGGCAGGACAGAACCGTCAGGGTTCTACTGGTCACCTCACGAAGGTTGGTCAGCCCGTGAGCGAACCGAAGAACCGCCGAGGCCGCCGATCTGTTGAGGCTGCCCTCGGCATAGAGGCCGCTCTGCGCGATGAACGCGTCGAGTTGGTCGAAGGCCATGACACTCGGGCCGGCCAACGCAAGCAACTGCGAGATGTCATGGACGATCTCCTGCGGAGATTTGTGAACCTTCCGGAAGCCCCAGCTCAGGCGGGAGCTTTCGTCGTCCTCGATCGAGCAGATGTAGGACTCTCCGAGGTCCGCCAGCGCGTGATGACCGGCCCCGAGAAGCACCAGAGCCCGAGCGACGTCCTGTGATTCCCTTCCCACCCTGCGATCGATTCTGTACAGCGCCTCGATGAACAGATCGAGATCTTCGCGGGTGACCATCTGATTACCGATGATCGCCTGCTGGCTTTTTCGAGGGAGCGGCATCAGGCCCGTCAGATTGCGAAGAAATCGTTTGAGCTGGGTCTCCTCATCCGTGCCCACCCGAGCAAGCCCGTCCTGGATGGACACGACGGCGCTCTCCCAGAAGTTGCGGGCATCGAGAACGCTCATGAGGAAGAAGTAACCGTCGCGCTGGATGACCTGCTCACGAAGCCAGCTCATCAGGTGCGTCTTCCCGCTTCCGGCGCCCCCTTCAAGGACCACCCCGACCGGGCTGGTCACAGGAGAGCCGGCGGCGGCGTCCAGTCCCGAGCTGAGAGCGGAGGAAGCCGCCGGGTGCATCTCGCGGACATGGAACGGAACCGGCTGCCACACATCCCCACTGGCGTTGACGGTCGAGAAGATCTTGAGACTCTCCAGCGCATACCATTCGGTAACCATCGTCACGCTCCGACGCGGAACTGATGGTTGGGCTTGCTGCCGATGATGATCGCGGCAGCGTGGTCTTCGGGCTTCAGGTCCCCCAAGATCGCAACGGGCACGATGTCCACACGCCCCGCCAGCAGCATGGTGCGCAGAACGTCGTCCTGGAGATCCCGGTCGATGTCCGTCAAAAGGGTTCGCAGCCTGGTCATCGAGGCCCACCGGCCGGCGCCAGGCGTGATCTTCGCATAGGCCTCGCGAATCCGTCCTTCCACTTCCTCCGGCGACACCGTCGCGACCGGTGTCCGAACGGGTTCCTCGACGACGGGGATCGTTGCTTTGGGCGCCAATAGGGACCGCAGATACAGAAGAGCCAGCGCTTTGCCCGAACGGGACGTCACTGGGACTCCCTTGCCTACTTCCTCGATCGCGCGATCTTCACCAGCCGGCGTGATCGTGTACCACAGAGCTCGTCTGGCTCTGGTCTCCGACTCGATCAACTTGGCGTCGATGAGACCCACACGGTTCTTGGCATCGAGCTCCACGCCCCATTCATCCTTCAGGTTCCCGTGGGCCAACGCGGTTCCAAGCTCCCTCAACACAAGCAATGCCGCGACCTGCCGGTACGTGAGTCTTTCTTCGGACACCAGCCTGCTCCTTCGCTCATTCCGAGGCGTCGCGCCCGGAGGAACTCATCGATGTGGCGCAAAACCCCGCGCAGGTCACCCATCACCTGCTGGTTGGTGAATCGCAAAACCGTGAACCCGTCACGTTCCAGGTGCCGGTCACGAATCCGGTCACGCTCCATGTGAGCCGACGTCTCGTGCTCCGGCCCGTCGAATTCCACGACACACTTCTCCCGGACCCACATGAGATCCGTGCGAATCATGACGAACAACGGATCCTTGGACTGGTACATCTGATTCCAGCTCCGGCCATGAGCCCAGTCGCACCCCGCCAGAGCCGCCTCCATCGCCTGCTCCACCACACTCCCCGCGTGCGGCCTTCCCGCGACGGGCGGCACCCCCACCGTCGCGGTGAGCGGCGGCGCCGTCATCTCTCCGGCCAACCTCCTGACCGCCGCGGGCACCTCCAGATGGAGGGTCTCGACGCGGCGCAGCTCAGGGCCCACGAGCCAGATCCCCATGCCACTCCGGTGCGCCAACCACTCACATCCGGCGACCAGGACCGTCTCTCCGTGGGAGGTCAGCTTCTCCGGCACATAGATCACCAGCGCCGCCGACGCGCGGCCGAACGTGGAAGCGATGACCCGGGCCAGGCCGGCCGCCCGCACCTCCGCCGGAAACGATCGCCCCTCCGGACCACTCCGCCCGAAGACCAATGGACCGCGGTGCCGGATGGCCCGCTCGGCAAGGTCCGCCAGAAACGGCCCGAAATGACGAGTGCTCGCCGCCAGCCGCCCGGCAAGGACCCTCGCCGCCGCCACTCCGCCACCACCGGGCCCGGAGAGCCTCTCCCCCTCGGGCAACCACCCCGGAAAAAGCCCAATGGCCAGTATTTCCAGATCGCCGAGGATGGCCTCCACCAACTCCGAGACCGAATCCCCCTCACCCGCGGCGTAGGTGATGACAGCGGGCCCGGTCTCAGGCAAGGGATCCAACAACAATTCCATCACATTGGCGTCAATACCAGAGTCGACTCCAGCAAGCCGGAGCACCCTCCCGACCGGAAGCTCGCCCCACGACAATGGCACACCGGCTCCCTCTGAACACCTCCGAAACGTGACTTTGCGAAGGGTATAGGGCACGTGAGGTGACGAGCAGGAACTCCAGAGATATCGTCCGTTTCGGAGGTTACAAAAACATCCAAACGGTTATCCTGGCAAGTCTTCACATCACCATTCATGTCACAGCGAGCGAGCCGGGATGCGTAACCGGGGAAAGCTCAGGCGCCGAAGTGCTCGTGCTCGCGGGTCTTGAACTCCGCCTGGGCCACGTCGAGCTGGGGTCACACCGGCAACGGGGCGCTCCGGAGCCTCCGGGAACGGAGCGACCCCCGGGAAATGCCCTAAATCCCGGGGGTCTGTGAGCCGTCACATCGTGGTGCCGGCGGCGTTTAAGGGTGGAGGTCAGACATTACGATGTCGCGCTTTGCCATTAAGCCATGGGCCCGTGTGGAGGGCCCAGCGGGGGTCGAACCCGCATCTCAACGATCACTGCCTTCACCCGGTTGATCCGACACTCGACGGCGATGCTGAGTCTGGAGCGAGAGCCTGAACTTGACCGGCTGCCTCTGCCATCTGGGCTACCCCGGCACGAGTACCGGGAGGAGGGCTCGAACCTCCGCTTGGGCCGTTGATCAGTCTGAGCTTCATTCTCAGCTTGCGCTCCTTGCGCACCCCGGCACCAGGGCCGGGGGGTCTGGGGGTTACGCCAGCAGGTAGGCGAACACCGCGTCACCGATCTGCTGATCGGTGACCTGGGTGCCGTTGGCCTCCTCGCGGGCGTACTTCACCGCGTCCTGGAGCTTGCCGACGCGGGCGAGCAGCTCGTTGACGCGGCGCTGCGGCAGGGCGCCGGAGAACGCGACCTTCGTCCAGTAGCCGACCACGACGTCCTCGGTGAACACCTGCACCTGCGCCGGGTGCTTGTCGGTCGCCTCCGCGAGGACGTGGTTGCGGGGCACCTTCTTGGTCCGGGTCGTCTTCACCGGCTCGGTACGCCAGGTGTCGGTGTTCTCGTCCAGCGCCCAGGCCTCCGACGGGTCCAGGGTCGGCAGCTTGGAGATCAGCGTGTGCAGATCGACGAGCTGCTTCTCCAGGAACAGCAGGTACGTCACCGGGACGGACGGCAGCAGAACGGCACCGTCGACCTTGACGTCCGCGGTCGCCGAGCAGTTCGCGACGTCCTTGGTCGCGGTGACGTCGAACAGCCGGGTAAGGGCCCCCGCGACTTCCTTGAGGACCTGTTCGGCCTGCACCTGGACCCGGGTCGACTCCGGCGGAAGCTGCTCACCCTCGTCGTCGATCGGCTGATACGTACGGGAGATGCCGGACAGTAGCGGCGTCTTCTGAATACGGTGGTAAGCGTCGGTCACCTTACGCTGGACGTCACTCTTGACGCCCTTCTCGACAGCGAGGATCTGGTTCAGCTTCGTCACTCTCTGAGCGTAGGGCCGACCGTGACGCGTCACACCTGAATATCGGCCCTCGCCGACATGTCATGAGAAAAGTGATCGGATCCGGCCGAAGGACGCGGCTGCGGCGAGTTCGGTGCGGTTGGCGACGCCAAGCTTGGCGTAGACGTTGGAGAGGTGGGTCTTGACGGTGCTGCGGCTCATGAAAAGCCGTGCTCCGATCCGCGGGTTGGTGAGGCCGGCGGCGGCCAGCCGTGCCACGCTCAGCTCGGTCGGGGTGAGGCTGTCCCAACCGGCGGCCGGCCGGTCGCGGGCACCCCGGCTACGGCGGACATAGGCGACCGCGTCGTCGAGGGACAGCTCGGCGCCCGCCGCCCATGCCGTCGCGAACTCTTCACCAAGCCGCTGCCTGAGCCGGGCGAGTAGTTCGTCGTACTCACGGCGTTCCGCCACAGGCCGGGGATATTCCAGGGCCGCGCGTGCCGTGGTGCTCGCGGCCAGCGTCCGCACCGCGTTCGGCGGGGCCAGCGAGGCGGCGATCGCGTCCAGGCTGTCCACCCAGAACGTGCGCAGTCCGTGGGCGACGCGAATGGCCAGCGCCTCCTGGTGCAGGTCGGGATCACCGGTGAGACGGGCCTGTTGCTGCAGCACGTCCGCGAGGACGCGTGGCATGCCGAGCTTGCGTGCGATGACCGCCGCCCGGTCGAGCTCGGCGCGGGCGTCTTCGGACCGGCCGGCGCGCCGTAGGGCCTCTCCGTAGCCGGCGTGCACCTGCGCCGCGAGGTAGGTCGGCGCGACGTGCTCGGCCTGACGCACGTCGTGCTCGAACCAGCGCAGCGCCCCGTCGAGATCACCGCTCGCCACCAGCACGTGGGCGAGTGCCGACCCCACGCCGGGCACGAAGACGGCCGCTTCGGCGTTGTCCATGAGCGGCAGCAGGGGCCGCATCGCCTCCAGTGCCGCGCTCACGTCCCCGGACGCGGTGTGCGCCGCGGCCAGGGCGGCGCGTGCCATGCCGACGCGCAAGTAGTCGCCGAGCGGCTCGGCGAGTTCGAGCGACTGCTCGGCCAGGCGGCGGGCCTCGGCCGGCCGGCCGCTCACGAGCGCTCCTCCCGACAGGTACGCCAGCGTGGTCGACGCTATGCCGCGGTGACGGTGGCGCAGGCCGCCGAGTGCGGCTTCCAGCAGCGGGCGGGCCTCGTCGTGCCGGTCCTGCAACTGTCTGATCATGCCCTGCAGCGCCAGCTGAGCATGCCTGAACAACTCGTCGCCCGCGAGGTCGGCGGAGCGGATCCCCTCGACGGTCAGGTCCCAGGCGGCGCCGAAGTCGGTGTAGAACCGGCCGACCGCGGCCAGCGAAAGGCACTGGCCGCGCAGGCTCTCGTCACCGTGCGCGACGGCCAGCTCCAGGGCCTGCTGTGCCACGTCGTACTCCATGCCCAGCGGGCTCGTGGTATCCGCGACCAGCGCCAACCCGGCGAGCAACCGCGCCTGCAGCAGCGATCGGTCCGCCGGCACGCGGTCGATCGCTCGGCGCAGGAACGCGATGCCCTCGTGCCCGCGCCGGTCCAGATGCCACAACCACGACAGTTCAGCGGCGAGGCGGCGTCCCCTGCCGGGATCGGCGGCGGCCAGCCCCAGCTCCAGGGCGGCGCGCAGGTTGTCGTACTCACCCTCGAGCCGGGCCCGCCAGGCGTCGAGATCGGCGGCCCGCTCGGGCCCGCCGGCGGCGAAGGCGAGGAAGTGGCCGAGATGACGGTCGCGGACGAGGTGGACCTCTCCGGCCTCACGCAACCGATCAGCGGCGTAGTCGCGAATGCTCTCCAGCAGCAGGAAACGGGACACGCCGCCGCGTGCCTCCGCGACCACCAGCGACTTGTCCACCAGCCGGCCGATGCTGCCCAGCACGTCGTCGCGAGCGACAACCCCGCCCGCACAGACCGCCCGTACGGCGTCCAGATCGAACCCGGAGGGAAACACCGCCAGGCGGCGAAACACCGCCCGGTCCGGCTCGTCGAGCAGGTCGTGGCTCCAGGCGATGGACGCCGCCAGAGTCTGTTGCCGCGCGGCGACACCGCGGGGGCTGCGGACGAGCAGGCCGAACCGGTCGTCCAGGCCGTGCTCGATCTGTTGCGGGGTGAGCGAGCCCAGCCACGCGGCCGCGAGCTCGATGGCCAGCGGGATGCCGTCGAGCCTGGAACACATCACCCGCGCGGCGGCCTCGCCCGCCCGGTCCAGGCCGAACTGCTGCCGGACCTGGCGGCCCCGTTCGACGAACAGCTCCAACGCCTCGTCCGGCGCCAGCGACGGCACCCGCCAGACCACCTCGCCCGGCACGGCAAGCGGCTCGCGGCTGGTGACGAGCACCGACAGCTCCGGGCACGACGACAGCAGCGCGCCGGTCAGCTCGGCGGCACCGTCGACGACGTGCTCGCAGTTGTCCAGGCAGAGCAGCGCGCGGCGGCCGCGCAGCTGCGCCTTCATCGACCGTACGGGGCCCTGGACAGGTTCGACGAGCACGCCGAGCCTCGCCGCGACCAGCTCGGCGAGCTGCGCCTGGTCGCCGACGGCCGCCAGCTCGATCCACCAGACGCCGTCCGGCCGGCGCGGGGCCTCGGCGGCGGCGATCTGTGCGGCGAGCCGGGTCTTACCGACGCCGCCGGGGCCGGTCAGTGTGACCAGCCGCCCGGTGGCCAGCAGCGCGCGCACCGTGGCCAGCTCGGACCGCCTGCCCACGAAGGTGGCGAGCTGGACGGGCAGGTCAGGGGGCATTACGGGCGTCATGGCAGGGCTCAGTCTGCCATCCAAGCGTCGAAAACGGCCACCGGAGAGTCCTGGCCTCGGCCACTTGGCCGATGTTCCGCCCGGCCCCCGAAGGCAGGCTTGCCGCGAACAGCCGAATCCGAGCACCAGGGAGCGACGTGATGGGATCCGTCATCGCCAGCATGTCCATGTCTCTCGACGGCTTCGTCGCCGGTCCGAACGACGAGGTGGATCACCTGTTCGCCTGGTACGACGCGGGGCGGGCCGGCGATGAGGTGTTCCCGCCCGGCGCGCTGGGCTCGCTGGTCTGTGGCCGCAGGCTGTTCGAGCTGACCAACGCGTGGGGTGGCAGGCACCCGATGGGCGTGCACGTCTTCGTCGTCACCCACAGCGTGCCGGACGCCTGGCCGCGCGAGGACAGGCCGTTCACGTTCGTCACCGACGGTGTGGCCAGTGCGGTGCGGCAGGCCAAGGATCTCGCCGGCAGACGCGATATCGCGATCGCCACCCCTGCCATCACCCAGCAGTGTCTCGACCTGGGACTGGTCGACATGCTCGCGGTGGACCTCGTGCCCGTCCTGCTGGGACAGGGCATCCCGCTCCTCGCCGGGCTCGCCAGGGCGCCGGTCGAGCTGGGCACCCCGGCGGTCGTCGAGGGCAGGGGCGTCACGCACCTGCGCTATCCGGTCCACCACTGACACAGCTACGACTCGAAAGGACACATAATGTCGGAGATATCGACATACCGGGATCGGATGCCCGGCCCGCTGGAGATATCCGCGGACAACCCGCGTTACTTCACCGAACGTTCGGGCGGCCGGGCGGTGTATCTCACCGGTTCGCACATCTGGAACAACTTCCACGACGGCATGGGGCCCGGCGCGACCGCACCAGCCGAGCCCGAGAAGATGGACTACAGCGCCTACCTGGACTTCCTCGCCGCCCGCGGGCACAACTTCATCCGGCTGTGGCGCTGGGAACAGTTCCAGTCGCAGGCCGCGGGCGGCGCGTACCACCTGAACATGAGCCCGCAGCCATGGCCGCGCACGGGACAGGGAACGGCCAAGGACGGCGACGCGAAGTTCGACCTGTCCCGGTTCGACCCGGCTTATTTCCAGCGGCTCCACGAGCGGGTCACCGCGGCCGGCGAACGCGGCATGTACGTGGCCGTGATGCTGTTCGACGGCTGGGCGCTGCACCTCAGCCCGGCGCCCGACAGCGTCGAGGGCCATCCCTTCCACGGCGGCAACAACATCAACGGCATCGCGATCACCTCGATCCTCGACCACCAGGTCCTGCCGCTCGACCCCGCCGTACAGGCCCTGCAGGAACGCTACATCCGGCAGGTCGTCGACACCCTGCACGACCTGCCCAACGTCCTGTACGAAGTCTCCAACGAGTCGAGCGGAGGCGGCGCCGTCAGCCCGGAGATGGCCGACGTGCTCGGCGTGCCGCTGGAGACCGAGTGGGGTGACTCGACCGGCTGGCAGTACTGGGTGATCGAGTTCGTCCGGCAGTACCAGCGGCGGCAGGGATACGACCCGCGCCCGATCGGCATGACCATGCAGTTCCCGGTGGCCGACCAGACTCTGGTCAACGCGCCCCTGTTCGACGGGCCCGCCGACTGGATCTCGCCTGGCTACGATGACGAGATCTTCCGCGAGGGCGGTCACCCGTCGGCCCCGGGCGGCTCGCCGTCGCGGTGGCTGGACAGCCCGCCGCCCGCCGACGGCCGGAAGGTGCTGCTCAGCGACACCGACCACTTCGCCCCCGGCCAGGGCGACGCTCTCTGGGTGTGGAAGGCGTTCCTGCGCGGCCACAACCCGATCTTGATGGACTACGGCCTCATCGACGGTGTCCCGTCCTCACCCGACGCCTTCGAACCGGCCCGCCAGGCGATGGGCGACACCCGGCGCTTCGCCGAGCGGATCGACCTCAACGGCATGCCCCCTCGCGGCGACCTCAGCTCCACCGGCTACGCGCTCGCACACCCCGGCAAGGAGTACCTCATCCTGCAGCCGGACGGGACCGGCGACGTGTTCACCGCCGAGCTGCCGGCCGGCGGCTACACAGCCGACTGGTACGCCATCGACGAGCGGACATCCCTGGCCGACGACAAGGTCACGGTGCCGAGCGACGGCCTGGTCGAGTTCACCGTCCCGGCCACGATCCACGGCCCGGCCGTGCTGCATCTGACGGCCACCACCATCCGAGACCGGTGACCGGCATGTGGGACCTGGTTCCCCGGCTGCTCGCCGGCAACCGTTACCTGGTGCTCGCCACCGCCGATCGCCAAGGGCGGCCGTGGGCCACCCCCGTCTTCTTCGCCGCCGGTGACGAGGACCACCTCTTCTGGGTGTCGGCACCGGACAGCAGGCATTCCCGTAACATCGCCGAACGCCCGGACGTGGCCATCACGGTCTTCGACTCCCACGCACCCATAGGTGGCGCCGAAGCGCTCTACCTGGAGGCGACCGCCGGCCCCGCCGGCGATCCCGCCGCGGCGCTGACCGTGCTCAACGCCCGCGTCCCCCCAGGCAAGGAACTCAGCGGCGACGACCTCGCGCCGTCCGGCCCCCTGCTGGCCTACCGCGCCGACATACGACGGCATTTCATCCTGATCCGGGGAGGAGACGCGCGCTTCGACAACGTCACCGACGCACGGCTGCGCGTCACACGCCCTCAGGAGTGACCCCCATCATGACCGCGGACACCCCACGGGCAAGGAGACCCGCCGTAGATGAGCCCATCCACCCGATCATCACCTCACTCGCCGGCCACATGAACGACACGAACGGCAGCGGCTCGACCGACCCCCAGGAGCAGGCATGACCCGCATCATCGCCGACATCTCGCTCTCCCTCGACGGCTTCGTCACCGGATCCGATCCCGGCCCGGACAACGGCCTGGGCATCGGCGGCGAGGCCCTGCACACCTGGGCGTTCTCCGACGACCCCGATGACCGCCGGATCCTGCGCGAGGCGACCGCCCGCTCCGGCGCCGTCATCCTCGGCCGGCGGCTCTTCGACGTGATCGACGGGCCGAAAGGCTGGAACGACGACTCCGGCTACGGTGCCCGCGAGGTCGGCAAGCCCGCGTTCGTCGTCGTGACGAACTCGCCACCGAAGTCGGTACGGCTCACCGGCCTCGACTGGACGTTCGTCACCACCGGCCTGCCCGACGCGGTCGCCGCCGCCCGCGAGCGCGCCGAAGCGGCATCGGCACAGCGCGGCCAGGACCTCGACGTCGTCCTGATGGGCGGCGGCGCCACCATCGCCTCCGCCATCGACGCCGGGCTGGTCGACACGCTGACGCTGCACCTCGCGCCCGTCGTCCTAGGCGCCGGGACCCCGCTGTTCACCGGCGCGACGCCGCGCACGCTGGTGCAGCGGAGCGTGACCCCGACATCGACCGCGACCCACCTGACCTACGACATCCTCTGACGACGTGCTGATCTGCCTGAGCACGGCCGCGGACCTGTCGCAGGAATCAGTGATCTCGTTCCCGGCCGAGGAAGCACGACAGGAGTCGCCTGAAGTCGTGCGGGTGCTCGACCGGCGGCACGTGCCCGCATCGGCCGAGCACGAACAGACGGACATCGGCCAGGTGTTCGAGCAGGGGCAGGGCCGCCGTCCCGAGCGGGGTGACTCGGTCCTCGGCGCCGTGGACGAGCAGCACGGGCGCGCGGACCCCTGCCAGCGTCTGCGCCGAGAGGGTGAGATCGTCGGCCCAACGTGCCCTGGGTGGAGGGAACAACGACGCGAACGCGGCCGCCCCCGCTTCCATCGCAGCCGCACGGGCGGCGACGGCCGACTCGGTCACGAGCGCCTGGTCGTGGAGGAGGCGACTCAACATGTCTCGTGCCCCGAGCGGGCCGGCGGGGGCGGCCCAGACCGCGTCGAGCCCGGCGGACAGCGGCGCCCCGGGGGCACCCATCGTCGCGACCGCCACGACATGGGTGACCTGCCGGGGACGCGCGGCCGCCAGCGCCAGCGCCACGGCACCGCCCATGGAGTGGCCCACCACGGCGTAGTTCTCGACACCGAGGGCATCCATCAGGCCCGCGGCCTGCTCCGTCCACAGCCGGAGCCCACCCCTGGAGCCCGCAGGGACTGGTGTACGGCCGAACCCCGCCTGGTCAGGAGCCACCACGTGCCAGGACGTGCCCAGCGCCTGTGCCGTCGTCGCCCAGGCGCCGGATCCGGTCGTGCCGGGTCCGGAGCCGTGCAGCATCAGCACCGCGGGTCCGGTGCCGCTCTCCAGGACGTGGACGGGGGAGCCGTCGACCGTGACAGTCCGAAGTGCCGTCATCGAGACAGGTCAGGTGTGCTCATGCCGACGCGGAGTTGATGGACTTCGAGAAGAGCTCCATCATCGCCCTGCCGAACTGCGGCATGTCCGGCCACCCCCGGCAGGAGACGAGGTTGCCGTCCACGACGTCGGGAGCGTCGATGACCGTCGCGCCCGCGTTCTCCATGTCACCGGTGATGGGGGGGAAGCACGCGGTCTTCCGCCCCTTCAGCAGCCCGTACACAGCCGGCACCTGCGCGCCGTGGCACACCAGCGCGATCGGGAGGTCGCGCGCGAAGAAGTGCTCGGTGATGCGCCTGACGTCGGCGTCGACCCGGATCCACTCGGGGGCACGTCCCCCGGGGATGATGAGGGCGTCATAGCGCTCGACGTCGACCTCGGCCCAGGGCACGTCGACCGGCAACTTCCGGCCGTTCTTCTCCACGTAGGCGTCGGAGTTGGGGTCGAACTCGTGGATGACCAGCTGAACGTCACGCATCGTCCGTGACGAGACGTCGACGTCCCAGCCGCCCTCCTGCACGCGATAGTAGGGATACATGGTGTCGAGCTCCTCGGCGGCGTCGCCGGTCAGGAGTAGCGCTCTGGGCACCTGCTTCTCCTCGCATCTGGGGCGGGTGAGGTGGATCCAATCCGATCCAATCCGATTGAGTTAGCATTCCCCCGCCCAGCCCGCCCGTCAAGCCTTTACGCCATTCCGTCCGCGTCCTTGACCTCGTCGAACAATCGCCGGAACCGCTCGCCGGACAGCAGGATGTGCCGACGCATGGCGTACGCGGCGGCGTCGGGGTCACGCGCGGCGATCGCGGCCACGACTTCTTCGTGCTCGGCCATGGCCAGGTGAGTGACCTGGTTGTCGTGGAGAAGCCGGAAAAGGTGCACGTGCGCGTGCAGGCGAGCGAGCGCTTCGCGGATGACCTGGTTCTCCGCGCTCAGGGCGACGAGATCGTGGAAAGCGGCGTCGCGTAGCCCGAAGGCGCCATAAGCCATGGGCCCGTCGCCCCCCTCCAGCTCCGCCATCTCCTCCAGCATTCGCCGCAGACCGGCCACCTGCTTCGAGGATGCGCGTTCGGCGGATCTGCGCGCCGCCGCCGGCTCGAGGAGCAGGCGGACCTCAAGCATGTCCTCGAATCGGTCACGTGTGATCTGGGGGGGAATGCGATAGCCGGCATGGGGCACACGCACGACCAGACCCTCGGCCTCCATGCGGTTCAGAGCGTCTCGGATCGGCGTCTGCGAGACCCCCAGCTCTCGCGCCAGGACGTCGATCGTGACGCGGGAGCCAGGCTCGATCCGTAGCGACATCAGCTGTCCGAGCAGCGTGTCGTACACCTCGTCGGCAAGCCGGCCGCGAGATCTTCCCGCCGGCATTCCGTCCGTCATGGCCCCACGGCGCCGCGCGATCATCGCTTCGTCGTCCATCGTGGCGTGAGGTCCTTTCTTGCGTCTTCGGGAACCTGTTGACATCGGTCGCAACGCTGCGGGATGCTGACGCCGCCACCCGGATCGTATAGGAAAGGTGACGGATGCCGGCCATCCTTCACCCATCGCGGAACCGCCCGCCATCGCTCCGCTTCAGCCAGTAGGAGCTCCCATGAGCATGCTCGACGTCCTACTCGCCTGAACAACCCAGCAACTGCTCGGCGAAGCACGCGGCAAGGCTCCAGAAGTCCCCCCCCAGAAAGCAGGCAAGAAGATGCGGTCTCCAAAGCGAATAGGACGACTGTCCGTTCCCGGTCGAAAGGTGCAGCTGGCGACGGCGGCCATGTTAATGGCCACGACCGTGGTGGCTTGCGGCGGCGACGCGCAGACGAGCGCCCCCAAAGCACCGGCGACCATCCCGGAGCTCACCAAGGACCCGCTGACCCTCAGCTTCATCTGGTTCGAGTGGCCCCCCGCCCAGGCGCTGGAAGCCTTCGCGAACGCGGAGTACAAAAAAGAGCGGCCGAATGTGACCATCAAGGTCAAGACCGTGCCGAACGCGAACTGGCACGACGCGATGTTCACCCAGTTCGCCGCGCACAAGACCGACTTCGACATCGCGATCCTGGACTCGCAGCACATCGGCGAGGCGGTGACGAACGGCAACATCCTCGACCTCACCGACTTCGTCAAGAAGAACATCGACGTCTCGGCCTACAACCCGTACCTCCTGGCGGCCTACGGCCAGTTCCCCCAGGCGGAGACCGGCAAGCGCGACGAGAACGCCAGCCTGTACGGACTGCCGCTGCTCGGCGACACCTGGACGATGATCTACCGTAAGGACCTGATCGGCGACAAGCCACCGCAGACCTGGGACGAGATGATCTCAGCCGCCGAGAAGTGCCAGGCGGAGAATCCCGGCGTCAGCGGGCTGGCTTTCCACCAGGCCAACGGCTCCGACGCCGCGGCCGTGACCTACAACACGGTCAACGGCGTCTACGGCGGCAACCTCTGGGACCCCAAGGCGCGCAAGATCCAGGGCGTCCTCAACGACGCCGCGGGCCAGGAGGCGATGAACGTCCTGGTCAACAAGATGAAGCCGTTGACCGCCAAGGGTTCCGGCAACTGGTTCATCGACGAGGTGAACGCGGCGGTCGCCCAGGGCAAGGCGTGCATCGCGTTCAACTGGATCGCCGCGAGCGGCGGCCTGCTCGACCCCAAGCAGTCGACGCTCGGCACCACGCGGGAGGAGATTCTCGGCAAGCTGGGTTTCGCCACCCTGCCGACCCAGAAGACGAACCTGGTGCCTCTCGGCGGCATGGGGATGCACGTGTCGGCCTACTCCTCCGAGGCGAACCAGGCGGAAGCCCTGAACTTCATGAAGTGGTTCGAGGGGGCCGACATCCAGAAGAAGTGGGCCGCGGCCGGTGGCGTGCCGTCGCGTACGGACGCCCTGGCGTCGCCCGAGTTCCTCAACGCCGGCCCGTTCAACAAGGTGTACGCCGACTCGGTTCCGCGGATGCGGGACATGTGGAATGTGCCGGAGTACGCGCGCCTCGTCGACATTGAGAACACCAACGTGAACGCGGCTCTCAACGGCGCGAAGCAGCCGAAGGCCGCGCTCGACGACATCGCCAAGGAGCAGCAGGGCGTGCTCGACTCCAGCGGCCGCAAGGGCGGCGGCGGATTGTGAGTGACCCCGTCCCTCTGACGACCGACCACCCCGGGCAGGTGGCGTCCGCGACGCCGCCTGCACCGGGCTGGTCCCGCCGCTTGAGCGACCGCCGGCTCGCCGTGGCCTTCATCTCCCCCGCGTTGCTGCTGTTGCTCGCGATGTCGGTGTTCCCGTTGCTGTGGGCGTTGTACCTGTCTTTCACCGACTACTCGGCCACCCGCGGGGGGCCCGCCAATTTCATCTGGTTCGGGAACTACACCGCCATCCTGGCGTCGGCGCAGGTCCACCTGAGGACCTTGACGACGTTGATCTACGTGGTCGGCGCGGTCGCCCTGCAGACCGTGCTCGGTTTCGGCATCGCCTACCTGATCTCGCGGCGCACGCACGGGCGAGGACTGCTGACCACTCTGTTCCTGGTTCCGATGATGCTGTCGCCGGTCGTGGTCGGGCTGTTCTGGCGATTCATGCTCGACGCGCAGTTCGGCGTGATCAACAGCATGCTCGGCTCGCTCGGCCTGGGGCAGGTGGAGTGGCTCACCCGGCAGCGGACGGCATTGATCTCCCTGATCGTGGTCGACACCTGGCAATGGACGCCGTTCATCATGCTCATCGCACTCGCGGGCCTCACCGCGGTCCCCAAGTACTTGTACGAGGCCGCCTCGATCGACCGTGCGTCCGAGTGGTTCCGGTTCCGCACCATCACTCTTCCGCTGGTGTGGCCGCTGCTCCTCATCGCCGTGTTGTTCAGGGCCATCGAGGCCTTCCGGCTGTTCGACCTGGTCTACATCCTCACCAGCGGAGGTCCGGGGGTCTCCACCGAGACGTTGTCGTTCCACGTCTACAAGGTCGCGTTCCTGGGCTTCAACACCGGAACCGCCTCGGCGTACGGGATCCTCATGGTCCTGGTCGTCATGGTCCTCACGCAGCTCTACCTGCGCTACTTGAACAAGCTCAAGGAGGACTGATGGCCATCTCCGTCGACGAGGCCGTGTCCCCTGGTCCTGTCCGGGATCACACGCCCCCCGCGCGCCGCTTCGGCGGCCGGGGCCGCTCCGCGCTGGAGGTCGTGCTGCTGGCCGTGCTGGCCGTCGTGATGCTCTTTCCGGTGCTGTGGATGATCGAGACGTCCATCAAGGAGAACCGGGACGTCTACGCCATCCCGGCCAAGTTCTTCGACTTCAAGGTCACCCTGGACCATTTCAAGGACGTGTTCGTCGGCTCCGGCGGCGGCCGCTCGGCCTTGTCCGTCTCGTTTCTCAACTCCGTCGTGGTCGCCGGGGTCTCCACGGTGCTGGCCACCGTGCTGGGGGTCCCGGCGGCCTGGGCCTATTCACGTTTCGCCGTGAAGGCCAAGAAGGACCAGCTGTTCTTCATCCTGTCCACCCGCTTCATGCCGCCCGTGGTGGTCGTGATCCCGATCTTCCTCATGTATCGCCAGGTCGGACTCATCGACAACAAGCTCGGCCTGATCCTCATCTACGCCGCGTTCAACGTCCCGTTCACGATCTGGATGATGAAGGGGTTCGTCGACGAGGTGCCCGCCGAGTACGAGGATGCCGCCATGCTCGACGGCTACACCCGCTTGCAGGCGTTCTGGCGATTCACCCTTCCCCTGCTCGTGCCCGGCATCGCCGCGACGGCGGTCTTCGCACTCATCTTCTCGTGGAACGAGTTCGTGTTCGCCATCTTCCTCACCTCCAGCGACAGCGTACGGACGGCCCCACCCGCCATCGCCGGCCTCATCGGTGGAACCACCGTGGACTGGGGTCTCGTGGCCGCCGCGTCCATAGTGTTCGCCCTGCCGGTGCTCGTCTTCGCCTACCTGGTGCGCAAGCACCTCGTCGCCGGTGTGACGCTCGGGGCGGTGCGACGCTGATGGCGGGCATCGAGGTGAGCGCCCTGCACAAGCGCTACCCGGACGGCACGGTCGCCGTCGATCACGTGGACCTGTCCATCGGCGACGGCGAGCTGTTCGTGATGCTCGGCCCTTCGGGTTGCGGCAAGACGACCACGCTGCGGGCCATAGCCGGCCTGGAGAGGCAGACGACGGGCGACATCCGCATCGGCGACACGCTGGTCAACGACCTGCCGCCCGCCGAGCGCGACATCGCCATGGTGTTCCAGTTCTACGCTCTCTACCCGCATCTGAGAACCCGCGACAACCTGGCGTTCCCCCTGCGGGCCGAGGGACTGCCCAAGGCGGAGGTGCAGGAGCGGGTCGACGAGGCCGCCCGGCTGATGCGGCTTGGTCCGCTGCTGGACCGGCGACCGCGCCGGCTGTCCGGCGGGGAGCAGCAGCGCGTCGCGCTTGCTCGCGCCCTGGTGCGACGACCGCGCGCCTTCCTCATGGACGAACCTCTCACCAATCTGGACGCGGAGCTGAGGGCGGACATGCGCACGGAGATCAAGCACCTGCAGGGGGAGCTGGGGACGACGATGGTCTACGTCACCCACGACCAGGTCGAGGCGATGTCGCTCGGTCACAGAATCGCCATCCTCAACAAGGGCCGCGTCGAGCAGATCGGCACGCCGCTGGAGGTCTACGACCGTCCGGCGAGTCTTTTCTGCGCCGCGTTCATCGGCTCCCCGCCGATGAACCTGATCGAGGTGGAGGTGGCCGACGGGAAGCTGCGCAGTCAGAGCGGACTGGCCCTCGCGCCACCGCCAGGCCTGCCGCGCGACCGTCGCCTGGTCGCGGGCGTCCGGCCGGAGGCGCTGGAAGTCACAGAACCAGGAGCGGAACATTCGGTCCCGGCCCGCGTGGTCTCGGCGGAGTGGCTGGGCGACGAGATCATCTACGTGGTCGACCACGGCGGCCAGCGCGACGTACGGGTCCGGATGCCACCGACTGTCCGTTTCGCCGCTGACGCACCGGTCGGGCTGCGGCACACCGGTGGGACCCCGGCGGTCTACGACGTGAGCACGGAAGAGCTGGTGGCCTGATGGGAACCGTGGCAGCGCACGGGCTGTGCAAGTCCTTCGGCAAAGTCCAGGCCCTGGACGGGGTGACGCTGGACGTGCCGGACGGCTCGTTCTTCGTCGTGCTCGGACCCTCCGGAGCAGGCAAGACGACGACCCTGCGAGCGATCGCCGGCCTTGAGAAGCTCGACGCCGGGTCGGTGCATCTGGACGGCAGGGACGCGACCGGTGACACCCCGGCCGCACGCGACCTGGCCATGGTCTTCCAGAGCTACGCCCTCTACCCGCGACACACGGCGTACGAGAACATCGCCTCGCCGCTGCGGGCACGCCGCTGTTCTTCGAGCGAGGTCGCCGCCGCCGTCGAGCAGATATCGAGCCTGCTGCACATCGAACGTCTGTTGCAGCGTCGTCCCGCGCAGTTGTCGGGCGGTGAGATGCAGCGTGTCGCCCTGGCCCGGGCTCTGGTCCGCCGCCCGCGCGCGTTCCTCATGGACGAGCCGCTGACGAACCTCGACCTCAAGCTCCGCGTCGAGATGCGCACCGAGCTCACCCGCATCCACCGGAGCCTCGGCGGAACCTTCGTCTACGTGACCAACGACCAGGTCGAGGCCCTGTCCATGGCCGACCAGGTCGCGGTCCTCAAGGAGGGGAAGGTGCAACAGGTCGGAACGCCGACCGAGGTGTACGAGCGTCCGGCCAACCAGTGGGTCGCGGGCTTCGTCGGGAGCCCGCCGATCAGCCTGCTCGCCTGCCACGCCGAGGGAGACCGTCTCGTCGGGGCGGAAGACTGGACGCTGCCGCGGCCCCGCTGGACCACGGCCGAGGACGGTCGTCCGCTGCTGCTGGGCCTGCGCGCGGAGGACCTGTCCGTCGAGCGGCGTGGGGACGCGTCGTTGTCGGGGGAGCTCTACGGCCTTGAGCCGCTCGGTGACCGGACGGTGGTCGACGTCCGAGTGGGGACGGAGATCATCAAGGTCAAGGCACGACCCACCGTCACCGGTACGCCGGGCGAGCGGCTGCTTGTCACGGTCGACCTGGACCGTGCGCACCTGTTCGACGCGAGCACCGGGCTGGCGCTGTCCGAAGCCGGGAGGTAACCGCGCGGGGCGGCGACGTCGACATGCGCCCGCACGTGGCGATCGCCCCTCGGCGGACCGTCACCGGTGAGCACGGCCTGACGACGCGGAAGCAGCCATGGCCCGAGAAGGCGATCGGTGGCGCGGGGCGTCGCCCTGCGGCCATGGCCGAGGCCACGGGACATCACCAAGAACATCACAGGAGGCGACGCGATGAGTGACCCGATGAACGTCCTGGCCCCCGAGCACCGGCGGCTCCGGATCGGCGACGCCTGGCGCGACGCCGCCGGCGGAGCCACCTTTGCCGTCGAGGACCCGGCCACCGGAAAGACCATCGCCGAGGTGGCGGACGCCGGCGTCGCTGACGGGCTCGCCGCTCTGGAGGCGGCGAGCAAGGCTATGGCGGAGTGGGCGGCGACCCCGCCGCGGAAACGGTCGGAGTTGCTGACCGCGACGTACCGGGCACTGACCGAGCGATCCGAGGAGGTCGCCCGGCTGATAACGCTCGAGATGGGCAAGCCGCTCGCCGAGGCTCGGGGAGAGGTGGCCTACGGCGCCGAGTTCTTCCGTTGGTTCGCCGAGGAGGCGGTCCGCGTCGAGGGGCGCTTCAACACCGCTCCCGCTGGTGGATATCGCATCCTCACCGTGCCGAAGCCGGTCGGACCGTGCGTCTTCGTGACGCCCTGGAACTTTCCGTTGGCCATGGGTGCCCGCAAGATCGCTCCTGCGCTGGCGGCGGGCTGCACGACGATCACCAAGCCGGCGGCCCAGACGCCGCTCACCATGCTGTTCCTGGCCCGCATCATGGAGGAGGTCGGCGTTCCGCCGGGCGTCGTCAACGTCGTGACGACCAAGCGTGCCGGCGAGGTGGTCTCAGCACTGCTGGCCGACCGCCGGACCCGCAAGCTTTCGTTCACCGGGTCGACCGAGGTCGGGCGCGTGCTGCTACGACAGGCGGCGGACAACGTGCTGCGCACCTCCATGGAACTGGGCGGCAACGCGGCCCTGATCGTGTGCGCCGACGCGGACCTGGACGTCGCGCTCGACGGTGCCATGGTGGCCAAGATGCGCAACATCGGGGAGTCCTGCATCGCGGCCAACCGAATCTACGTCGAGGAGCCGGTGCGCGAGGAGTTCGCGGCGCGCTTCGCCAAGCGGATGGGCGCGCTCTCGGTGGGCCATGGTCTCGACGACGGCGTGGATGTCGGGGCGTTGATCGACGAGGCCTCGGTCACCAAGATCGACGAGCTCGTCGCCGACGCGGTCGATCGCGGCGCCCGTGTCCTGGTGGGCGGCGAGCGTCCGGATGGGCCGGGCCACTTCTACCCGCCCACGGTCCTCGTCGACGTGCCGGAAGACGCGCGGATGCTGGAGACGGAAATCTTCGGCCCGGTGGCGCCGATCATCTCGTTCACGTCCGACGACGAGGTGATGGCGAAGGCCAACGACACCGAGCACGGCCTGGCCGGATACGTCTTCACCCGTGACCTCCAGCGGGCGCTCCGGTTCAGCGAGGGGCTGGAGACGGGGATGCTCGGCATCAACCGTGGGCTGATCTCGGACCCGTCGGCTCCGTTCGGAGGCGTGAAGCAGTCCGGGATCGGCAAGGAGGGGTCGCACGAGGGCGTCCTTGAGTATCTCGACGTCACCTACGTGGCGATCGACCTACCGTGACCGGCCTCCACCCGTGGGGCGGGACCCGGGCCATGGTCACGCTGGCAGCCGGGGACGCCGTCGACTCCGCCGGCGCGCGCGCCTGCGCCACCCGGCAGCCAACCTCGCCGACGCCGTCCCGGTCTCGCAGGTGACCTGGATGTCCGCCCGGCAACTCACCGCCGACGTTCCAGAGAGGCACTGACATGCTTGAGACCGTCCGCGGACCACGCCAGCTGATAGTGGGCGAAGGGGTCGCGCAGAACATCCCGCGAGTGGTGGCCGAGTGTGGCTCGCGAGTCCTCATCGTGACCGACCGGGTTCTTCTGGGGCAGCCGGGCGTGGCCGAGATCGTGGCCGCCGTGCGGGAGAAGGTCGAAGTCGTCGGGGTGTTCGCCGACGCGACTCCGGACGTGCCACTCGCCGATGTCGACCTGGCCGTCTCGGTCGCCGCAGAGGTGGACGCCGACGTGATCCTCGCCATCGGGGGTGGCACGGTGATCGACCTCGCCAAAATCGTCGGCGTCATCCGGCGCCACGGCGGGACGCCGCGCGACTTCTACGGCGAGTCGAAGGTGCCGGGGCCGACGATTCCTCTCGTCGCGGTCCCGACGACGTCAGGCACCGGCTCCGAGCTCACGCCCGTCTCGGTGCTGACCGACCCGGACCGCGAGCTGAAGGTGGGGGTCTCCAGCGTCCACATCGTGCCCGACTTCGCCATCGTCGACCCCGAGCTCACCTACACCTGCCCCGCGACCGTCACTGCCCACTCCGGCATCGACGCGTTCTGTCACGCCGTGGAGAGCTACACCGCGCGACCCCGGCCCCACGGACCGCGCGACCCGGTGGAGCAGGTCTTCCTCGGCCGCAACCCGATCACCGATCACTACGCGCTCCTTGCCGCGGAGCGGATCGCCCGCAGCCTGCCCCATGTCGTCAGGGACGGAGGCGACAAGGACGCGCGCGCGGACATGTCCTACGGGTCCATGCTGGCCGGGCTCGCGTTCTCCCACGCGGGCAACGCGGCTCCGCACGCCCTCCAGTACCCCATCGGCGCAGCCACCCACACACCACACGGCCTCGGCGTCGGCCTGCTGCTGCCCTACGCGCTGGACGCGGCCAGGGATGCCATCGGCGACCGGTTGACCATCCTCGCCAGGGTGTGCGGCCTCGACGTGGCCGACGCCTCAGATGCCGAGGCCGCAGATATATTCCTCACCTGGCTCGACGAACTCCTCGCCGACATCGGCATCCCCACCACCTTGGCGGACATCGGCGTCGCACGCGCCGACCTCCCACGCTTCGCAGAGATGGCCAGCGGCGTCACCCGCTTGATCCAAAACCATCCAGGCCCAACCGACCCCGCCAGCCTGACCGCAATCCTCGAAGCAGCCTGGACCGGCGACCGAACCCGACACCCCCTGACTCCGAAGCAGAGACAGTGACCGGGCCTCTCACATACCGACGAGTTCCCCGCCCCACCCTGAGTACCGGAGGCCAGGCTGGTGGACCTCACCGCCCAGCGGTTCTCCCCTCGCCGGACCATCCCGAGGGGTTCGGCAGGGCCAAGTCGGCGAAGATCCTTGCGTCGGTTCGTCTGCCCGACGTACTAGGGGCTGTGCTGAAGTTTTCACGGCTGTCGTGGGGATTCCTCCTGGACTGTCCGGTGAAGTTGACGCACGGGGGAGCGCGTGAAATAAGGACTGCGGATGTGGCCGAGCTCCGTGAGGAAGCGCCGCTGTCCCGAGCGGCGATCATCGCCATCGCGCCGGCGTCGCTCCTAGGGTCCTGCTCGGCAGGTCGTAGACCTTAACCGAGGGGACATGATGCGTCGACTTCGCACGGCTGTTGCAATTGCCGGCATCGCCACCGGACTGCTGATGGGCCTGGGGACCCCGGCCCAGGCCGCCGCGCCCGCGGACCGCTCCACCGTCACCAAAGTCGCAGCCCTCGGCTGGTGGCGGTTCGGCGTGTACTACACCTTGAGCGCCTGCCAGTATTTCGGCAACAGCCTGACCCAAAGCCCTCAGTTCTCGTCGTACTACTGCAGTCAGTCGGTGTGGGACACCGTCGATCAGAGGTACTACTGGGGCCTGTGGGTCTACCAGGTCTCCTAGGCGACCGCAGGCTCAGCGGGCTCGTCCAGGTCGGGCTTCCCGCCGCCACCGACCGCGCCCGCCGGTTCCTCGCCGCGCCGAAACGCATCCACAGCCGCCTGTCCCGCTCCTCCTCCACCTCCGCCGGCTGGTAAGAACCTGCCTTGATCATCAGTGAGTTCTTCGAGGAGGAGACGGGCGACCACGAGCGGTGGGAGATGCTGCGTCTGGTCGGCCTTGGTGATGGGGTCCACCAGGACAGTGATGTCGACGTCGTCGATGTCAGGCCAGGAGATTTCCAGCGTGGACGATGCGGATGTCCAACGGCGGTTGCCCGACCACTCGTTGCCGTCGTCACCCCACGGGCTGAGCGCCCGTCAACGAGCTATCCGCTTGGCCTGGGCTGCTATCAGCAGAAAGACGAGGTAATCGAGAGTCTCGAACACCGGGACCGGGCGTTGCTCACACGTCCTCCCGCTCCACTTCCTTGATGACCTTATTTGACCGCTTCTGGTCATGCACGGGCCCTGTACAGCGCTCAAACGTACGGACATCGTGAACATATCTGCCCTACGCCATCACCGGCCCTCGTACCTTGGCGTGCCAAGTGGGCGCCAGGCCACACGGGTACGGCTTCTGGGCTTGCATAAGCGACCTGGTCGGCACTGGGGTGAATTCTGATGACGCGGCGGTCGCATGCCGTCGCGCCGGCTCCGGCACCGACTAGTCACCCCGCCTGGACCCGCCGAGCTGGTGCTCACGCATCCTCCCGGCCCTTCTTCGCGCGGTCGAACAACTCCTCGGCTACCTCCCGCACGATGTCCGCCAGGTTGAGTACCACACGGGCGAGGATTTCCTCGTCGACGTCGGGCATCCGCCGGGCGAGCACCTCCGCCAAACTGGACGGGTCCGAAGCCTCGCGCTGGTGCTCGGCATGGGTAGCCAGCCCGGCGAGTTCGAACGCCTCGTCGTGGTCGATGTCCAGTGCGTCCGCTAGACCGATCACCGTCGAAGGACGCGGCTCTCTTGTTCGGGTGCCAAGCCGGTCCAGGGTCACACGGCCGATCCCGGCCCGCTCGACGAGCAGCGTCTTGGACAGGCCCTTGTTGACTCGTTCGCGTTCCACCCGCTGGGCGAACGCCGCAGCGGGCCCAGACAACTCGTCGCTCAATGCTCCTCCTCAGGTACGGCCACCGGCGCCATTGATGGGCCAGGAGGCTGCCGCTCCTCGCCGCCGGACAGCGGCCAGGCCGGGACCTCGCTCATGGGCACCACGCCTCCTGGTAGTCCTCGTGGCCGGCGTAGACAAGGGCCAGCCGGCGGAGCGCGCAGTACGCGGACTCCGCCTCACCCTCCATTGCCCATCCAGGCGTGCCCATCCACTGATCACCGTCGATCGAGCACACCCGCTCCGGCCAGTCCGGGCGCTCACGCCCGTCCGGGTCGGTGATCGGTTACTGCTCACGCTCGCTCAGCAACCACCGCATGAACTCGACTTCACGCAGCGTACGGGGCGGGTCGAACCGGCTCTTGTACGCGAACTCTGCCACCTGGGCGGCCTCTACGGGCTTACGCAACGTGCGGACATGCTGTCTGCGTGGATCGGCCAGGTACGCATCAGTCAAGGCGCGCTTGTGGCGCTGCCAGTCCAGCGCAACCTGCTCGTCGGCGCCGAGTCGTGCCCGGAGGAACGCCACGAGGGCCTCTGTGTCGGCGCTCACACGTCCGTCCCGGGATCGGTTTCTGCCGCCTGGTGGGCTGCTTGTACGGCTTCCTTGGGCTTCATGACCACGATCCCAACCTCAGCCTTCAGCCGCGCCCGGCAGCGCGCTGACGGCCCTTAACCGTCACACCCCAGCGCTCGCGCAGCCATTCCACGCCCACGTAGAACGAAATGGCGGCTAGTACCGCGAAAAACGCCGATCCTCACCCTTGTTCCATCACCGCATCCCACAAGGCGCCGACGGTCAAAATTCCCAGTGGTACCCCGCCGGCGTTTCCGAAGCCAGGATCCAACATGCTCACCGACGCAGTGCCTCGCCTCTGCGGTGGCCGGGAGGACCGTCGCGTCCGAGGAGCGTCTCGGTCACGATCTGCATGGGATCATCGGCACCTACTCGCACACGTCCGAGGGGATGCTCCGCAGGATCGTCGGCCGCCTTCAGGACCGGTGGGAGACGTCACCAGCGGAGCGGTTCGCGATGGCTCCGCACTCTCCCGTCGCCATGCTCGACGAGTTGCTACGACCGCTCCGGGAAGCGCCCGGGAGAGTTGATCTCCCGAATCTCTCCCAAGCCGCTGTTACCGATCTTCGGGACAGACTCAAGAAGACGGGCTGACCTGCGTGGGCGCTACTGGGCTCGAACCAGTGACCCCTCGCTTGTAAGGGAGCCATGCTCGTCTCGCTGGTCCTCCAACCTGCGGCGCGCCACAGTACGCAAACCGTGAACCACCATCCCCGACCCGACCTAATGGCACACTAATGGCACGGTGATCACGGCCGTAATCTGCTATCCAATCACTCTGAATGGCACGCTGCGGCACGGACTCAGGCACACGAATGGCATTCCGGAGTGCCCCAACATGCAGGATCGGCCAGGTAACTACTTCTCTGTTAAAACTGCCCGCCCGTTGTCCTGGACCTGCGATCTGCCTCGCTACGACGGCCGACAGCGCGATCGTGGGTGGTTGCGTGAGGGCTGTCGCAGTACGCATTGCAGTATCCGCTCGTCCCCTGCTCCTCCCCCGTCCTCCTCGTAGCTGCCAACCCCAGGGCGAGGTCATCGTGTCAAGGGTCAACAAAGTTGATCGCGAAGCGACGCCGAAGGCACCCATTGACTCGATGGCCTCAACCGGGACACTCGACCAGCGAGGAGGACAAAAAGGCCAAGCTGTATACACTCACACACTGCGCATATTGGCTGCTTTTGGAGGCATACGCGAACGTTCGCCTCTCGAAGATGGCGCTTCAAAGTGAATTCTTACAACGAATTGGTAACGCCACACTTGTCGCAAATCGTAGCGATACGCCTAATTCCGACATTGTGATGATCATGGAATTAAGCAAACCCGCAGGTCACAGGATTCCACTCCGGCGAAAATGTGAGTGTCACTCATTTCACCCTCGCCCAACTACCACCCTGCGCACCACTAGAGTTTCTGCAACGCAAAAACCCGGCTACAGGAGGCCGGGGCGGTGCCTGACCATCGCAGCAGCCGGGGCTTGTCATACTTGGCAGTTGGCGACTCTAGCAGCTAAGCGACGCATTCTGCTATAAGGGGTGCGACTGGTCAGGCTCCAGCGTGGTCACGGGCGAAAAGCGCTTTCACCCGATCGACTACTGGAGGCAACGTGTGCCGGGATAGCGACATAACGGCTAAGACGGGGCAACGATGCCCCGAGACTGGTCACTGGGAGCCTGGCGGCTACCCGACCGTGGTCATCTTCATCGCTAAGCACAAAACCATGCCTCCCTACAAGAAGTCCGGTGTGTTTTGGCGACTCAGGAGCTCCATCTAGCCGATAGCAGTCCCTTGCGATCGAAGTAACTATCAGTGTGCGGCCCGAGCACAGGCGCGCGCGAGAACGGCCCCCAGGCCGCACGCGCAGCGTGCGGCCTGGGCTCGGGCCGCACAGCGGCGCGGAGCGCCGCCCTTGATACTGAATAGCGAAATTCGGCAAGATCCAGTGTGCCCATCGGGGCAACTGCTTCAAAGCAAGTGTGTGCCGTTGTGGTGGCGGATGGCTGGCGTCTGGTCGTCGCGCATGGCGTCTAGGACCCGGACGGCGAATGCTTCGGATGCGAGGGTGCGGACCTCGTCTGCGGTGACCCAGCGGTATGAGCGGGCCTCGTCGGTCTGGGTGAGGGTGCCGCCGATGACCTTGCAGCGGAAGACCAGGGCGATGATGCTGCGGCTCATGTTCTTGTAGACGCCGGTGAGGGTGATGGGGTCGACGTCGAGGCCGGTTTCTTCGCGGATTTCGCGGCGTAGGCCGGTGTGGATGTCTTCGTGGTGTTCGAGGATGCCGCCGGGGGCTTCCCAGTGGCCGTTGTCGCGGCGTTGGCTGAGGAGGGCTCGGCCTCGGTCGTCGATGATCACGCCTGCCACGCTGACGGAGTGCGTGTTGTGGTGATCCATCGGGATTACCTCCGGCGGTGCTGGTCGCTATTCTCGTCGGCGATACACGTATGTACGAGTCGAGGAGTTGGGTCGTGGCCGAGCTGCCGTTGCCGGATCTGGACCCGACCAGCGATCGGGCAGTGTTCCGTGCAACTTTCGGCGGGCGGCCAAGTGGGCGAGCGTCACGCGCAAGGCTGGTTTCCCGGATCCGCATTTCCATGATCTCCGGCATACCGGCAACACGCTCGCGGCCGGCTCGGGGGCGAGCCTGCGGGACCTCATGGAGCGGATGGGGCATGACAGCGTGCGGGCCGCGATGATCTATCAGCACAGTACGGCGGAGGCGGACCGGAAGATCGCCGATGTGATGGACAGCAAGATCGCGAGTGTGGTTCCGCCAAGGCGAGTGCTCACCGAGCGAGATCATCGATGAGTGCTAGTGGCACGGTAATGGCACGAGCCCCGTTTTCCGAGGTGGGAGACGGGGCTGTTTGGGCTGGTGGGCGCTACTGGGTTCGAACCAGTGACCCCTCGCTTGTAAGGCGAGTGCTCTACCGCTGAGCTAAGCGCCCCCTGTGGGGGTGGACCATAACCTTACGGTACAGGTGGGGGGGTGGGTGCATCGAGTGGCCAGGTGGTGCCGGGGTTTTGGTGGCCTGCTGACTGCCAGGCCAGTAGGGCGGCGCCTAGCATTCCGGCGTTCATGCCTAGGGCGGCGTGGTGGAGGGGTGGGGCTTGGCGCCAGGTCAGTTTTTCTTGGAGGCGTTCTGCCAGGGGGGAGTAGAGGGGGTGGCCGGCTTCGGCCAGGCCGCCGCCTAGGACTATGGAGGAGGGGTCCATGAGGAGGGTGTAGGTGGCCAGGGCCAGGGAGAGGGCTTCTAGGGCCTCGTCCCAGACTAGGGCCGCTTGGGGGTCGCCTCGCATGGCTCGGGCTATTACGTCTTCGGCGGTCAGGGGGGCGGTGATGTGGGGGGTGGGGGTTATGGAGCTGGCGCGGGTCAGGTGTTCGGTGTAGCGGCGGGCTATGGAGGCGGCGGAGGCGTAGGTTTCCAGGCAGCCGATCTGGCCGCAGGTGCAGCGTTCGCCGGTGGGGATCACGGGGATGTGGCCTATTTCGCCGCTCCAGCCGGTGGAGCCCGCGTAGGGGTCGCCTTGGAGGATCAGGGCGGCGGCTATGCCGGTGCCTATGGAGAGGAAGAGGAAGTCGGGCTGGGAGCGGGCGGCGCCTAGGACGCTTTCGGCCAGGCCGGCGGTGCGGACGTCGTGGCCCAGGCTGACGGGGACGTTCAGGGGGGAGAAGTCGGTGGCGGGGACGTTCTTCCAGCCGATGTTGGCGGAGTAGACGGCGGTGTTGCCGGCCACGGGGCCGGGGACGACGATGCCTACGGCCGCGGTGGTGCCTTTGCCCGCCGCGGAGAGGTCTTCGACGAAATCGCGGATCTTCTCGATGACCCTCAGGGGGCCTTCGGTGCGGGAGGTGGGGCGGCGGTCCGTCAGGAGGATCTCGCCTTCGGCGGTCACCAGGCCGCCCTTCATGGAGGTGCCGCCGACGTCGAGGGCCACGACGTAGGTGCTCATGCGTGTGGCCTCGTCTTGCCGGAGGAACCGCAGTGGGTGGAGCGGTGCACCGAAGTTCTTCTCCCTTGCCGCGGGTCGCGCTTTTTACCCGCGCAGTGTCGCGGATGGGAGCGCGCACGTCAAAGCAGCCCAGGTGTGGCTCGTTACAGGACGAAACGCGATCGGGCTGGATCACGTGGACCGGAGTGGTGAGAGGGATCAGGGGGTGGGGTGGGTGCCCAGAACTCGGGTCAGGGCGGCGGCCACCTCTTCGGAGAGGCCGGGAGGGGTGGGGTCGGTGGGGGGTGGGGGGGTGGCGCTCCGGGTGGTGCCGCAGGTGCGGCATTCTATTTCGCCCAGGCGGCAGATCAGGGTCGTGGAGTTGCAGTTGGCGCAGCGGTCCAGGTCCAGGTCGTGTTCGCGCTGGCAGTTGGGGCAGATCAGGACCTGGGAGTCGTGGTGTACGGCACGTCGCCAGGGGCTCGCGCCGCGGATCGGGTCCGTCTGGCGGATCCCGCATCGGTAGCAGGGCATCGTCGCCACCGCCTTCATCCTCGCCTGACCGCCCCCAGGGCGGCCTTCACTACGAGATTTCGTCGAGTACCTGGAGGTACTCGGAGATGTCGCGCGGCGTGGCGACGGGGTTCACCGCTTTCCAGCGGACCACGCCCTCGCCGTCGATGACGAAGGTGCCCCGCACCGCGAAGCCCTTCTCCACATCGAAGACACCGTATGCCTGAGCCACCGCGCCGTGCGGCCAGAAGTCGGAGAGCAGGGGGAAGGTGAACTTCTCCCGGTCCGCCCAGGCCCGATGGCTGAACATGGAGTCGACGGAGACCGTCAGCACCTGCACGTCCGAGGGCGCGGCGACCAGGAAATCGTCGCGGATGGCGCAGAGTTCCCCGTGACAACCCCCGCTGAAAGCCAGCGGGTAGAACATGAGCACGACGCGCTTGCCTCGGAAGTCGGCGAGCCGGACGGGCGCGCCGTGCTGGTCCCTCAGCTCGAAGTCCGGGGCCTTGTCGCCCACGTCGACCGCCATACCGTTCTCTCCCCACACGATATGAACCACGGACCGGGCACATCCGGCTGCCGTACGGCCCAGGTCAGCCGTACGGCAGGGATGGCGGCGAAGGAGTGAAGTCTCTAGCGGCGTCCCTTTGGCGTGACGAGCCGCGTCCCCGACCAGTCCCGGGCCGCACTGACACTGCTGGTCTGCGAGAGGCCCGCGGTGGCGGCGTCCTCCCCGATGTCGCTGGGTTCAACGTGGCCGTCCCGGCCCACCTTCGGCGTGAGAAGCCAGATCTGGCCGCCGTCGGCCAGCCCGGTCGTCGCGTTGCTCAGTGCGTCGAACAGGTCCCCGTCGCCGTCCCGCCACCACATGAGCACCACGTCGACGACGTCTTCCGCGTCCTCATCGAGCAGCTCGTTACCGGTGAGCTCTTCTATCGACTGCCGGAGCTCCTCGTCGGCGTCCTCGTCCCAGCCGATCTCCTGCACCACCTGACCCGGCTTCAGACCGAGTCGCTCGGCCAGGCCGCGCTCGCCCTGCGCCTGACCCGCGGTCGCGCTCACGTTTGTCCCTCCTGCTTTGATGGCCCCGCACGTATGCGGCTTACCGGCCTCCGCGAGGCCGCTTCGGCACAGTCCACACGCTGTGACCCATCGTCGTCAACGGTCGCCACGGCCGGTGACCCGCACCGTTATCTGTTAGTTCGACAAAAACGACAAACGAACACGTCGTTCCGGGTTGTCGATATTGAGGTCCACGATCGCGACGGACTGCCAAGTGCCGAGCGCCAGCCGGCCGTCGATGACCGGAATGGTCGCGTACGGCGGGATCAGCGCCGGCATGACGTGTGATCTGCCGTGGCCGCGCGAGCCGTGGGCGTGCCGCCACCGGTCGTCCGCCGGCAGCAGTTCCCGCAGCTGGGCGAGGAGATCGTCGTCGCTGCCGGACCCGAGCTCCAGCACCGCAACGCCCGCCGTAGCGTGCGGGACGAACACGTGCAACAGCCCGTCTCCCCCGCAGGCCCGGGCGAACTCCTCGCACCGCCGGGTGATGTCGTGCACCCTTTCCGTACTCCCGGTGTTCACCTCGAACGTCTGAGATCTCACTTAACGGATCTTATGATCCCCGCTGAGCTGGGACGACAATCGCGTCCGGCCCGGGGAACACCAATCCGACATGCCCGTCGTCGAAACGGACGACGTAGGGCGGGCATCCGTCCGGGCCGCGGACCTCGATGATCAAGCCTGGCCGGTCCCTGTCCCCCACGGTCGTTCCATGCACGACGAGCCGATCCCCTATGGTCGCGTACACAGTCTCCCTCCTTCCTCCAGGTTCGTACGACCTCATGCCCGGCGAGAAGAGGGGGGGACCCTCCCCCGGCGGAGGGAGGGGAAATAAGTACTGAAACGTTACTCTGCGAAGATGTGGCGGTTCGGGCTGAGGACACGGACGGCGGCGTCCTACGTGCTGGTCACCGCGGCGGCGGTGCTGATCGTGGAAGGCGTGCTTCTCGGGCTGGTGATCACCTCGGCCAGCGGATCCGACCTGGTGCGCCGGGTGCAGAACCAGGCCGGCAAGGACGCGAAGATCCTCGGCGCGACGACGGACAAGATCTCCCGCAGCATGCCGGAACTCGACCCGTGGCAGACCCTGCTCGCGGCGATGAAGGCCTCCAACCCGGAGACCGGCTTCGGCAGGACGGACAAGAAGGCGCAGGAAGTGCCCTTCCGGACCGAACTGGATCCGGGGGCGGTGGAGGTGCTGATCGACTCCCACGGGCGCATCGTGAGCAGCACCTCCCCGGACGTCTACGCTCCCGGCACCGCCCTGCCCGTCGCCCTCCCGTCCGAGGCGCAGGGCACCGGCGGGAAGGGCTTGACGCCGTTGGGCACGGCCCTCTGGTGGGTCAGCCCGATCCTCGCGGCGGGCGCCGACGACCCGATCGTTCAAGGAAAGATTCAGGGCAAGACGGCGGCCAAGGGCCTCGTGGTGATCGGCTACATATACGTCGAGGCGCCGCCGGAGCTCCGGTTGGGCCCGCTCATGGACTCCGTCGGCCCGCTGCTGTCCCCGGGGGCGCTGGTGCTCGCGCTGGTGGTCCCGGTGGGCCTGGTGTTCGGGATGCTCAGCACCCGCGGCCTGATCTCCCGGATCACCCGGCTGGCCGAGATGACGACGGCGGTGGCCGGGGGCGACTTCACCCGCAGGGTCCCCGTGCGGGGCGACGACGAGGTGAGCCGCCTGGAGGACGGGTTCAACCGGATGACCGGCAGGCTCGGCGCCGCCGTGGAGGCCGAGCGTCACGCGGCGCGGGCGGACGCCCGTCACGCCGAGCGGGCCAGGATCGCCCGCGAGCTGCACGACTCCATCTCGCAGGACCTGTTCTCCCTGAGCCTCCTCGCCGCGGGCATGCGCCGGGCCGCGCCCGCCGAGCTCGGCCGCGAGTCCGAGATCATGGAGCGGACGGCCGCGCGCACCCTGCGCGAGATGCAGGCCCTGCTGCTGGAGCTGCGCCCGGTGGCCCTGGAGGACGCCGGGCTGATCCCCGCCCTGGAGGAACTGTGCCGGGCGTACGAGTCCAGGCTCGGCATCACCGTGCGCACCGCGCTTGAGGAGGTGTGCCTGCCGCCCGCCGCCGAGCACGCGCTGCTGCGCCTCACCCAGGAGGCCCTCGGCAACGCGGTCAAGCACGGCGCGCCCGGCACCGTCGACGTCCGCCTGCACGGCACCCCCGGCGAGGTGCGGCTCCGGATCGCCGACGACGGCCGGGGGTTCGACCCGTCTCACCCTCCGCCGAGCCACGGGATGGGCCTGCGGCTCATGCGGGAGCGGGTGGAGGAGCTCGGCGGCGTCTTCTCGGTGACCAGCGGCCCGGCCGGGGGCACGGTCGTCACGGCCTCGGTCCCGCTGCCGGTCCGGGCGGCGGTCACGTGATCCGCGTACTGATCGTCGACGACCACGAGGTCGTACGGCAGGGGCTGCGCTTCGTGCTGGACCAGGAGGACGGCATCGAGGTGGTCGGCGAGTGCGCCAACGGGGAACGGGCCCTCGCGGTCGTCCCGGCGCTGCGCCCGGCGGTGATGCTGCTGGACATGGTGATGCCCGGCTTGGACGGCCTGGAGGTGCTGCGGCGGCTCGGCGCGGACCGGCCCGCGGTGATCGTGCTCACGTCGTTCCACGAGGACGAGCGGATCGTCGAGGCCATCCGCCTCGGGGCGTTGTCGTACCTGCCGAAGACCACGGCGGTGGACCAGGTGGTGGAGGCGGTGCGGGCCGCGGCGCACGGCGGCAGTGTGCTGGAGCCGGGCATCGCGGGAATGCTGGTGCGCCGGATGCGCCAGGGCGAGCGGCGCGACCCGCTGGACGTGCTCACACCCCGCGAGCGCGAGGTGCTGACCGCGCTGGCCAGGGGCCGCTCCAACGGCGAGATCGCCCGGACGCTGTCCCTGGGCAAGGAGACGGTGAAGACCCACGTGTCGAGCATCCTCGCCAAGCTCGGGGTGACCGACCGCACCCAGGCCGCCATCGTGGGACTGCAGCAGGGCCTCGTCCCGTTGGACGAGGCCCTGCTGGACACCGACGGCTGACCCGGCCCATCCGGAGGCCACGGCCCGCGCGACGAGCCCGCCCGGAAACAGGAGGGCCGGCCCCGCGGTGCGGGACCGGCCCGGTGGGCTACACCGCGCGCAGCGCCTCGGTGGGTGGGAGGCGGGCGGCGCGCAGGGCGGGATACAGGCCCGCCAGTGCGCCGACGACCACGGCGACGCCGAGGCCGCCCCAGAGCGCCTCCGGCGGGATCAGCGCGGCCCAGCCCCGGGACCGGGCCAGTCCCAGCGTCACCGCGCATCCCGCGAGCACCCCGGCGACGCCGCCCACCGACGCCAGCAGGAACGACTCGGCGAGGAACTGCGCGGCCACGTGCCGCCGCCCGGCGCCGAGTGCCCGGCGCAGGCCGATCTCGCCGCGGCGTTCCAGGACGGAGATCACCATGATGTTCCCGACGCCGATGCCGCCCACGAGCAGCGCGATGGCGCCGAGGCCGAGGAACAGCGCGGCGCCGGCCTCCGCGACCGACAGGCGGACGGTGAGCGCGTCCGAGGGGCGGCTCACGTCCACCTGCTCGGGAAACGCCGGGTTGGTGGTGGGGGCGAGCAGCGCGGCGACGGCCGCCACGCGGTCCTGGGCGGTCCGCACGTAAAGCCGGCTCGGGTACCCGGCGTAGCCGAGCAGCCGCGCGGCGACGGGGAACCCGACCAGCGCGGCGCGATCGATCTCCGGCGCCAGTGTCAGCGGCTCCAGGACGCCGGCGACGCCGAACCAGTGGTCGCCGAGCCGCACCCGGGTCGTCGCGTCCACCCGGGTGATCCCGAGCATGCGGGCCGCCTCGTGGCCGAGCACCGCGACGGGGTACTCGGCGCTCGCGGCGTCCAGGAACCGCCCCGTCGCCACCCGCGCGTCCAGCGTGGCCAGCAGGGCCGTGTCGCAGGCCCGCACGTCCAGCCCGCCGGTCTGCCCCACGGGGATCATGTCGTTGCGGTAGACGCTGGGCCCGTTCAGCCGGGTCGTGGGGGCGACGTGGTCCACCCCGGGCAGCCGCCGGATCATCCTGCTCGCGGTCTGCGGCAGCGCCGCCTCGGCGCCGCCCATGTCCCTGCCGTTGGCGACGGTGAGCAGGTTGGTGCCGAGCCGGTCGATCTGATCCAGCAGGGCCGACTGGCTGGACCGGGTCACCCCGAGCACCGCGACGATCGAGGCGACCCCGATCGCGATGCCGAGCGCGGACAGCACGGCGCGCAGGGGCCGTGACCGCAGCCCGAGCGTCCCGGCCGCCAGCAGGTCGGCCACGCGCATCCTGCTGAGCTCGTTCATCGGCCCACCGCCCCGGAGTCGCCGACGACGCGGCCGTCGCGCAGTTCCACCCGGCGCGGGCAGGCGTCCGCGACCTGCGTGTCGTGCGTGACGATCACCAGGGTCGCGCCCTGGTCGTTCAGCTCGTGCAGCAGCGCGATGATCCCCGCCCCGCTCACCGAGTCGAGGTTGCCGGTGGGTTCGTCGGCCAGCACGATGTCGGGGCCGCCGACCAGGGCGCGGGCGATGGCGACCCGCTGCCGTTCGCCGCCGGACAGCTTGGCCGAGCGGTGCCCGGCGCGGTGGGCGAGCCCGACCCCGGCGAGCGCCGCCGTGGCCCGGCGCCGCCGCTCGGCGCGGGGCATCCCGCGGTACAGCAGGCCGGTCGCCACGTTCTCCAGGGCGGTGAGGGCGTCCAGCAGGAAGAACTGCTGGAACACCACCCCGACGTGGTGGGCCCGCAGCCCGGCCAGCCGCCGGTCGCGGTACCGCCCGACATCGTGCCCGGCGAGGCGCACCGACCCCGAGGTAGGGCGGTCCAGGGCGGCCATGAGGTGGAGCAGGGTGCTCTTGCCCGAGCCGGACGGCCCGAGCAGGGCCACCATCTCGCCGGGCCGGACGGTGAGCGACACGCCGCGGACCGACTCCACGGGCGGCTCCCCCGGGTACACCTTCCAGACCTCGGAGAGCCGCAGCACCTCCGGGTCGTCGTCTGTCACGGTCATCCGGCCGGCACCTCCACCAGGGTGCCCTCGGGCACGCCGGTGACCTCGACGGTCCCGTCGACCTCGTCGAACAGGCCCGTCTCGACCGGCACCGTGGTGCGGCGCGTCCCGTCCACGGTCACGAGGGCGTACTTGCCGCCGGGCTGGGCGAGCAGGGCGACGACGGGCACGGTGAGAACGTTCTTGCGTTCCTCTGAGGTGATGTCCACCTGGACGAGCGCCTGGTCCAGCATCCGGAACGGTTTGCCGGTGAGCCGGATGGTGATCGGGATGGTGGACGGCGCCTCGCCGGGGCCCTGGCCCGGCTCGGCCTGCGCGGTCTGCGCGACCGGGCTGATCCGCGTGATCCGGCCCTGGCGGGTGGCGCCGTCGGGCAGCACGACGCGCACCTTGTCGCCTCTGCGTACCGGCGGCGACGAGGCCGGGTCGAGCTCGGCGGTCACCACGGGCGCCGTGCCGGTGCCGTGCAGCACCTGGCCCCCCGCGGACTCCCCGGTCTTGACGTCGTGGCCGGTGACCCGGATGGCCCCCGGCAGGAAGACCACCTGCCCGAGGGGGACGGTGCCGGTGATCGGCAGGTGGCTGTCCCGCTGCCAGCGCCGGACGGCGTAGTAGGTGCCGAGGTCGTAGTGGCGGTCCACGGTGAAGCCGCGTTCGCCGAGGGCCCGGAGGTTGCGTTCCAGCTGAAGCACGTCCGCGCCGTCGGTCATGCCGAGCCCGAGGGGCCGCCAGGCGGGGCGCCCGCCGTACATCAGGGGCACCCGCCGACCGTCCGCCTCGTACAGGGCGCGGCCCCGCTTGATCGTGGCGCCGATCCTGGGCAGCCGGGTGACCGTGCCCCCGTGGCCGGTGACCGCGTACGCGCCGTCGTAGGTGAGGGTGCCGTTGACCTGCTGCCGCTGCACCACGTCGCCGGCCGTGACCGGGACGGTGCCGCCCGCGGGAGGCGCGGCGGGGGGCGCCGGGGGCGGTTCGCGCAGCAGGACCCAGCCGCCGCCCGCGGCGGCCAGGACCACGATGCCGGCCAGGGAGACGCCGACGGTTCTCGTCATCGCCGGGGTCATCCTTCCGTGATCTGGATGCCCTTGCCGGGCAGGATGCTCCGGCATTTCCGCAGTTGCTCGACGAATCCCCGCTTGCCGAGGTCGCGCAGTCGTTTGGACAGCGGGAAGGCGCCCTCGGTGGTGGGGTCGGGCCAGTCGCGCAGGCCGTTGTCCCGCATGCACTTGGAGAACTCGCGCATCTTCGCCAGCTCGGCGGCCGGGATCGTCTCCCCCTTCATCCCGGGGATCCTGCGCAGGATGGATTTGCAGGCTTCCGTCGCCTTGTTGGACGGCACTTTGCCCTCGCCTTCCGGGACCGGGAAGCTGAGCCTGCCGTTGGCCTGGCGCACAGGGTCGGGGAAGCTGGGCATGCCGTTCTCGCGCACGCACTTGGAGAATTCCTTCAGGACGGTGAACTCGTCGACCGAGGGTGTCGGGCTCGCGGCGGCCGCGCCGCCGCCGGCGGGCGACCCGCAGCCGGCCGCGCCCGCCGCGAGCACGGCCGCCGCCGTTATGATCAAGGTTGTACGTTTCATCGGTGGAGCCTCCGGTGTGGACGGCCCCCGGGGAGCCGTACCATCAAGGCTCGTGATCCCGGTCCGCGCGCACATCGCGCGGCAGCGGGGTTGGAAGTCCCTCCGGCGGGGGAGGCAGAAAGGTGCGAGGGCACCCGGAGGCGACCCCTGCGTCGGGCGGGCGAGGCCCCGTGCTTAGATGCGATTTGTCATTGTCTGGGTAAAACGTCCTACCATCGGTGGTCTAGGCCACGGCTGGCGCACTGCCAGCAGGGACATCTTGGTTACCGGACGGTAGAGATGCACTTTCCGGAGTAAGCGGCCAGGATGGAAGACGACCTAGACAACGATGCAGAGGCTTACCAGTCCATCCTCGGAAGGCGAGACCCAGTGGCTTCCGGACGCCAGCGTTTCTCGATCATCAGTGACGGTCTACCCAGCCAGCTCCCTGATGTCGATCCCAGCGAGACCCAGGAGTGGCTTGAGTCGCTAGACACCGTCGTCAAGACGGAGGGTCGGAGCCGAGCCCGTTACCTGATGCTGCGCCTGCTAGAGCGGGCGCGCGAGCACCAGGTCGGCGTGCCCGGGCTGCGCAGCACCGACTACATCAACACGATCCCCCCGGAGCGTGAGCCCTGGTTCCCCGGCGACGAGTACGTCGAGCGGCGGATCCGTGCCTACATCCGGTGGAACGCCGCGGTCATGGTGACCCGGGCCAACGCCCGCACCAACGTGGGCGGCCACATCGCCACCTACGCCTCGGCGGCGTCGCTGTACGAAGTGGGCTTCAACCACTTCTTCCGCGGCAAGGATCACGGCGAGTCGGGTGACCAGGTGTTCATCCAGGGCCACGCCGCGCCGGGCATCTACGCCCGGGCGTTCCTGGAGGGCCGCCTGAACGAGGCGCAGCTCGACGCCTTCCGCCAGGAGTTGTCGCAGGGCTTCAAGGGCCTGCCGTCCTACCCCCACCCGCGCCTGATGCCCGACTTCTGGGAGTTCCCCACGGTGTCGATGGGCCTCGGGGCGATCGGGGCGATTTACCAGGCGCGGTTCAACCGCTATCTGCTGAGCCGCAAGATCAAGGACACCAGCCGCAGCCATGTGTGGTGCTTCCTCGGCGACGGCGAGATGGACGAGCCCGAGTCGCTCGGCGCGATCGGCCTGGCCTCGCGCGAGGAGCTGGACAACCTCACGTTCGTCATCAACTGCAACCTGCAGCGACTGGACGGCCCGGTCCGCGGCAACGGCAAGATCATCCAGGAGCTGGAGTCGTACTTCCGCGGCGCCGGCTGGAACGTCATCAAGGTCGTCTGGGGCCGCGACTGGGACCAGTTGCTCGCCGCGGACGTCGACGGCGTGCTGGTCAACAAGATGAACACCACGCCCGACGGCCAGTTCCAGACCTACTCCGTCGAGTCCGGCGAGTACATCCGCGACAACTTCTTCGGTGACGACCCGCGGCTGCGCAAGATGGTCGAGCACCTCACCGACGACGACATCCGCAAGCTGTCGCGCGGCGGCCACGACTACCGCAAGGTCTACGCGGCGTTCAAGTCGGCCCGCGAGCACGTCGGCCAGCCCACGGTCATCCTCGCCCAGACCATCAAGGGATGGACCCTCGGCAAGGACTTCGAGGCGCGCAACGCCACGCACCAGATGAAGAAGATGACCAAGGCCGAGCTGAAGGAGTTCCGCGACCGGCTCTACCTCCCGATCCCCGACAAGGACCTGGAGGGCGACCTGCCGCCCTACTTCCACCCCGGCGAGAACGACGACGAGATCGCCTACATGCGCGAGCGCCGCGCGGCCCTCGGCGGCTACCTGCCCAAACGCGTAGTACGCGCCAAGCCGCTGAAGCTCCCCGGCGACGCCATGTACGCCGACCTGAAGAAGGGCTCCGGCAAGCAGAACGTCGCCACGACCATGGCGTTCGTCCGCCTGCTGAAGGACCTGATGCGGGACAAGGGGATCGGCTCCAGGTTCGTGCCGATCATCCCGGACGAGGCGCGCACCTTCGGCCTGGACGCGATGTTCCCGACCGCGAAGATCTACTCTCCGCACGGGCAGACCTACGACGCGGTGGACCGCAACCTGCTGCTGTCGTACAAGGAGTCCACCGAGGGCCAGATCCTGCACGAGGGCATCAGCGAGTCCGGCTCCATGGGCTCGACGATCGCCGCGGGCTCGGCGTACGCCACGCACGGCGAGCACATGATCCCGATCTACATCTTCTACTCGATGTTCGGGTTCCAGCGCACCGCCGACCAGATGTGGGCGCTCGGCGACCAGATGGGCCGGGGCTTCCTGCTCGGCGCCACCGCCGGCCGCACCACCCTGAACGGCGAGGGACTCCAGCACGAGGACGGCCACTCCCCGCTGATCGCCTCGACCAACCCGGCGGCGGTCTCCTACGACCCGGCGTGGGCGTTCGAGATCGCGTACATCGTCCAGGACGGCCTGCGCCGCATGTACGGCGACAAGCCCGAGGAGGTCTTCTACTACCTCACCGTCTACAACGAGCCGTACGTCCAGCCGGCCGAGCCCGAGGGCCTGAACCCCGAGGGCGTGCTCAAGGGCCTCTACCGCTTCGCCGCCGCCCCGGACATCGAGGGGCCGCGGGCCAACATCCTGGCCTCCGGCGTGGCCGGTCGCTGGGCCCTGGAAGCGCAGCGGCTGCTGGCGGAGGAGTGGGGCGTGGCGGCGCAGGTGTGGTCGGCGCCGTCGTGGTCAGAGCTGCGCCGCGACGCGCTCGACTGCGAGGAGCACAACCTGCTCAACCCCGAGGCCGAGCAGCGGGTGCCGTACGTCACGCAGCAGCTGACCGACGTACCGGGGCCGTTCGTCGGCGTGAGCGACTACATGCGGGCGGTGCCGGACCAGATCTCCCGGTGGGTGCCCGGTGACTGGTCGTCGCTCGGCACCGACGGCTTCGGCCTGTCCGACACCCGCTCGGCGCTGCGCCGCCACTTCCACGTGGACGCCGCGTCGATCACCCTCGCGGTGCTGACGCAGCTGGCCAAGCGCGGCGAGGTCAAGCAGGAGGTGCTGCGGGAGGCCATCTCGCGCTACCACCTGAAGAACGGCGTCACCGAGGTCGCGGCGCACCCGACCCCGGAGAGCAACGAGACGCAGTCCATGGGGGTCTGACCGATCCCACGCCCGGCCCCCGCGCGATCGCGCGGGGGCCGTCGCGTCTCTCGCCGCGTTCAGTCCAGGACGCGGTCCCGGGCGACGATGTCGGGGATGTCGGGGACGTACTCTTCCAGCTGCTTGCGTGGCCAGGCAGGCTCGCCGGTGGCGGCGGCGCTGCCGATGCGGTCCAGGCGGAACACCCGGACGTCCTGGCGTAATCGGCACCATGCGACGAGGTACCACAGGCCGCCGCGCCCGCCGATGAACACGCCCGGCTCGACGTCACGCTCGGTGCTCTTGCCCGCGCGGTCGTCGTAGGTGATGCGCAGGACCTCGGTGCGCAGCAGCGCGCCGGAGATGACCCGGGCGATGGCCGCCCGCCGCGCGGAGATCACCTCGCCTGGCAGGGGGTGCCCGGGGGTCTCGGCGGGCACCGGGGTGGCGGCCACCAGCTTGCGCAGGGCGCTGCGGGCGTGCGCGGCGAACGGCCGCTTCCCCGCCCGGCTCAGCGCCACGGCCACGGCCACCGCCTCGGCGGGGGTGAGGTCGATGGGGGGCGGCGCCGGGGACTGGCCGATGGTGTAGCCGCCGCGCCTGCCCGCCTCGGCGCGGATGGGCACGCCCGCGCGCTGGAGGGTCGCGATGTCTCGCTCGACGGTGCGCACGCTCACCCCGAAGCCCTCGCTCAGCTGTCGTGCGGACCGGCACCGGGGGGAGATCGCGCGCAGCTCCTCGACCAGAGCGTAGAGCCGATCGGTACGGTTCACATCCCGAAACTACGCCGCGCGACCGACATTCGGCCCTGATCGTCTATATCGTGACTTCGCGTTAGGAGGCGGTCCACTCCAGCAGCCGCTCCAGCGGCCAGGTGCCGACCACCCGGTCCGCCGGGACGCCGCACAGCGCGGCCCGCTCGCACCCGAACACCTGCCAGTCGAGCTGGCCGGGGGCGTGCGCGTCGGAGTCGACGGAGAACAGGCAGCCCATCTCGTACGCGAGCCGCAGCAGGCGTTTGGGAGGGTCCAGCCGGTCCGGCCGGGAGTTGATCTCGACGGCCACGCCGAACCGCCTGCACGCCTCGAAGACCAGCTCGGCGTCGAACTCGGACTCCGGCCGCAGCCCGCCGCGCCTGCCCTCGGCCCGCACGATCCGGCCGGTGCAGTGGCCGAGCACGTCCACCCGGGGGTCGGCGACGGCCGTGACCATGCGGCGGGTCATGTCCTCGGCGTCCATGCGCAGCTTGGAGTGCACGCTCGCCACCACGATGTCCAGCCGGTCCAGCAGCTCGGGCTCCTGGTCGAGCGAGCCGTCCGGCAGGATGTCCACCTCGATGCCGGTCAGCACCCGGAACGGCGCCAGCCGCTCGTTGAGCGCCTCGATCAGGCCGAGCTGCTCGCGCAGCCGCTGCGGCGACAGGCCGCCCGCGACGGTGAGGCGGGGCGAGTGGTCGGTCATCGCCAGGTAGTCGTGGCCGAGGTCGCGGGCGGCCTCGGCCATCTCGTCCACCGGGGAGCCGCCGTCGGACCAGTCGGAGTGGGCGTGCAGGTCGCCCCTGAGCGCGGCGCGCAGCGCGGCGGCGGTCTCGTCCAGGTCCTGGCCCGCGGTGGCCTCCAGGCGGCGGAGGTAGGTGGGCACCGCGCCGTCCAGCGCCTCGGTGACGGCGAGGGCGGTGACCTTGCCGACGCCCTTCAGGCCGGTCAGCCCGCCCGAGCCCGCGAGCCGGGCCAGCTCGGCGCGGGGCAGGCCCTCGATGGCGGCGGCGGCGCCGCGGAAGGCCCGCACCCGGAAGGTGGGCTCGCCCGCGCGCTCCAGCAGGAACGCGATCCTCTTGAGCGCCTCAACCGGTTCCACATCCCCGGTCTACCGCACGGGGAGCGGTTTTGTCGCGCCGATCGGGACCCCGCGCGGCCCGTGAGGCTGTTCCACGCGCGCTGACCTGGCACCCTATGGGTGTGAACGACCGGGTACGCAAGGACACCGCACGGCGTCTCGAACGCGCGATGGGCACTCTCGGCACCGCCGCGATGGCCCGCATGGACGACCGGCTGGCGTGGTATCGCACGCTGTCGGCCGAGGATCGCTCCTGGGTGGGGCTGGTCGCCCAGGCGGGCATAGCGGCGTTCGTCGACTGGTTCCAGAGCGCGGACGGCAGCGCGCCCACCCCCAGCGTCGAGATCTTCGGCACCGCGCCGCGCGAGCTGAAGCGCTCGGTGTCGCTGCAGCAGACCGTCGACCTGGTGCGCGTCGTCGTGGAGGTGGTGGAGGCCGAGGTGCAGGAGCTCGCCGCCCCCGGCGGCGAGGACGAGCTGCGCCAGGCGATCCTGCGCTACACCCGCGACGTGGCGTTCGCCGCGGCGCACGTCTACGCCCGCGAGGCCGAGGTGCGCGGCGCGTGGGACGCCCGGCTGGAGGCGCTGATCGTCGACGCGCTGGTGCGCGGCGAGGTGGGCGACGGGCTGCACTCCTGGGCGGCGGCGCTCGGCTGGACGTCCTCCCCCGTGGTGGTGCTGGCCGGGCACGCGCCGGACGCCGACCCGCAGACCCTGATCGACGGCATGCGCGACAAGGGACGGCGCCTCGGCCACGACCTGCTGGCCGGGGTGCAGGGCGAGCGCCTGATCGTCATCGTGGGCGGCGCGGACAGCATCAAGGACGCCGCGCGGCACGTGGTGCCGAGGTTCGGCCCCGGGCCCATCGTGATCGGCCCCGAGGTGCCCGACCTGCAGGCCGCGGCCAGCTCGGCGCGGGCGGCCATGGCGGGCCTGCGGGCGGCGTCGGGCTGGCCGGACGCGCCGCGCCCGGTGCTGGCCGAGGATCTGCTGGCCGAGCGGGCCATCGACGGGGACGAGGACGCCCGCGCGCAGCTCATCGAGAACGTCTACCGCCCCCTGGAGGGCACGCCTCTGCTCGACACGCTGGCCACTTACCTGGAGCAGGGCACCTCTTTGGAAGCCACGGCGCGTCTGCTGTTCGTCCATCCGAATACGGTGCGTTACCGTCTGAAAAAGATCACAGAGCTGACCGGGTACCAGCCGACAGAGGGCCGTTCCGCCTTCACGTTGCAGGTGGGCCTGATCCTTGGCAGGCTGTCGCGAACAGCCGTAACCTGACCGGACTTTGGTAACGGGCCGGAAACCTCCGATGGAGGTTTCCTACAAAAACACAGTGACAAAGTTCGTACGGATCATTAGCACTGTGGTGAACTCCTACAGGGCATGGTGGTTTTTGTGCTCGTCATTGTCGCTCCCGGCCAAGGTGCCCAGACTCCCGGCTTCCTGACCCCATGGCTTGAGACACCCGGTCTGCGCGACCGGCTGTCCGCGTGGTCGGACGTCGCGGGGCTCGATCTGATCTCCTACGGGACCACCGCCGGCGCGGATGAGATCCGGGACACCGCGGTCGCGCAACCACTGTTGGTAGCCGCCGGGCTCGCCGCCGCCGAGGCTCTCCTCGGCACCACCGGCCTCCCGGCCGGGGTGGTCGCCGGGCACAGCGTCGGCGAGTTCACCGCCGCCGCGCTGGCGGGCGTGCTGACGCCCGAGCAGGCGCTGGCGCTGGTCCGCGAGCGCGGCCGGGCCATGGCCAAGGCCGCCGCCGTCACCGAGACCGGCATGACCGCCGTGCTCGGCGGCGACGAGCAGGAGGTCCTCGCGGCGCTGGAGCAGCACGGCCTGACCCCCGCGAACGTCAACGGCGCCGGCCAGATCGTCGCCGCGGGCACGCTCGTCGAGCTGGCCGCCTTCGCGGCCGCGCCCCCCGCCCGCGCCCGGCTCCGGCCGCTCGCGGTGGCCGGGGCGTTCCACACCGTCCACATGGCCCCGGCGGTCGAGCAGCTGCGCGAGGCCGCCGCGGGGCTCGACCCGGCGGACCCAGGGCCGGTCCTGCTGTCCAACGCCGACGGCGCGGCCGTGGGAAGCGGCCCCGAGTTCGTCCGCCGGCTGGTCGACCAGGTCGCCCGGCCGGTCCGGTGGGATCGGTGCATGGCTACGATGGCCGAGCTCGGCGTGACCGCCGTGATCGAGCTGGCCCCGGGAGGCACACTCACCGGCCTGGCCAAGCGGGCGTTGCCCGGCGTCGCGACGGTCGCGCTCAAGACCCCCGACGACCTCGCGGCCGCCCGCGATCTGATCAACAAGGAGACCACCGAGTGAGGATCTCGCGGGGCGCCGCCGGCGCCAGGGTGCTGGCGTTCGGCGCCTACCAGCCGGCGGGGGTCGTCACCAACGACGATCTCGCCAAGACCATCGACACCACCGACGAGTGGATCCAGAGCCGCGTCGGCATCAAGGAGCGCCGCATCGCCGGGCCCGAGGAGTCGGAGGTCGACATCGCCGTGCAGGCGGGCGGCAAGGCCCTGGCGGCGAGCGGGCTGGCGGCCGGCGACGTCGACCTGGTCATCGTGGCCACCTGCACGCTGGAGGCGCAGATCCCCAACGCCGCGGCCCGCGTCGCGCACCGGCTCGGCATCAAGGCGCCCGGCGCCTTCGACGTGAACGCCGCGTGCGCCGGGTTCTGCTACGCGCTGTCGGCCGCCGCCGACGCCGTCCGGTGCGGCTCGGCCACCAACGTGCTGGTCGTCGGCACCGAGAAGCTCTCCCAGTGGATCGACTGGACCGACCGGGCCACCTGCGTGATCTTCGCGGACGGCGCGGGCGCGGCGATCGTCGGCGCGTCCGACACCCCCGGCATCGGGCCGGTGGTCTGGGGCAGCGCGGGCGACAAGCACGACGCGATCATCATCAAGGACCGCGCGTCCTTCCTGCACCAGGAAGGTCAGACGGTGTTCCGCTGGGCCACCACCGAACTTCACCCGGTGGCGAAGGAGGCGTGCGAGCGTGCGGGCGTGGACCCGGCGGAGCTCGCGGCCTTCGTCCCGCACCAGGCGAACCTGCGCATCATCGAGTCGATCGCTCGTAAGCTTGGGGCCGACAAGGCCATCATCGCCAAGGACATCGTCCTGGCCGGCAACACCTCCGCCGCCTCGATCCCGCTCGCCCTGAGCCGCATGGTCGAACGCGGCGAGGTCCAGTCGGGCGACCTGGCCCTGCTCCTCGGTTTCGGTGCCGGCCTCACGTACGCCGGCCAAGTGATCGAGATCCCCTGAGTTCGCGCGGAGGCCTCCCAGGCCGCCACGCACCCACCAAATGAAAACATCCGATAAAGGGAGAAATCGCGACATGGCTTTGACCGAGCAGGAGATCCTCGCGGGCCTCGGCAAGATCATCAACGAGATCACCGGCATTCCGGCCACCGAGGTCACCCCGGAGAAGAACTTCGTGGACGACCTCGACATCGACTCGCTCTCCATGGTCGAGATCGCCGTCGCCGCGCAGGACGAGTTCGGCGTCGAGATCCCCGACGACCAGCTCAAGCACCTCAAGACCGTCAAAGACGTCATCAATTTCATTCAGAACTAACCGCGCCGGCCTCCGGCCCGCCCGGAAACCACCGGGCCGGGCCAAGCGCCGGTCATGCTTTACCTCGATGGGAGCGCGTTGAAGTGAGTTCAGACCGGATACGAGTCGTGGTCACCGGCCTCGGCGCGACCACTCCCGTCGGCGGCGACGTCGCCTCGACCTGGTCGGCGCTGCTCGCCGGGCGGTCGGGCGTCGCACCGCTGACCGAAGAGTGGGTCGACAGCGTTCCGGTGCGGTTCGCCGCCAGGGCCGCGGTCGAGCCGGGTGAGGTGCTGCCGAGGCCCGAGATGCGCCGACTCGACCGGGCCGAGCAGTTCGCCCTGATCGCGGCGCGCCAGGCCTGGCAGGACGCCGGGTCCCCCAAGGTCGCCTCCGACCGCCTCGGCGTGGCGGTGGGCAGCGGCATCGGCGGCATCACCACCATCCTCGACGCCTACGACGCCTTCCGCGAGAAGGGCTGGAAGCGCCTCTCGCCCTACATCGTCCCCATGCTGATGCCCAACGGCTCCGCCGGATGGATCGGCATCGAGTTCGGCGCCACGGCGGGCGTGCACGCCACCGTCAGCGCGTGCGCAACCGGCGCCGAGTCCATCGGCTACGCCATCCAGATGATCCGCTCCGGGCGCGCCGACGTCGTCATCGCCGGGGGCACCGAGGCCGCCATCCACCCCCTCAACGTGGCCTCCTTCGCCGCGATGCGCGCCATGTCGACGCGCAACGACGAGCCTGAGCGCGCCTCCCGTCCCTGGGACCGCGGGCGCGACGGATTCGTCCTCGGCGAGGGTGCGGGCATCATCGTCCTCGAGTCCGAGGAGCACGCCAGGTCCCGTGGCGCCCGCGTGTACGCGGAGGCGTCCGGCGTCGGCTACTCCGCCGACGCCCACCACATCGCCCAGCCCGACCCGACGGGCGCCGGCATCATCAGCGCCACCCGCCACGTCCTGGAGGACTCCGGCCTGACCGGGCCGGACATCAAGCACGTCAACGCGCACGCCACCTCGACCCCCGCTGGGGACGTCGTCGAGGCCATCGCCATCCAGGAGATCATCGGGGATCACCCGGTCGTCACCGCTACGAAGTCGATGACGGGCCACCTGCTCGGGGGGGCCGGCGGCATCGAGTCCGTCTTCACGATCAAGGCACTGTACGACCGCGTCGTACCGGCCACCGTCAACCTGGAGGACCTCGACGACGGCGTCGAGGTGGACATCGTGCGCGGCGAGCCGCGCGCCCTGCCCGGCGGGCAGATCGCCGCCATCAACAACTCCTTCGGGTTCGGCGGCCACAACGTCGCCGTGGCCTTCGCCAGCATCTGACCTTGGAGCCGACCGTGACTGTGCTCGACAACGGGGTGGTGAATGCCGTCTCCTCTCCGGAGGTGGCGGAACCGGACCCCCGAGATCCTCGAACGCGTCTCACCGCCCTGTTCGACGAGGGCTCGATGCATGCGATCTCCCCGGACGACCGCAGCGGCGTGCTCGCCGCGATGGGCCGTGTGGAAGGGGTGCCCGTGGTCGGCTTCGCCAGCGACGCGCGGGTGCAGGGCGGCGCGATGAGCGGCGACGGGTGCGAGCACATCGTGCAGGCCTATGACGTCGCCGTGCGCGAGCGCGTGCCGATCATCGGCCTGTGGCACTCCGGCGGCGCCCGCCTAGCCGAGGGCGTCGAGTCCCTGCACGCGGTGGGCCGGGTGTTCACCGCGATGACCAGGGCGTCCGGCGTGGTGCCCCAGATCTCCGTGGTGCTCGGCCCGGCGGCGGGCGGCGCGGCCTACGGGCCCGCGCTCACCGACCTCGTGATCCTCTCCGACCAGGGCCGCATCTTCGTCACCGGTCCCGACGTGGTGCGCAGCGTCACCGGCGAGCAGATCGACATGGCCGCCCTCGGCGGGCCCGAGCCGCACAGCAAGCGCAGCGGCGTGGTCCACGTGGTCGCCAAGACCGACACCGAGGCGCTGGTGCAGGCGCGCCGCCTGGCGACGCTGCTCGGCCACCAGGGCAGGGTCCGCATGTCCTCGGTGCAGGAGGCCGGCTTCTCCGGTCTGCTGCCCGCCGAGGCGCGCCGGGCCTACGACGTGCATCCGCTGGTGAACGGCCTGCTCGACGAGCCCGGTGTGGAGCTCCACCCCAAGTGGGCACCCAACATCGTGACCACGCTCGGGCGGCTCGGCGGGCGCACCATCGGCGTCATCGCCAACAACCCGATGCGGCTGGCCGGCTGCCTCGATTCGGCCTCCGCAGAGAAGGCCGCCAGGTTCGTCCGCATGTGCGACTCGTTCGGGGTGCCGCTGGCCGTCCTGGTGGACGTCCCCGGCTACCTCCCCGGCGTCGGCCAGGAGCACGACGGCGTGGTGCGGCGAGGGGCCAAGCTCCTGCACGCCTTCGCCGAGGCGTCGGTGCCGAGGGTCACGCTGGTGACCCGCAAGGCGTACGGCGGCGCGTACATCGCGATGAACTCCCGGTCCCTCGGCGCCACCAAGGTGTTCGCCTGGCCGACCGCCGAGATCGCCGTGATGGGCCCGCTGGCCGCCGTCCGCGTCCTCAAGCGCCGCGAGATCGCCGCCGCCTCCGAGGAGGACCGCCCCGCGCTGGAGGCCCGCCTCGCCACCGAGCACGAAAAGATCGCCGGCGGCCTGGACCGCGCGGTGGAGATCGGCGTCATCGACGAGGTCATCAAGCCCGACGAGACCCGCGGCGCCATCGCCAAGATCATCGCCCAGGCCACCCCCGGCCGCGGCGCCCACGGCAACATCCCCCTCTGATCCCCGCTCTCCCCGGCGAGGCCCCCACGCGACCGCGTGCGGGGCCTCGCCTCGTCCGGGACGCTACGGCAGGTGCAGTCCCCGCTGCGCCCCCGCGGGGAACACCGGCGGGACCGACCAGTCGCCGGCGTTGCCGAAGTCCACCGGGCCGCCGAGGAACCGCGCCCCGTCGAAGCGGACCTCGGCACCGGTGAACCGGGACCCGAGGAAGGTCGTGGAGCCGCCCCTGAAGACGGCCTGGTCGAACCGCACCGTCCCCCGCGTGAACTCCACCCGTTCGAACCGGACCTCGCCCCCGTCGACCGTCATCTTGTCGAAGTGCGCCTCACAGCCGTCGAAGCCGTTGCGATAGAAGTCCATCCGGCCGCCGGTCACCGCGGCCCGGTTGAAGTAGATCGCCCCGCCGGTCAGGGTGTTGGCGTAGAAGTGAATCTCGCCGGCCGACAGACCCATGCCGTAGAAACCCAGAGCCCCCCCGGAAAGCTCGGATCGATAGAAACGCAACTGGCCACCTGATATCGCCAGCTTGTGAAAGTTGACCTCGCCGCCCGTGAAGCTCGCCCGGTAGAAACGCAACTCGCCGGCGGACAGGGACACGCCGTTGAAGTTCAGCACGGCGCCGGTCACCTTGGCCATGTAGAAACTGACCGATCCGCCGTGGAACTCGGCGCGGTCGAACGAAACCTCCGAGGAGCCGAAGACGGCGCCGTCGAAACGGACCACGCCTTCGGCGAACACGGCCCCCTTGAAGCTCACCGCGCTGCCGTCGCTGAAAAGCGATCCGCTGAAGTCACCGCCGTCGAAGGTGGCACCGGAGAAGTCGAAATCATGGCCGCGCCAGGACACCGGTGATCCCGGTCGCAGATGCGCGGCGATGACCTCGATCACCGTGCGCCGCACCTCGCGGTCGCGGCGCCAGTCCAGGACCTCGGCGGCCGGGGCGTCGGCCGCCGGGCGTGGCGTGTGAGGCATCCGGAAGAAGGCGCACAGCACGTCGATGCAGACCTGCCGGTGCTGCTGCCAGTCGTCCGCCAGCTCCGCCATCGCGTACACGCCGGCCAGGCGGACGGCGGGCGCCTCCGAGCCGAGCTGTGTGGCGACGGTGGCGAACCGCTCGTTGAACAGGCGGGTGCGGTCGCGCTCGTCCCGGACGTGCTCCAGCAGGATCGAGCGTTCCTTCCTGCTGTTCTCCGCCTCCTGGCGCCGGTTGTCCTCCTCCACGACGCGCTGGCGGCGGTACGCGAGGACCAGCGCGACGACCCCGCCGATGCCCGCGACGAACGCGAACGCCAGCTTGACGATGTCGAAGAGCCGGGAAATGGGAATCCGCGGTCTTTGCTCGATGCCCGGCCATCCGATGAGCAGCAATCCGGCGAACGTGACCCCGAGCACGAGAACCGTGGCGAGGAAAAGGACCGCCGCTATGGCGCCGCCGAGCGACCTCAGCCCCGGTTCCCTGGCACGCCGCCGGAACGGTCCGGCGAGAAGCCACACCAGCCGATCAGCCATTAGGCGCGCGAGCATGCCGGGGATTCTACAATCATCCTGATTTCCGTCAGCGCCGCCGAATGGATGGTCTCAGCAGGTGAGCACCCCCGGCACCGAACCGGCCAGGCCGATAGTCAACCTCATTCACCCCGACCCATTCAGGGGAGATCCTCTCCGTACGGATTCCCGAGAGCTCGACCGCCGAATGGCTGATCGGCCAGATGGTCGACGCCGGATTCATCACGCCGCCGGCCGATACCTACGTGCTGAGGCTCACGGGCAGCGGCGACATCTGGCCGCGGAATCACCCTCTCAGCGCCATGGGCATCGCGTCCGGCGCCTCGGTGTACGTCGAGCACGTCACGGCGGGGGGAGACACCGGTGGGCCGAGCTGGACCGATCGCATCGACGGGAGCGTCTACCGGTGGTCCTGCGACGCCCCGGACTGCCCGCACGTCGAGGACGGGGACATCCTCGGGCCCTGGCGCGACGACGTCTGCCCGAGGCACCCGGACCGGCCGCTGTCACGGGAGGAGTGGCGGGAACCGGAGTTCTGATCGGGTTCGATCGGGCCGCGCGGGGCCCGGAGGCGCGACGGGTCGCCGTCCGGCGGGCGGACCCGCCGGGCGGTGGTCAGACGGCGGCGTGGAGCCAGCGGACGGGGGCGCCGTCGCCGGCGTAGCGGAACGGCTCCAGTTCCTCGTCCCACTGTTTGCCGAGGAGTTTGTCCAGTTCCTCTTCCAGGACCACTCGGCCCTGGGTGGCCATCAGCATGACGTTGCGGAGGCGGTCCTCGGGGACGAGGATGTCGCCGGCCACGCCGATCACGGCGGTGAAGGCACCGAGGGTCGGGGTGTAGGCATGCCGGGAGCCGTCGGCGCCGGGTGAGGCGTCCTCGGTGATCTCGAAGCGCATGCGCTGCCAGCCCATGAGGGAAGAGGTGATGGCCGCCGCCGTGCCGGGGCGGCCCTCCCATTCGGCTTGAGTCCGCACGGTGCCAGGCTGGGCTGGCTGCGGCGTCCACGACAAGTCGACGGGTATGCCAAGTACACCCGCGACCGCCCATTCGATATGCGGGCACAGCGCGGGCTGAGCCGAGTGGACGTACAGCACGCCACGAGCAGACACCGGACCTCCCGTTTCGTACGAGGTGCGCCTTCCCCAACGTCCTCGTACTGGGATGATCACCAGTGACTGAGGGAGAGACTACCGTCCGTCGCGGCACGGCACCAGAGCCGGGTCATACCTAATCGGGCTTGCAACAGTCTGTATGGGGAATGACACACTCCGTGTTTACCCTACCGTGGCGGAGGCCGTGATGAAGGTGCAGGTCGTTGAGCCGAGTCCCGGCCGGGGTGCGATGATCCGGCCCGGCGTCCTGCTGGCCCGCCACGCGTCGGCCGCCGAGCGCTGGACCCAGTCGGCGGAGCGCCGGGAGGGCTTCTACGTGCTGCGGCTGGCGCCCGGCGTCGACCCCTGCCGGCTCGCCGCGGACCTCACCGAGCAGGGTCACGAGGTCTCCCCCAACCACGTCGTGATCGGCCAGCCGCTGTTCTTCGGCGGGCCCACCGGGGCGCCGCGCCCGGCCGCCGCGCCGTCGTACCGGGCCGGGGAGCCGTCCCGGGTGACGGCCGCGCTGCTGGACACCGGCGTGGCGGCGCATCCCTGGTTCACCGGCAGCGAGTGGTTCCGCGACCAGCCCGGCGAGGTGCCGGACGCCGACGGCGACGGGGTTCTGGACCGCCAGGCGGGGCACGGCACGTTCATCGCCGGGCTGCTGCTGCGGCAGGCGCCCGGGCTGGGGCTGCGGGTGATCAAGGTGCTGGACGGCAACGGCGTGGGGGACGAGGCGGGGGTGCTGCGGGCGCTCGCGCATCTGCGCGACCAGCGGGTCGACGTGCTGCTGATGTCGTTCGGGTGCCACACCTACGACGACCGGCCGTCGCCGCTGCTGGAGCGGGCGCTCGCCGCGCTGCCCGACACCGTCGTGGTCGCCTGCGCGGGCAACACGGCCTCTCCCCGGCCTTTCTGGCCGGCCGCGCTGCCCCGGGTGATCGCGGTCGCGGCCCTGGACGCCGGGGAGGGGGGCCGGGCGGCGTTCTCCGCATATGGGCCATGGGTGGACGCCTGCGCCCGCGGGGAGGCCTTGGCGAGCAGTTTCGTGAACTTTGATCAATTCAATGGGTACGCCGTGTGGAGCGGCACGTCGTTCTCGGCCGCCGTGGTGGCCGGGGCCATCGCGGACGCCGCGCGGCACATGTCCCCCGCCGAGGCCGCCGAGCACGTGCTGGACGAACGGCGGAACGGGCGATTCCCGGATCTCGGTGTCATCGTTCCCGCACCCCGCTAAGGTGCTCACGGACCGCTGTATCCCAATCACGCGAAGTAATCACACATGTCTCACGGACCCGACTTTCTCGATGGGCTCGACGAGAGGGCCTGGCGCGAACTGGTCGAGCGCTTCGGCTACCGCATGTGGGCCGTGGCCCGCGCGTTCGGCCTGAGCGCCACCGACGCCGCCGACGCGGTGCAGGCGGCCTGGCTCCGCCTGGTGGAACACCACCACACCATCCGCGACCCGGCCCGCGTGGGCGCCTGGCTGGTCACCGTCACCCGCAACGAGGCCTGCCGCCTGACCCGCCACGCCAACCGCCACCCCAACCCTCTCCCCGACGAGATCCCCGCCCCACCCGACCACGACCCGATGCTCACCATCCTCGACACCGACGAATCCCACCGCCTCTGGGCCGCCGTCGACCGCCTCCGCCCGCCATGCCGCACTCTCCTCCGCCTCCTGGTGACCACCCCCGAAGCCCGCTACACCCAGATCTCCCACCACCTGGGCATGCCCATGGGCAGCATCGGCCCCACCCGAGCCCGCTGCCTGAAACAACTCCGCACCCTCTGGGAACAGGAAACCCAATGATCCCCACCCCACGGCGCCGTCCCGCGGCGGCCGGCCGGTGGCCGTACACCGCGGCCCCTCCGGGCACGACGTCCCGCACCTACGGAACAGGAAGGTGAGTGTCATCGACGGCGACGAGTTTCTTCTGGCGGCCCTGCGGATCGCGGCGGGGACCGATCCCGTGCCCGCGCGGGTGGGGGCGGACGCACGGGCGGTGCACGCGTTGCGGCTCCCGGGGGCGGTGACGGCGCTGCCGGTGCCGGTGGAGGGTGGGACGGACCATCGGGGTGGGGCCCTGCTCCGGGACGATCCCCGGACCGGGCGCGGCGACCTGGTGGGGGACACGGGGTGCCGGTTCCTCCGGTTCGCCGCCGACGGGGTCACCTTCGATCTGGAGGTCACCGTGTACGGGGCGCATCTGGACCTCGCGGGGCAGATCTACCCGGCCCCGGGGGCGGGCTCCCGGGTCGAGATCAGGACCCCGTACATCAGCAAGATCCGCTTCCCGTCCGAGGCGGGCGACTTCGCCACCACCGGCCTCCCCCACGGCTGGGTCAGCGTCGTCTGCCACCGCCCGGAGCACCCGCCGATCGCCACCCGCTGGCACCGCGTCCGATGACCGACACCGCGAAGGCCCGCGGGGATGCCTGGGGCACGCTGGTGGCGGCGGCCGAAGAGGCCGTGCGGATGAGCGGGGCGGACCCGGAGAGTGCCCGCCGGACGGCCGGGACCGTGCTGGCCAAGGCCGTGACGGCGGGGTGCGCCGAGGCGGTGTCGGTGGCCCATCGCGCGCTGGCGCTGGCGGCACGGGAGTTCGGCCGGCTCGAACAGGCGGCCGAGCACCTCGGCAAGGCGATCGACGCGGCGAGGAGCCTGCCGGGGAGGGCCGCGCAGGCCAGGCTGTCGCTGGTCTCGGTCCGCGCCGACCTCGGCGACCCCCTCGGCGCCCTCGTGATCGCCGACGCGGCACAGCCGCACCTGTCCGGCCTGGACCAGGCCCGGCTCGGCGTGCAGCGCGCGGTGGCGCTGGTGAGGCTGGGCAGGCACGCCGAGGCGGTGGCCTGGTGCGACACCGCCGTCACCGCCCTCACCGGCGGCGACGACCGGCGCTTCCTCGCCGGGGCGCTGCTCAACCGCGGCATCGCCCTCACCTACCTGGAGCGCTACGACGCCGCCTCCCACGACCTGGCGGCCTGCGCGGCCGTGGCCGACGCCGCCGGCCTCGGCCACATCGCCGCGCTGGCCCAGGCCAACCTCCCGTTCGTCGCGACCCGCCGCGGCGACCTCCCGTCCGCGTTCACCGCGTACCACCGGGCCGCCGCCGCCCTGGCCCCCTACCCCGAGCGCCTCGCCGCGATGCGCGCCGACTTCGCGGGCGCCCTCCTCGCCGCCCACCTCCCCGGCGAGGCCCGGGCCGTCCTCGCCCAGGCCGTCCCCGACCTGGCCGCCGCGGGCGCCCAGGTCACCCTCGCCGAGTCCCGCCTGATCCTGGCCCAGATCGAGCTCCTCCTCGGCGACCCGCCCCAGGCCCGTGCCACCGCCGCCCAGGCCGCGGCCGAGCTGTCCGCCCAGGGCCGCCACACCTGGGTGTCCCTGGCCGAGGAGACCGCCTTCCGCGCCCGCCTGGCCGAAGAGCCGCGGGCCCCGAGCGGCGGACTACTCGCCGAGGCACGCCGGCTGGCCGGACGGCTCACGGCGGACGGATGGGCGGGACCGGCGGCGGGAGCGCGGCTCACCGCGGCTGAGATGGCGGTGGAGACGGGAGACACGGAGGGCGCGCTGGCAGAGCTCGCGCCTGTGCTCGCGGACCGGCCCACGGCGCGGGGCCACGGGGTGATACGGCATCACGCCGCCGCCCTGGACCGCAGCCTGCGTGGGGACATCGGCGGTGCCCGGGCCGAGCTGCGGGCCGGATTGCGGGCCGCGACGGCCGGAAGCGATCGGCTGGCCGACCCGGTGGTCCGGGCCCACTCCGTCCGGGCGGGCGAGCGGCTGGCGGACTTCGGCCTGAACCTCGCGCTGGCCGAGGGAGCCCCGGAGGCGGTACTCGCCTGGGCCGAGCATTGGCGCGCACTGGCACACGGCCGGGCCGCCGGACCGGTCGCCCCCGAAGCCCTGCGCGCCTGCCTCGACGGCGCCGCGCTGATCGAACTCGTCCGGCACGCGGACACCCTCGCCGCCGTCGTCCTCACCGGCGACCGCTGCGTCCTGCGCCCCCTCGGCGGCCTGACCGCCGCCACCGAGGCCACCCTCCGCCTCCGCCACGCCCTGCGCCGCCTCACCCCCGCCGCCCCGCCGGGCCCGAGCGGTGTGGACGCCGCCGCGGAGGTGCTGGCGGACCAGCTCATCGGCCCCCTGGCCGGGGACGTCGGCGACCGGGCGGTGGTGATCGTGCCGACCGGAGTGCTGCACACGGTCCCGTGGGCGGTGCTGCCGCACCTGCGGGGACGGCCGCTGTGCGTGGCGTCCAGCGCCAGAACCTGGCTGGGAACCGCGCGGCGTCGTCCGCCGGGGGACGCGAGGGCCGCCGTCACCGCGGTGGCGGGCCCTGGGCTGGCCTACGCCAGGGCCGAGGCCGCCATGGTCGGCCGCGTCCACCAGGCGGCACCAGGACCCGCGGCCCCGGCCGCCTCGTCGCCGGAGGCGACCGTCGCGGAGGTACTGAAGGCACTGGGTGACGCGGATGTGGCGCATATCGCGGCTCATGGGCGGTTCTGCGCGCGTTCACCGTTGTTGTCGAGTCTCGCGCTGGACGACGGCCCGCTGATGGCGTACGACGTGCTCGGGCTGGAGCGGGCGCCGTGGCTGGTGGTGCTGTCGGCGTGTGACGCGGGGATGGCGTACGCGCCTGTGGACGGGGCGCCGCTCGGGCTGGCGGGGGCGTTCCTCGACCGGGGGGCGGGGTGCGTGGTGGCGGGGGTGGTGCCGGTGCGGGACGAGGACGCGCTGGCGCTGATGACCGAGTTCCACGCCCTGCTCGCCTCCGGGCACACGCCCGCCGAAGCCCTGGCCACCGCCGGTGAGAAGACCGGGGTGGCCGGGTTCGCGTGCTTCGGGTCCCTGGGGCGTCCCCTGACCGGCTAGCCGGTGGCGACGGGACGGTCGGGGTCGGTGATCCAGTGGGACCAGGACCCGGGGTACAGCGCGGCGGGCAGGCCGGCGATCGTCAGGGCCAGGACCTCGTGGGAGGCGGTCACCCCTGAGCCGCAGTAGACGCCCACGGGGACCCCGGGGACGACGCCGAGGGTGTTGAAGCGTTCACGGAGGAAGCCGGCGGCGTGGAAGCGACCGGCGGGGTCGACGTTCTCGGTGGTGGGAGCGCTGACGGCGCCCGGGACGTGGCCCGCCACGGGGTCCACCGGCTCGACGTCGCCCCGGTAGCGCTCGGCGGCCCGGGCGTCCAGCAGGACCCCCTCCTCGGCGACGGCGGCGGCCTCGTCCGCGTCCAGGACGGGCATCCCGCCGGGCCGGGCGGTGAAGTCGCCCGGCGCGGGGAGCGGCACGTCCTTGGTCACCGGGAGTCCTTCGTCGAGCCACCCCCGGTAGCCGCCGTCCAGCACCCGGACGTCCGGGTGGCCGAAGTACCGCAGCGTCCACCAGGCGCGGGCGGCGGCCGTGGAGTCCGCCTCGTCGTAGACGACGACGGGACGCGAGCCGGACACGCCGAGCCGCCGCATGGCCTCCTGGAAGGCGGCGGGCTCCGGCAGCGGGTGCCGCCCCCCGGCGCCCGCCGGCGCCGCGAGGTCCCGATCGAGATCGCAGAAGACGGCGCCGGGCAGGTGCCCCTCCCGGTAGGACTCGATGCCGGGCGGCCCGGCCAGCCGCCACCGGACGTCCAGCAGGGTCACCTCGCCGAGCCGCCGGTGATCCCCCGGCCCGGAGCCCTCACGATTTCCCGGCGCGGGGCCCCCGCCGGGGCCCGGGGCTCCCGTGAGGGCCGTGAGTTCGGCGCCGGTGATCAGGACGGACATGTCAGCCCGCCGCGCGGGCGGTCGCCTCGGAGAGCGCCTTGGCGAAGGCCAGGACGTTGTTGACGGCCTCGGGGCCGTCGGCGGCCTCGCTCACGCGCAGGGAGAGGTCGTCGGCGGTGATGGCGCCGGTGTAGCCGTGGTCGGCTTCGCAGTTCTCGTCGCCGCAGGTGGCGGGCTCCAGGTCGACGTGGGAGATCGCGCCCCAGCCGATGGTGAGGGTGACCTCCGAGGGCGGGACGCCGGGGACGTAGGTGGCGGGGTCGGGGACGACCCTGGTGACCGCCACGGACTGGACCCGGCTGAGGCGTACGGCTTCGGTGGTGGTGGACGCGTGCGAGGTCGGCATGCCGTCGGCGGGCGGGTGCTCGTCGGTGTGGCAGACCAATAGCCGGGAGGGCGACAGGACCACCACGGTGACGTGCCTGCGCACCTCCATCGCGGGGTCGAAGGTGGCCTCGTGATGCACCACGAACGCCGTCACCGGCTCCTTGCCCAGCGCGGACTCGGCCGCGTCGGCCACGAGATCGGGGTAGTAACCGCTGCGTTCGATGGCCTCGCGCAAACCGGCGGCCGAGACTCGGGTTTCCCTCATGGGTCCATCCTGCCCTGTCCGGGCACGGTGTTTCACCTCGCGACCGTCCACTGTGAGCGGCTTGTCCGATATTAGGAAGTACGTAGGGACTGCTGTAGGTACGCCGCTTATTCCCGCCAGCATCACCACTGTGCCTGTGTCACCGCAGCCCCTGGGGTTTCCCGCCCTTCCCACGGGCTGTCCTTTTCCGGCCATTTTCCAGCCAGGACATCTCCGCTTTCAGCGTAGGCGGCGAGGCCCCCGATCGGGCCGCGGCGCGGTGGCCGCGTTCACCACGGCGCGGGCGCCGAGGACGTACGCGCCGTCCTCGGCCACCAGCACCGGATCCAGGTCGAGACGGGTCACCCCGGGCAGTTCGTCGGCCAGGCGGCCCACCCGCAGCAGCAGGTCCTCCAGAGCGGGCACCGCGACGGGAGGGTATCCGTGGCCGCCGAACAGCAGCGGGGCGGCCCGCACCGAGCGCACCAGGTCGGCGGCGTCCCGCCCGGTGAGCGGGGCCAGCCGGTGCGCCTCGTCGCCGAGCAGCCGCGCGGTCACGTCGCCCAGCCCGAACGACACCACCGCGCCGAAGTCGGGGTCGTCCACGGCCCGCACCACCACCGTCACCGCCGGCTGGGGCGCCATCCGCTGCACCGCCAGCGTCACGTCCGGCCCGAGCAGGGCCGTCAGGTCCTCGTACGCCCGCCGGACGTCGTCGGCGTCGGACAGCCCGAGCCGCACCGCGCCCGCCCGGTGCGTGACCTCCGGGTCGGCCGACCGCACGACCACCGGCCACCCGAGCCGCCCGGCCGCCGCCACCCCCTCCTCCGCGGACCGCACGGGCACGGCGGGCCAGACGTCCACGCCGTACCGCGCCAGCAGATCGGCGGCGTCGATGGTCCGCGTCGCGGCGGACTCCCCCGTCCCGGCGGACTCGATCGCCTTGGCCACCAGGGCCCGGGCGCCCGCGGTGTCGACGGTGTCGGCCGGCTCCGGCGTCGTGGCGGGCGGGCGATCGCGGCCGCAGGCGTAGCGGACGACGTGGGCCAGGGCGCGGACGGCCTCCTCGGGGGCCGGGTAGGACGGGATGGAGCCCTTGCCGGGGTCCCCGCCCGGGACGGGCTGGTGCGGGACGCGCAGCTCCGGGGGCATGCCGAGACGTCCCTCGAAGGTGGCCAGGAGCGGTTTGCCGGTCTCGGTGGCCGTGCGGACCAGCTCGGCGGCCACCTCGGCGGCGTTGCCGGGCACCGGGGGCATGTAGATCGCGACGATGGCGTCCGCCCGGTCGCCGAGCTCGTCCAGCGCCCGGCGGTAGTCCGCCGCCCCGGCCCTGGCCCCGAGGTTGGCCGCCGGGCACGGCTCCAGCCCGGCCGCCAGGCAGGCGTCCTCGGCGAGCAGCGCCAGCGCGTCGGAGTTGCTGACCACCCCGACCCGCCGCCCGGCGGGCAGCGGCTGGTAGGCGAGCAGCTGGGCCACGTCGAACAGCTGGGTGAGATCGTCCACGCGGATCACCCCCGCCTGCTCGAACAGCGCGCTGAGGGCGCTGTCGGGCAGCCGCAGCGCGGGCGCGGCGTGCCCGACCGGCACCCCCTGGGTCATGCCGCCGCTCTTGACCACCACGATCGGCTTGGTCCTGGACGTGCGCCGGGCCAGCCGGGCGAACTTGCGGGGATTGCCGAGCGACTCCAGGTACAGAAGGATCACGTCGGTGGCGGGGTCCTCCTCCCAGTACTGCAGGAGGTCGTTGCCGGAGACGTCGGCCCGGTTGCCGGCGGACACGAAGGTCGAGATGCCCATGCCGCGCTGGGCGACCCGCTGCAGCAGCGCGGTGCCGAGGGCCCCCGACTGGCTGAAGAACCCCACCCGCCCCCGTCCGGGCAGCCGCGCGGCGAGCGTGGCGTTCAGCCGTACCGCGGGGTCGGTGTTGGCGATGCCGAGGCAGTTGGGCCCGACGACGCGCAGCCCGTACGCGCGGGCGATGCGCACGAGCTCGTCCTGCCGCTCCCGCCCCTCGGGCCCCGACTCGCCGAACCCGGAGGAGACCACGACGAGTCCCTTGACCCCCTTGCGGGCGCATTCCTCCACGACGTCCAGCACGCCCTCGGCGGGCACCGCGACCACCGCGAGGTCCACCTCCCCGTCGATGGCCGACACGCTCCTGTACGCCCGCACGCCGGCCACCGCGCGCGCCTGGCGGTGCACCGGGTACACCGGGCCGTTGAAGTCGGCGCCGAGCAGGTTGCGCAGGACGGTCTGCCCGATGCCGCCCGCCTCGCGGCCGGCGCCGACGACCACGACCGAGGCGGGGGTGAGCAGCCGTTCGATGGAGCGGGCCTCGGCGCGGTGCTCCCTGGCCAGGGTCACCTCGCGGGAGGTCTCGGTGCTGGCGAGGTCGAGCGTCATGCGCACGACGCCGTCGGCGAACTGGCTCTGCGCGGTGTACCCCGCCTGGCGGAAGAAGGCCGTCATCCGGCTGTTGGACGGCAGCACGTCCGCGACGAACGTCGTGATGCCCTGTTCCCTGGCCGCCGCGCGCAGGTGCTCCATCAGCACCGACGCCACTCCCCTGCCCTGGTGGGCGTCCTCGACCAGGAAGGCGACCTCGGCCTCCTGCTCGCCGACGCGGTCGTAGCGGACGACGGCCACCATCTCGGTGCCCAGCGTGGCGATCAGCGCGACGCGGTTCACGTAGTCGACGGTGGTGAACCAGGCGACCTCGCGGTCCGAAAGGCGGGGCCGGGGCCCGAAGAAGCGGAAGTAGATCGATTGGTCGGACAGCCGGGAGTAGAACGCACGGAGCAGATCGGCGTCTTCTGGGCGGATGGGCCGCAGGTGTGCGGTTCCTCCGTCGGCCAGTACGACGTCGGCCTCCCAATGCGCGGGGTACTGGGGTTCCACAGTGACGAGGGTAAGGCGGACTCCGCTGAGATTGTTCAGCAACGCTTGTGCATCGACTGTGCCCGCGTGTCCGCTCTATGCCCCACGCCCCGGCTTGAAGCTGTTAGGTTTTCTGTCAGCAGCCTCCTGTAGTGCCAACAAGGTGGTGACATCATGACGCGGGTTGTCGTGGTGGGCGATCTGATGACCGACGCGGTCGCACGCGCCCGCTACCCCCTCGCCAGGGCGAGCGACACTCCGGCCGTCGTCACCATGCATGGTGGCGGTTCCGGGGCCAATGTCGCCTCCTGGCTCGCCGTCGAAGGCGCCGAGGTGGCCTTCGTGGGCCGCCGGGGCGCCGACATCACGGGCCGTAACCGTGACATGGAGCTGATGGGGTACGGCGTCGACGCCCGCCTGGTGATGGACCCCGAGCGGCCTACCGGCACCTGTGTGGTGCTGGTGACGCACAAGGGCGAGCGCACCCTGCTGTCCGACCCGGGGGCCAACGCCGCCCTCTCCCCTGAAGACCTCCCTCGCGATCTGTTCATGCAGGGCGGCCACCTGCACGTCTCCGGGTACACCCTGCTCAACGAGGGCTCCCGGGACGCCGGAATGGCCGCGCTGGACCACGCGCGCCGCGCGGGCATGTCGATCTCGGTCGACTGCGCCTCCGCCGCGCCGCTGGAGCGCACCGGAGCCGAGCCGTTCCTGGAGTGGACGCACAGCGCCAAGCTGCTGCTCGCCAACGAGGCGCAGGCCAAGGTGCTCACCGGGCGGGACGACCCCGCCTCGGCCGCCAAGGTGCTCACCGCCTGGTTCCCCCAGGTCGTGATCAAGCTGGGCGGCGAGGGCTCCCTCTGGTACACGAACAACCGGCCCGAGCCGATTCGGGCGCCCGCCGAGCACATCGAGCGGATGGTGGACGGCACCGGCGCCGGAGACGCGTTCACCGCGGGCTTCCTGCAGCCGTGGCTGGAGGGCAAGCAGCCGGCCGACGCGCTCGCCGCGGGCAACGCCCTGGCGGCCAAGGCGATCGGCAACCTCGGGGCGCGCCCGCGGCTCTGACGTCTTCGCGGGACCTCGATCACCAGGGCCTTGAGCGCCATTCTCCACGTATGTGGTTAATCCGGCATTCGGGGTAAGACTGGTATCGAGGTTTCTCGCAAAGGGGGACGTAACAGGCATGCCCTTATGAGCCGGCATGCCTTTCCCAGGAAAGCCACGTTTCACGACACCAGATACCGGGACCGCTTGCCGTTCAATCCCTGTATGCCCGAGTCTTCCGGGTCAAGCGGTTCGAAACCCCTCCGGTGAGCTTCATGTGTTTCCGCACGCCCGCGATTCCACCGCCGGGCGGCGTACCCGCACGTGTTGGTTTTCAGTGCCGGCCGACCGGCGTACACGCACGCTTTCCGGCGACCGGCTTCGGATGGGAGGAACACGATGGGCATTCGTCGACACGGACGAAACGCGATCTCCTTGGTGATCGCCGGAGGCCTCGGGCTCGCGGTACCCGGCACCGGGGGGCTCGCAGTGCCCGGCAGCGAAGGGCTCGCAGTGCCCGGCACCGCCGCCGCAGCCTCGATCACCACGTCCACACCGCACGACGACGTCCACTTCGCGTCGCCGGCCTGGCACAACCCCACCGATCTGGTGGCGTTCGCCCGGATCCGCCAGCAGCAGGAGACCGCCTGGGCCCGGGGCGACGCCAAGGGCTACGCCGCGATCTACACTCCCGACGCCGACCTGGTCAACATCCTCGGCGAGCACCTGCACAGCAGGCAGACCATCACCACCAAGCTCCAGCAGTACTTCAACACCCAGCTGAAGAACACCCGCCTCCTGGAGATGGACGAGAAGATCCGCTTCGTCTCCCCCACCATGGCGATCATCGTCCGCAAGAGCTGCGTCCTCTACAACAAGGAAAAGGCCTGCCGCCCCGACACCCTCTCCATCAACACCAACGTAGCCGTGAAGTCCTCCGGCCAATGGCAAATAGCCTCCTTCCAGAACACCCTCATCCGCCCCCGCCCATAACCCACCCACCCCGGCACGGCGGACCCCCGTCCGCCGTACCCCACCCAGACTCCACACCCGGCACCCACCTGCTTCCGATTACTCTCTGCGACCTGTGCGCCCCGGCGCCGCGATGGCGGGCCGTGACACGACGACCCCGGCGCCGCCATCCGCCGGAAAACCCGTGATGTGTCCGGCGCTGTGTGAAACGGTCCCTGCCAGGGGGGCGCGCTCCGCGCGAAAGCCGCAAGGGCTGTTCTTCTACGGGGGACACCCCCGCACCCCCGAGCCTGCCGGGCTCACCAATCTCCCCCGCGATACGTTCCGGCCCATGCCTGGTTCGCGGCAATGATCGTCCAGCCTGTCTGAGGCGGCCTTTCCATATTTCACGGTGACGTCCCCGCCAGGCGGTGTGATTTCCGCTGCCGTGATCACAACTACGCCGCCCTCGGTGCCAGGCAACCGACCATCGACACCCTTCACGAAGATCCCCAGGAGTTGCACCACTCCCGGGGAGATCACCTAATTTCCACAGGGTCTTTGCGTTCGCGGTCTTTGTGGGTCGCGATCCTCATGACTCGCGGTCCTCATGACTCGCGGTCCTCATGACTCGCGGTCCTCACGGCTCGCGGTCCTCACGGCTCGCGGTCCTCACGGCTCGCGGTCCTCACGGCTCGCGGTCCTCACGGCTCGCGGTCCTTGTGGTTAACGGTCCTTGTGGTTAACGGTCCTTGTGGTTAACGGTCCTTGTGGTTAACGGTCCTTGTGGTTAACGGTCCTTGTGGTTAACGGTCCTTGTGGTTAACGGTCCTTGTGGTTTCACAGAGTCTTCTCATTTGCGGGCACCTGAGGACAAACGGTTTTGGGTGCCGCGAGGCGCCATTGGGCGATGGTGATCGCCGGACACGGCGCCCAGCCCGTCCCACCCCGGCCCACCAGCGCTGACTCTCCCGGCGCCGAGACGGTGGGACGCGGTACGGCGAACACGGCGCCGCTGTACGGCGAGACACCGACCCAACGGAACCAACACGGCGGAGCATCATGAGCCCGGCAGGCCCGGGGGTGCGGGGGGTGTCCCCCGCATGGGCACAGCCCTTGCGCCTTCCGCGCGAAGCGCGCTCCCTGGCAGGGACCGTTTCACCCAGCGCCGAGCATGCCGCCGGTTTTCCGCCGTAAGACGGCGCCGGATTCGCCACATCACGTCCCGCCGTCTCGGCGCCGGTGCGCACGCCCCCTCAGGGGGCGACAGGTGAGGCGCCACCGTACGCGGGCGGCGGCCCCGACCCTCGGAAGGGGCCGGTACGGCGGCGGTCGCGTACAGGAAGAAGTGATCGGCCAACGTGGGCATGGGTTGGAACGCGTTCGCGGCGGAGCACCATGAGCCCGGCAGGCCCGGGGGTGCGGGGGTGTCCCCCGCATGGGCACAGCCCTTGCGCCTTCCGCGCGAAGCGCGCCCCCGGCAAGGACCATTCACCCAGCGCCGAGCATGCCGCCGGTTTTCCGCCGTAAGACGACGCCGCATTCGCCACACCACGTCCCACCGTCTCGGCGCCGGTGCGCACGCCCCCTCAGGGGGCGACAGGTGAGGCGCCACCGTACGCGGGCGGCGGCCCCGACCCTCGGAAGGGGCCGGTACGGCGGCGGTCGCGTACGGGAAGAAGTGATCGGGCCAACGTGGGCATGGGTTGGAACGCGTTCGCGGCGGAGCATGGAGAGCCCGGCAGGCCCGGGGGTGCGAGGGTGTCCCCCGCATGGGCACAGCCCTTGCGCCTTCCGCGCGAAGCGCGCCACCGGCAAGGACCGTTTCACCCAGCGCCGAGCATGCCGCCGGTTTTCCGCCGTAAGACGGCGCCGCATTCGCCGCGCCACGGCCCACCGTCTCGGCGCCGGTGCGCACACTCCCTTGGGGGCGACAGGGGCGGGGGTCAAGTGGTGGTGGCGAGGGTTAGGGGGAGGACGGAAGGGGCGCCGGAGTGGCGGAGGAGGGTGGTGGCCACGGTCAGGGTCCAGCCGGTGTCGGTGTGGTCGTCGATCAAGAGGATGGGGCCTTGGGTTAGGTCGGTGGGGGGTGGGGTGAGGGTGTTGTGGAGGGCTTTCACGCGTTGGGCGCTGTTGTGCTGGCGGCCGGGGGGGCCTTGGCGGTAGGCCAGGGAGCCCAGGAGGGGGAGGCGGCCTATCGTCGCCAGGCGGGTGGCCAGGTCGGTGATCAGGGTGGGGTGGGTGGTGGAGGGCATGGTGACTATGCCTGTGGGGCGTTCGGGCCAGCGCCAGGAGGCCAGGACCTGGACCATGGCGTCGAAGATGTGGTCGGGGACGGGGGCGTCGGGGGTGGAGTCGGACAGGAGGCGGCGGAGGGTGGGGCCCCAGCCGATGTCGGTGAGCCTGCCCAGGGCGCGGCCGGGGAGGGCCGAGAGCTCGGGGGGGATTCGGCCGGAGAGGCCGAGGTCGTCCTTCAGGCCGGTGGGCCATTGTTTTCTGGGGTCGATCTCCACGCCGGGGCGGTGCAGGCGGTCGCGGGCTGTGGTGACGGCGGTGGGGTCGACGTCGGGTGAGCGGTGCGTGCCGGTGCAGTTGTCGCAGCGGCCGCAGGGGCCGGCGGTGTCGTCGTCCAGGTGGCGGCGCAGGTAGCGCTCGCGGCACTCGCCGGTGGTGATGTAGTCGAGCATGGCGCGCTGCTCGGCCGCGCGGGCGGCGGCGACCCGGCCGTACCGCTCGGCGTCGTACGACCATGAGCGGCCCGTCGCCTGCCAGCCGCCCCGCACCCTGCGCACGGCGCCGTCCACGTCGAGGACCTTGAGCATGGTCTCCAGGCGGGTGCGGTTGAGGTCGACCCGGGTCTCCAGGACGGCGGTGGACATGGTGCCGCCGTGCTCGGCCAGCACCGCGAGGGTGGCGCGCACCACGCTCTCCGGCGGGAAGGCCAGTGAGGTGAAGTACGCCCAGATGTCGCGGTCCTCCGGGCCGGGGAGCAGGATGACCTCGGCGCGCTCAACCCCGCGCCCGGCGCGGCCCACCTGCTGGTAGTAGGCCACCGGCGACTGCGGCGCGCCGACGTGCACGACGAACCCCAGGTCGGGCTTGTCGAAGCCCATGCCGAGGGCGGAGGTGGCCACCAGGGCCTTCACCTCGTTGGCGAGCAGCGCCCGCTCGGCCTCCAGCCGCTCCGCCGGGTCGGTCTGCCCCGAGTAGGCCACGACCTCGTGCCCCTGCTCGCGGAGATACGCGGCGATCTCCTGCCCCGCCGCCACCGTGAGCGTGTAGACGATCCCCGACCCCGGCAGCTCCCGGAGCGTGCGCGCCAGCCACGCCAGCCGCTGCTCGGCCGTCGCGGGCCGCACCACGCTCAGATGCAGGCTGTCCCGCTCCAGCGGCCCCCGCAACACCAGCGTCCCCGCGGCCCCGCCCTGCCCCGGGACGGGCGGCAGGGCACCGGGGTCGAGTTGTTCGGCGATGTCGTGGGTCACGCGGGCGTTGGCGGTGGCGGTGGTGGCCAGGACGGGGACGCCGGGCGGGAGTTCGGCGAGCAGGGTGCGCAGGCGGCGGAAGTCGGGGCGGAAGTCGTGGCCCCAGTCGGAGATGCAGTGGGCCTCGTCCACGACGATCAGCCCGGCGCTCGCGGCCAGCTTGGGCAGCACCAGGTCGCGGAAGTCGGGGTTGTTGAGGCGCTCGGGGCTGACCATCAGGACGTCCACGGCGCCCTTCTCCACCTCGTCGTGCACCTGGTCCCACTCGTCGACGTTGGCGGAGTTGATGGTGGCGGCCCGCACCCCGGCCCGCTCGGCGGCGGCGATCTGGTTGCGCATGAGGGCCAGCAGCGGCGACACGATGACCGTCGGCCCGGCGCCGCGGGCGCGCAGCAGCGCGGTCGCCACGAAGTACACCGCGGACTTCCCCCAGCCGGTGCGCTGCACCACCAGCGCCCGGCGGCGGTCCACGACCAGGGCGCGGATGGCCGTCCACTGGTCGTCGCGCAGGACGGCGTGCTCCCCGGCCAGGGCGCGCAGCCTCAGCTCGGCCTCCGCCCGGAGGTCGTGCTCGTCCTCGGCCCCGGGGCCGGCGGGCGGGAGGTCGGTGGGGTCTGGTGGCGTGGGCATGGGTCCTTGTTAGCAGGTGCGGGGGACGGTTTCGGCACGGGCAGGTTGGGATGTGGACAACTTCGGGGCGGGGACGGGCTGGTGGGGGGCTTTCCGGAGGGCTTACCGGTGCGAAACGCCGCCGAGTCGCGGAGGGGTTCGGTTCTTCGGCACAATGTTCGATATGGCCCGACGGACTACCACACCCCCGCTGGACGAGGACTTCGAGGAACGGATCGTCGACATCGACGTGTCGACCGAGATGCGCACCAGCTTCCTCGAGTACGCATATTCGGTGATCTACCAGCGCGCGCTCCCCGACGCGCGCGACGGTCTCAAGCCGGTCCAGCGCCGCATCCTGTACTCGATGAGCGAGATGGGCCTGCGGCCCGACCGGGGCCACGTGAAGTCCTCGCGCGTGGTCGGCGACGTGATGGGCAAGCTCCATCCGCACGGCGACTCCGCGATCTACGACGCCCTGGTGCGCATGGCGCAGCCGTTCTCCATGCGGCTCCCGCTGGTCGACGGCCACGGCAACTTCGGCTCCCCGGACGACCTGCCGGCCGCGATGCGGTACACCGAGGCGCGGCTGGCCCCGGCGGCCATGCTCATGGTGCAGTCGATCGACGAGGACACCGTCGACTTCAAGCCCAACTACGACGGCCAGGAGACCGAGCCGACGGTCCTGCCGAGCGCCTTCCCCAACCTCCTGGTGAACGGCGCGGCGGGCATCGCGGTCGGCATGGCGACCAACATGGCGCCGCACAACCTCATCGAGGTGATCTCCGCCGCCCGCCACCTGATCGCCCACCCGAACGCCACGCTCGACGACCTCATGCGGTTCGTCCCCGGCCCCGACCTGCCGACCGGCGGCTCGATCATGGGCCTCGCGGGGGTGCGGGACGCCTACGAGACCGGGCGTGGCACGTTCCGCATGCGGGCCAGGACCACCATCGAGCAGGTCACGCCGCGCCGTAAGGGCATCGTCGTCACCGAGCTGCCGTTCAACGTCGGCCCCGAGCGCGTCGTCACCAAGATCAAGGAGCTGGTGACCTCCAAGCGGCTGCTCGGCATCGCCGACTTGAAGGACCTCACCGACCGGCACAAGGGCCTGCGCCTGGTCATCGAGATCAAGAACGGCTTCAACCCCGAGGCCGTGCTGGCCGAGCTCTATCGCCTGACCCCGATGGAGGAGACGTTCGGCATCAACAACGTCGCGCTGGTCGACGGCCAGCCGCGCACCCTCGGGCTGCGCGAGCTGCTCCAGGTGTACGTCGACCACCGGATCAACGTGGTGCGGCGCCGGTCGCTGCACCGGCGGCGCAAGCGGGAGGACCGCCTCCACCTGGTGGACGGCCTCATCGTCGCGCTGCTCAACATCGACGAGGTCATCCAGGTCATCCGTTCCTCGGAGGACTCCGCCGAGGCCCGCACCCGGCTGATGCAGGTGTTCGAGCTGTCGGAGATCCAGGCCGCGTACATCCTGGACACGCCGCTGCGCCGCCTGACCAGGTACGACAAGCTGGAGCTCGACCGTGAGCGGGACGTCCTGCGGGAGGAGATCGCCGAGCTGACCGCGATCCTGTCCTCGGAGGACCGGCTGCGCAAGGTGGTGTCCGGCGAGCTTCAGGACGTCGCCAAGACCTACGGCACGCCGCGCCGCACCGTGCTGCTGGAGGCGGACGCCGTACCGGCCGCGGGCGGCATCCCGCTGGAGGTCGCCGACGACCCCTGCCTGGTGCTGCTCTCCTCCACCGGCCTGCTGGCCCGCACCTCCGACGCCTCGCCGCTCGGCGGGGGCGAGGAGCGTTCCTCGCACGACGTGCTGGTGTCGGTGGTCCGGTCGACGGTGCGGGGCGAGGTCGGGGTGGTGACCTCGGCCGGGCGCCTGATCCGGGTCTCGGTGATCGACCTGCCCGCGCTGCCGCCGTCCAGCTCGCCGCCCTCGTTGTCCGGGGGCCATCCGGTGAGCGAGTACGTCACGCTGCCGGCGGGTGAGGCCGTGGTGGGCCTCGGGTCCCTCGATCCGTCCGGGCCCGGACTGGTGCTCGGCACGGCGCAGGGCATGGTGAAGAGGGTGGTGCCCGACTACCCGGTGAACCGGGACGAGTTCGAGGTGATCGGGCTCAAGTCCGAGGACGTCGTCGTGGGGGCCGTCGAGCTGACGTCCGAGGACCACGACCTGGTGTTCATCGCCACCGACACGCAACTGCTGCGCTTCCCGGCCTCGTCGGTGCGGCCGCAGGGGCGGCCGGCGGGCGGCATGGCGGGCATCCGGCTCGGCGACGGGGCCAGGGTGGTCTGGTTCGGCGTGGTCGATCCGGCGCAGGAGGCCCGGGTGGTGACCGTCGCCGGGTCCGCCGGGGCGCTCCCCGGCACGGGCGCAGGCGGCATCAAGATCTCCGACTACACCGAGTTCCCCGCCAAGGGACGGGCCACCGGCGGCGTCCGGGCCCAGCGTTTCCTCAAGGGGGAGGACCAGCTGATCCTGGCCTGGGCGGGCCCGAGCCCCGCCAAGGCCGTCTCCTCGACCGGCAAGCCGGTCCCGCTCCCCGCCGAGCTGGGCCGCCGCGACGGCTCCGGCACTCCTCTCCCCCACCCCCTCGCCGCCGTCGGCGGCGCCCTCGGCGCCACCCTCATTCCGGCGCCGGGACTCGACATCCCGCCGATCCCGCCGATGGCCGAGGACGACGGCGACTGACCGGGGGCTCAGAGGGTTAGAAGGGGTCACACAGGCAGAAAGGGTGCCCGGCAGGGTCGAGGTAGACCGTGAAGTCCTTGCCGGGCTGGTGGGGGTGCCTGCGGGCGCCCAGGGCCATCACCTCGGCGCCGGCCTTCTCACGGTCGTCGACGGTGAGGTCCAGGTGGAACTGCTGAGGCTGGTCGGCGGAGGGCCAGACCGGGGGCCGGTAGTCGTCGGAGCGCTGGAAGCAGAGGCGGTAGACGCCGGACTCGTCGACCAGGCTCACCCATTCGTCGTCCTCGTACTTGGTCTTCCAGCCGACCACGGCGGAGTAGAACTCGGCCAGGGCCTTCGGGTCGGGACAGTCGAGTACGACGTTTCTCATCTGCGCTATCGCCATGACGATGATCCTTTCGTCCTGCCTGCAACACCAGTGAACACCTTAGACAGGTGTCGCATCCGGCGAAAGGCATTTTCGCACTGGCTTTCGACCGTCCTGTCCCAGGCGTCACCTAGCGTGTCTGCCCACCGCACGGCGGCGAAACGAAGCCGGCGCGGTCGGACGCGGGCGGGGCGATGGCGGAGAATGACCGCATGGCTGTCTCTTCGTTCATGGTTCCGCTGGGGTCCAGCGCACCGGAGTTCGACCTGCCCGCGATCGACGGCGGCCGGGGGTCCCTGGCCGGCCTGAAGGGCTCGGCGGCGACGCTGGTGGTCTTCCTGTCCAACCACTGCCCGTACGTGCGGCGCATCGAGCAGGGCATCGGCGCCCTCGCGGCCGACTACCAGGGGCGACTGGCCACCGTCGCCATCAGCAGCAACGACGTGGAGAGGTACCCCGACGACGGCGCGGCGAGCCTGGCCGAGCAGGCCGCCCGCGCGGGGTTCGGCTTCCCCTACCTGCTGGACGAGTCGCAGGAGGTAGCGCACGCGTACAAGGCGGCCTGCACGCCGGACTTCTTCCTGTACGACGCCGACCTGCGGCTGGCCTACCGGGGTGAGTTCGACGACGCCCGGCCGTCCAACCAGGTCCCGGTGACCGGGGCGTCGCTGCGCCGGGCGATCGATGCGGTGCTGGCCGGGCAGGAGGTGCCGGGCCCGCAGGCGCCCAGCCTCGGCTGCGGCATCAAGTGGAAGCCGGGCAACGAGCCCGGAGCCTGACCACGCACGGGACGCCCGTGCCCGTCAGCGGTCGGAGCGCACCGAGTCCCCCCGGGCGAGCGGGGGGATGGCGGTGAGCAGCTCCCACGGCTCGCCCTCGGACCAGAAGTCGATGAGCCGGGCGACCGGCTCCACCGGCTCGAAGTCGCCGAGGCCGCAGGGGCCGTAGCAGCCGGCGTCCTCCAGGGCGAGGATCAGCGGGTCGTCCTCGGGGAGCGACTGGACGTACGCGGCGGCGTCCAGCAGGGCCAGGGCGCAGCGGGCGTTCCAGTCGCCGTCTCTGCGCTGGACGCGGTCCAGGCGCCATCTGGCCCGGCCGCGAAGGTAACCGGCCAGCGAATCGGTCATGCTCACGTTGAGCCTTCCCACGGTCTTGCACGTTGAGTGATGTCATCATCACCCAACGTGAGACCGTGGCGCGGCGTCTTTGCGAACCTCATTCCAGAGCCACCCGCTGCTATTACGGATTCTGGCATCCGGGAACATTGGTGGCATGACGGGAGACTTTGACGACCTGGTGGCCGCCAATGAGAAGTACGCGCGAGACTTCTCGAACTCCACTCTCGGCGGCCGTGCCGCCCGCACCCTCGCCGTGGTCACCTGCATGGACTCGCGCATCGACCCGCTCGGGCTGCTCGGGTTGAAGGCAGGCGACGCCAAGATCCTGCGCAACGCCGGCGCCCGGGTCACCGACGACGTGCTGCGCACCCTCGTGCTCGCGGTCTACCTGCTCGGGGTGGACCGCGTGCTCGTGATGCCGCACACCGACTGCCGCATGGCCAAATCAACCGACGACGACGTTCACCAGCTGATCAGCGACGAGTACGGCATGGACACCCGGAGCCTGGAGTTCCACACCGTCCCCGACCAGGACGCGGCCCTGCGCCGCGACCTGCTGCGCATCCGCACCTACCCCTACCTGCCCGATCGGCTGGCCGTCGGCGGCGGCGTCTACGACGTGCACACCGGCAAGCTCATGCCCGTCGACATGTGACCGAGGGCGCGGGCCGGGGCCACGCGCCCCGGCTCAGGCGTCGATGCTGTCCCGGTCGACCTCGGTGGCGCTGCTCACGATGAACTCGCGGCGCGGCGCCACGTCACTGCCCATCAGCAGGCTGAAGATCTGCTCGGCCGCCTCGGCGTCCTCGATGCGCACCCGGCGCAGCGTGCGGTGGCGCGGCTCCATGGTGGTCTCGGCCAGCTGGTCGGCGTCCATCTCGCCGAGGCCCTTGTAGCGCTGGATGGGGTCCTTCCAGCGGCGTCCCCGGCGATCGAGGTCGCGCAGCACGCGCTGGAGCTCGCCGTCGGAGTAGGTGTAGAGGTATTTGTCCTTGCCCTTGCCGGGGTTGGTGATCTCGATGCGGTGCAGCGGGGGCACCGCCGCGAACACCCGGCCGGCCTCGATCATGGGGCGCATGTAGCGGTGGAACAGGGTGAGCAGCAGGCACCGGATGTGCGCGCCGTCCACGTCGGCGTCGGCCATCAGGATGACCTTGCCGTACCGCGCCGCGTCGAGGTCGAAGCCGCGGCCCGAGCCCGCGCCGATCACCTGGATGATCGCGGCGCACTCGGCGTTCTTCAGCATGTCGGCGACGGACGCCTTCTGCACGTTGAGGATCTTGCCGCGGATGGGCAGCAGGGCCTGGAACTCCGAGTCGCGGGCCGCGCGGGCGGTGCCGAGCGCCGAGTCCCCCTCGACGATGAACAGCTCGCTGCGGTCCACCGCGTCGCTGCGGCAGTCGACCAGCTTGGCGGGCAGCGCGGAGTTCTCCAGGGCGCTCTTGCGGCGCTGGTTGTCCCGGTGCTCGCGGGCCGCGATGCGGGCCTTGGCCGCCGAGGCGATCTTTTCGAGCACGGCGCGGAGCTGGAGCTTGTGGGCCCGCTTGGTGCTGGCGAACAGCTCTTTGAGCTCTCTTGCGACCACGTGGGACACGATGCGGCTGGCCGCCGAGGTGCCGAGCACCTCTTTGGTCTGCCCCTCGAACTGCGGCTCGGGCACCCGGACGGTGACGACGGCGGTGAGGCCTTCGAGGATGTCCTCCTTGGTGACCGGGTCGTCGCCGTTCTTCAGCAGCCGGGTCTCGCGGAGCTGCTCGTTGATCGTGCGGACCAGGGCGCGCTCGAAGCCGCTGACGTGGGTGCCGCCCTTGGGGGTGGCGATCACGTTGACGAACGAGCGGACGGACGCCTCGTAGCCCTTGCCCCAGCGGACCGCGACGTCCACGGTGAGCTCGCGCTCGACCTCGGTGGAGGTCATGTGGCCCTGGTCGTCCAGCACCGGGACGGTCTCGTGGAAGTGGCCCTCGCCCTGGAGGCGCATCACGTCGCACACGGCCTCGTCGCGGGCCAGGAACTCGGTGAACTCGGAGATGCCGCCGTCGAAGCGGAACTCCTCCGAAAGGGGCTCCTCGCCCCGGGAGTCGCGCACCGAGATGGTGAGGCCGGGCACCAGGAAGGCGGTCTGCCGGGCGCGGACGTGGATCTCGTCCAGCGAGACCTCGGCCTCGCGCAGGAAGATCTGGAGGTCGGCCCACCACCGCACGCGGGTGCCGGTGGCCTTCCTGCGCAGCGGGCCGCCGTCGCGCAGGCCGGACTTCTTCTTGAACCGGGCCGTGGGGCCCTCGCCGTCGAAGACCCCGGGCACGCCGCGCCGGAAGCTGATCTCGTGGACACGGCCGCCGCGGTCGACCTCGACGTCGAGCCGCGAGGACAGGGCGTTGACCACCGAGGCGCCGACGCCGTGCAGGCCGCCCGAGGCGGTGTAGGAGCCGCCGCCGAACTTGCCGCCCGCGTGGAGCTTGGTGTAGACGAGCTCGACGCCGGCCAGGCCGCTCTTGGGCTCGACGTCGACCGGGATGCCCCGGCCGTCGTCGCGGACCTCGATGGACCCGTCGGCGAACAGCTCGACCTCGATGCGCGAGCAGAACCCCGCCAGCGCCTCGTCCACGGCGTTGTCGACGATCTCCCAGAGGCAGTGCATGAGACCGCGGCTGTCAGTGGAACCGACGTACATTCCGGGGCGCTTACGGACGGCCTCAAGGCCCTCGAGCACCGACAGGTGACGGGCCGTGTAGCCCGTCTCCGTGCTGACTGCGGTCACTCCCACTCCCACTGAGCATCGAACATGTGTACGTAGCCTACCGTTTCCGATCCTGGGACGCGCCTAAGCGTCCCACCACTAAGGGGTACTGCGACATCTGGCGGTGGAATCACCTCACTTAACGACACATTCTGCTCTCGGCGTATCCCGGGCACGATTGGGAACGTCCGTATCCGGTTAGATGTTGTGCCAAGTGACTGACGCCAAATCCCCACGTCAGTGGGGTGACCCGAAAGGCGATACGTGACTGGAGCTCTCGCCCCCACCAAGCCGCTGACCGCCGTGGACCGTTGCGACCGGTGCGGCGCCCAGGCGTACATCCGTGCGTGCCTCCCCATGGGCGGGGAGCTGTTGTTCTGTGCTCACCACGGGCGTCGGCACGTCGCGGCCCTCCGCGACAAGGGTGCCGAAATCCAGGACGAGTCGGCGCGCCTGAGCGAAACCCCTTCGACAAGCACCGAGCGGTGAGCACCCGCAAACCGCTCCTCATCCCATAGATCACAACCTCACATGAACGCGGTGACACCGGGCCTGCCCCGGTCCCCCGCCGCGTACCCCCGCGGGACGCCGACCCCCCGGCGCCCCGACGAGGATCAACGGGACGCTTAGGGCTCGCCAGGTTCCTGACCTGCGTGGGCGCTAGGATCGTGCGCCGTGCTGATCCTGCTTCCGCCGTCCGAGGGTAAGGCCGCCAAAGGCGACGGCCCGCCCGTGGACCTGGACGCCCTGAGCTTCCCCGCGCTGACCTCCGCCCGGGAGAAGGTCATCGACGCGCTCACCGCCGTGGCCCACGGGCCCCGCGGCGAAGCGCTGGCCGTTCTCGGCCTCACCCCTGGCCAGGCCGGCGAACTCGACCTCGACCGCGCGCTGCGCACCGCCAGGACGCTGCCCGCCGCGCGGCTCTACACCGGTGTTCTCTACGACAATCTCGGCATCGCCTCACTGGACGCCGCCGCCCGGCGGCGCGCCAACCGCTCGGTAATCGTGTTCTCGGGCCTGTGGGGCGCGCTGCGCCTTCGCGACCGCGTTCCCCCCTATCGGCTGTCCATGGGCGTGCGCCTGCCGCCCCTGGGCGGCCTGGCGGCCCACTGGCGGCCGGCTCTCACCGGCGCTCTGGACGCCGAGCGGGGCCTCATCGTGGATCTTCGCTCCTCGACGTACGCCGCGGCGTGGCGGCCGCCGTCACAGGCGGTCACGGTCCGGGTGCTGCGCGAGGCGGACGGCGCGCGCTCGGTGGTCAGCCACATGGCCAAGGCCACGCGCGGCACGGTGGCGCGCTCGCTACTGGAATGCGGGGCGAGTCCCCGCAGTCCCCGGGCCCTGGCGGGGCTGCTCGCGGATCTCGGTCACACGGCCGAACTCGGGCCGCCGCCCCGGGCGGGCGAGCCCTGGACCGTGGACATCGTCGTCAACTCGTGACGTTCAGCCGGGAGCAGGCCTTGGTGTACTCCTTCTCCGGATCACCCAGATGCGACCACGGCATCGTGCTGAACCTGCCCGCCGTGCGGGCGAGATGGCCGCGGGCGGGCCTGCGCATGTCGGCCAGGTAGAACGCCGCGCCGAACGCGTTGTTGGCCTCCACGGCGCGGGGATGCGGGCGCCCGTTGCGCCCGTCGTGCCAGCGGCCGGCGGCGACGGTGAGCTCGCGCTGCACCTCGAACGAGTCCCACAACCGCGACCTGCTGACCCGCTCACCGGACATGTGCTCGAAGTAGGCCAGCGGCAGCAGCGCGGCCATGGGATCGCCCGCTGGGGCGCGTGCGCCGGCGGCGCGGGCGAAGGCCAGCATCTCCTGGCTCGTGCCGCCCCAGCCGGGCGACAGGCTGATCAGGCGGGCGACAGCGGTGGCGTACAGCCGGGGTGCCCGGTCCACCGCCGCCTCGTAGATCTCGTCCCGCTCCTCCCTCGGCCGTTCCAGGCCGATGGCCAGCCATAACAGGGTGATCCAGGGCACCGGGTCGTCCGGAGTGAGGCGTGCCGCGTTGTGCAGGGGCGCCCGGGCGGACTCCATCGCGCGGTGGAACATGCGCAGCCGGTCCGCCTGTACGGCACGGGCGCGCACGTCGGGTTTGATGTGCCAGGCCTCCTCGATACGGACCCGGGCGAGCCACAGCCACAGATCGGGATTGGCTCGGTCTCTCGACAACAGGGCCTCGATGCCCCCGGTGAGACCAACGGCGGCCTTCCCCAGCGCCTCGACGCGCAGCGCGCGTACCTCGTGGTCCCCCCTGGAACCGACGAGAGCGGGAATGGCGGGTTCGAGGTATCCACGCCCCAGGGCGTGCACCGCCTCGTCGAGCACGGCATCCGTCCACGGACGGCTTGCGATCAGTCGTGGCCCCCGAGCACGAGCCCGATCCACTTCGATCACACCCATGCCGGGTGAGCCTAGAAAAGGTCAAGACTTCCGGCGCTACCGGAGGGTTACGGCCACGTTAAGACGACCCCGGCACGGCCCACCGATCCGCCGCGCCGACCTGCGCCACCACCCGCCCGCGCGCCGGGGGGACCCTTCACCTCGCGCGTTCACCCCAGAACGCCGAAAAACCACCCCGATGCCCCGTCATGCCGGAGGTGAGGTGGCCGCCCGGGCTCCCGCCACGAGGGCGGGAGCCGCAGGGCCGATCGTGATCAGTCGAGGTAGTCGCGCAGCACCTGGGACCGCGAGGGGTGGCGCAGCTTCGACATGGTCTTGGACTCGATCTGACGGATGCGCTCGCGCGTCACGCCGTAGACCTTGCCGATCTCGTCGAGCGTCTTCGGCTGGCCGTCGGTGAGGCCGAACCGCATGGACACCACGCCCGCCTCGCGCTCGGACAGCGTGTCGAGCACCGAGTGGAGCTGCTCCTGGAGCAGGGTGAAGCTGACCGCGTCGGCCGGGACGATGGCCTCGGAGTCCTCGATGAGGTCGCCGAACTCGCTGTCGCCCTCTTCGCCGAGGGGGGTGTGCAGAGAGATCGGCTCACGGCCGTACTTCTGCACCTCGACGACCTTCTCAGGGGTCATGTCGAGCTCGCGGGCCAGCTCCTCGGGGGTGGGCTCGCGCCCGAGATCCTGGAGCATCTGCCGCTGGACCCGGGCCAGCTTGTTGATGACCTCGACCATGTGCACCGGGATGCGGATGGTGCGCGCCTGGTCCGCCATGGCACGGGTGATCGCCTGGCGGATCCACCAGGTGGCGTAGGTGGAGAACTTGTAGCCCTTGGTGTAGTCGAACTTCTCCACCGCGCGGATCAGGCCGAGGTTGCCCTCCTGGATGAGGTCCAGGAACAGCATGCCGCGGCCGGTGTAACGCTTGGCCAGCGAGACCACCAGGCGGAGGTTGGCCTCCAGCAGGTGGTTCTTGGCGCGGCGGCCGTCCTCGGCGATCCACTCCAGCTCGGCGCGCACGTCGACGGGCAGGCGCTCGCCGTCGTTGGCCAGCTGCTCCTCGGCGAACAGGCCGGCCTCGATGCGCTTGGCCAGCTCGACCTCCTGCTCGGCGTTGAGCAGGGGGACCTTGCCGATCTGCTTGAGGTAGTCCTTCACCGGGTCGGCGGTGGCCCCGGCGGCGGCGACCTGCGCGACCGGCGCGTCGTCGTCGTCATCGGAGATGATCAGGACTTCGTCGTCGCTCTGCACCTCGGCGCCGGCCTTGGGCTCTTCCTCGGTCTCGACCTCCGCCTCGATCTCGGCGTCGGGCTCGGCCTCGGGCTCGGGCGTCTCGGCGTCCGGCTCGGTCTCGGCTTCGGCGTCGACCTCGACGTCGATGTCGAAGTCCTCGAGCTCGAGGTCGCCCTCGATGTCGAGCTCCTCATCGTCCTCTGCGGCGACCTTGGGCTTGGTTTCGATCTTTGGCGATGGCGACGCGGGCACGGCGACCTCCGGCTTGGCCTTCTTGGCGAGGGCGGCAGGGGTGGGGACCTTGGCGGGCGCGTCGGTGGCGGGCGCGGCGTTCCTTGCCGGAACGGCCTTCTTGGCCGCGGGCTTCTTCGCCGCCGGCTTCTTGGCGGCCGGCTTCTCGCCGGTCGCCGCTGCCTCGCCTCCGGCACCGCTCACCACGGCCGTGACGGTATCGGGCTGCTCCTTGGCCGCCGCGGTGGCGGACTTGGTCTTCTTGACGGGGGCGGCGGTGCGACGCTTGGCCGGGCCACGAGACCTCTTGGGCGCCGCCGAGTCCGCGGCGGTCACCACGACGGTCACACCCTCTTTGCTGAGGTTCCTCAGGAACCCAGCGGCGTGCGACATCGGGATGTCCGCCTCCTCGAAGGCCTTGCGGACATCCTCGGACTCGAGGAAACCCTGCGAGCGCCCACGCTCGATCAGCCGCTGAATGACGGGCTCGTTCAGCTCAGACGGCTTCGAGCGAGTCGAACTTGCAGGCGACACGAACACCTCTCGAACGAACGCATGGTGAGAATGGACCCAGGTGCCCGCTAGGGGCGATTGCTTCTTTTTCGGTGGTGGGCCGTGCGAACCGCGACGTACCTGCCCAGCATTGTGGCATGACCCCGCAGTCCTTACGGCCGCCTCACAGCGGTTGCCCCTCCACCCTAGGCCGACCGGAACAGTAGTGCGTACGGAAGCGGGTCACCGATACCCGAAAGCAACCCTTATGACTGATTCATTCAGTCACTCTTTGTGGCGGCCGGCACGTGGACGGCGAGCACCGTGACGTCATCGTCCTGCTCATACCCCGCCAGCATGCGATCCACCAGGAAGTCAAGCAACATGTGCGGATTTCCTAGGACTTCAGGGGGCGCCTCGCTGACGACGGAACAAAGTTCTGCCAATCCGGCGTCCAGTCCGCGCTTGCGGTTCTCCACGAGGCCGTCGGAGTAGAGCACGGCCGTGTGCCCGGGCGGCACGCAGAACCGGAACTGCTTGCGGGTGGTCGGCCAGCCGAGCGGGGTGCCGGGCTCGCCGTCCGACAGCACCGCGGTGCCCTGTGGCGACACCAGCAGCGGCGGGGGGTGCCCGGCCAGCGCCAGAGTGCCGTCGCCGCTGCCCGGCTCGACGACCATGTACGCCAGGGTGGTGACCTGCTCTTCCTCCTCGGTGGCGTCGAACACGCGGTCCAGGCCGGTCAGCACGGCGGCGGGCGGCGGGTTGGTCAGCGCCAGGGCGCGCATGGCGTTGCGGATGCGCCCCATGCCCGCCGCGGCCTTGACGCCCTTGCCCATCACGTCGCCGACCACCGCGGCCACCCGCTGGTCCTGGAGCACGAAGGCGTCGTACCAGTCGCCGCCGACCTGTACGTGCCTGCTGCCCGACCGGAACCGCTGGGCCAGGACCACGCCGGGGATCACCGGCAGCCGCTCGGGGAGCAGGCTGCGCTGGAGGGTCTCGGCGGTGCGGTGCTCGCGCTCGAACAGCGTGGCCCGCTCCACGGCGAGGGCGCACTGCCCGGCCAGCGCCTCCAGGAAGACGCCGTCCTCCTGGGAGATCTTCTGCGGCCGGGTGTGGGCGAACCTGAGCGCGCCGAGCGCCCGCCCGGCGGCCAGCAGCGGCAGCCCCACCCAGGACCGCTCGTCGCTGTGCTCCAGGAACCCGGAGATCGTGGTCTCGTCCGCGCCCGCCTCCACCAGCTGGGCGCGCAGGCTCTCCGGCGACTCGGCGAACACCGGCCGGCGGCTGTTGACGGCCATGGTCATGACGCTGGCCTGCGTCAGCGGGATCTCTTCGCCCGGCGCCCCCGGCACGTCGGGCAGACCGCCGCTGTTGGTGAGCTTGAGCACGGCCCGGTCGGAGTCGAGCAGCGCCACGGCGGAGCGGTCGGCGGCCAGGGCGGTGCGGCCCACGTCGATGATCACCTGGACGACCTGCTCCACGGTGAGCGCCTCGGCCAGCATCGCCGTGGCGCCCTGCAGCCGGGCCGTGCGCAGGGCGGCGGCGCCGAGCTGGTCGGTCAGGCGCCCGCGCATCTCTTCGGCCTCGCGCTGCGGCGTCACGTCGCTGTTGGCGCCGACCCACTCGACGACCCGGCCGTTGCGGATGATCGGGACGGCCCGCACCTCGAAGTGGCGGTAGCCGCTGGCCCGGGTGCGGACCCGGTAGCTCCACTCGAACATCGTGCGGCCGCGCAGGGCCTCGCGCCACGCCTCTTCGGCGGCCGGGCGGTCGTCGGGGTGCACGGCCTCCAGCCAGCCGTACGCGAGGTATTCTTCGTAGCTCTGGCCCGTGATCGCCCGCCACTGCGAGGCGTCCTCGATCACGGCGCCGGACGGCGCGGTGATCCACACGAGCTGCTGCTGGGACTCGACCAGCGAGCGGTAGCGCTCCTCGCTACGGCGCAGCTCCTCTTCGGCGAGCTGGCGCTCGGTGACGTCCACGCCGAACAGCGCGACCCCGGTGAGCGCCCCCTTCTCGCCGTGGATCGGGTAGAACGACAGGACCCAGTGACGCGGGTCGCCGGTCGCGGACGGCAGGCGCAGGCGCTGGTCGCCGTGGGCGACGGCGCGGTGCTCCTCGAGCACCCGGTGGAGCGCGGTGTCGATCAGCGTGGCGAGATCGCCGGTGAGAACCTCGGCGGTGGTGCGGCCCACCAGCTCGCCCGCGGCGAGGCCGCCGATGTCGGCGAAGCTCTGGTTGACCCGGGTGAACCGGCCGGTGGTGTCGAAGAAAGCGAAGGCGAACGGCGCCTCGGCGAGCAGGCCCTCGAACAGGGCGGGGTCTGAGATGTCCACACCCGACTCCCGGGGACGGGGCACGGAGGTTTCGGCGCTCATGGTCGGCACCTCCGTCGCGTGCCAGGGTCTCCCACGAGGCACATCTCCATAACTGTGATTGGTAGCGCGGAACTGCACTACATCATCGGCGATGGGCACGCACGGACGGAAGCCCCGGCCGCGATGCGGTCAACGCATCCTGTCAAAAAGCCGCCGCCGTGTGCAGCAAGATCGGCCGACTTTCTCGTCGCCGGCCCCGAGCTCCGCACGGTCTTCGGCGGATCGGCCCGACCCCTCCCTCCGCGCTCGGCCCGCGGGGTACACCCCCGATCGGCGCGGCGCGGCCGTAACGGTGGCCGGACGCGCCCGGGACCAGCTTCCCACAGGAACGGCCGCGAGGTGCCTGAGTACCCCTAACCCTTACGGGACAAGGGGTTGACACCTCAGCGAGACAGGATGGAATTGGATACGCACGTTCCCTCAGAGCACTGGCCCGGGGGTGCTGAAGTCCCCGGCCTCCGGGAGATTGCGAACGCCTATCATGCCTGCTCTAGCACTGCGTTTGGCCGGGGGAACCACTGACGCGCGACCGGCGGCGGCCGAGCCGCCCGAGCCCGTCGTCGCCCGGTTGTCCGGCGAGTTCCTCGGCGTACCGGTCGAGACGATCGGGAGGTGTGTGCGCGACGTCTCGGCGTGCGCGGCCCATCTCGGGGTGGACGCCACCACGGCGGTCGTCGAGCGCATCGCCCGCGAGCGGCTGCTGGCGCTGGCCTGGTCCGCGCCGCTGCTCGACGCCGGGCGGGGGGACGACCCACGCCCTTGACGTACACAGGGCGCAGATGTGCGCACATGGGCCATAACCGGATGATCCATATGGGCCATGCGCGAATGGCCCCGCTGGGCCATGACCGGCGGTTATGACCGGCCCGGTCGGGCGAAGGTCAAAATTTCCTGGTAACAGCGGGGTCACCAGGCGGCGTTCCGCGCACCGTTCGGCCCGAGAATGCGAGAAGGTAAGGAGCGTGAGCCGCCGACGACGACGTGACCCCAGGGGGACCCGGCCGCCGGACGACGTGTTCGCCGAGATGCTCCTGGCGGCACGCGAGCTTCTCGCCGTGCGCACCCCGCTGGACGCCGAGCTGATGGTCTCCGACATGCTCGGCGCGTGGTGGGGCCGCCGGCTGCGCCGCGGGGACGTCGAGGAGTTCCTCGGCGAGGGCCTGGTCGAGTACGCCGCCAAGGCCGGCACACCCGCCGCGCTCACCCTGCTGATCGCCATCGCCTACCTCGGCACCTCCCGCCAGGCCGCCAAGGCCGAGGGCGCGGCGCTGGCCCTGATGGAGTCCGACGTCGCCCGCCCGCGCTGGGCCGAGCGCGTCGGCGCCGTCAAGCCCCGCGGCTGCTACGTCTCCCGCGACGCCTACGGCGACCAGGACACCGTGCTGTGCACCTTCGGCTACCGCGGCGGCGCGACCGCCACCCCGGCCTCCGCGCACGCCCGCGTCGCCGCCGAGGCCGCCACCGGCCGGGCGGGAGGCGCCGCGGCGGCGTCCGAGGAGCAGCCCGAGATCCCCGCCGCGCGGCCCGCCGAGCCCGGCCAGGCCGCGCAGCCCCAGCCGTCCGCCCCCGAGGAGCCGCACGCGCTGGTGGTGGTCGTCGACTACAACATGCGCGGCATGGCCCGCGACGCGTGGGTCTCCTCCCAGGTGGACGAGCTGCTGGTGCGGGCGGACGCCGAGGCGGCGGGCAACCCCATGCTCCGCTTCGAGGAGCTGGAGCCTCAGCAGGCCAGGGCCTTGCTGGAGTTCGCCATGCGGGCCACGACCGAGTCCCTGGGCCGCAAGACGCCCAGCCTCGTCAGCGAGGGCTACAGCGCCTTCCACGCCTTCGCGCGGGCCCGGATCAAGGCGCTGCCGCCGGGACGCAAGCGGCCCGCCCCGCTGTTCAGCGAGGCGCCGTACAGCAGGGACCGCCGCGCGATGCTGGCGGCCGAGTTCCTGGCCTCGGACGCCGCCGAGCACCTGTCGGACCCCTCGGCCGCGTCCCGGTGCGCCGACCACATCATCGACTACGGCTGCGACCAGGACTTCAACCGCCCGCTGCGGGTCAGCCCCACCAAGTGCGACACCTTCCTGCTGGACTGGCTGCCGCGCAAGGTGCTGCTCGACCAGGCCGAGCAGGAGGCCATGCCGCACGTCCTGCTGTCCTGGGTGCGGTTCGCCGCGCCGCGCACCGGCCTGCCCGAGGAGGGCCTGAAGGCCACGCTGGACGCCGTCTGGGACGCGGCGGGGCGCTTCACCGAGGCCTACCGCGACCCGACGACCTTCGGGCTGGACCGCTCCCTGGTACGGCGGCTGCTCCCCGACGGCGACCTGTCGGCCCTGCCGCGCCGCGCCTTCGCGTTCCCGTTCCTGGAGGGCATGCACGGCGACATCGACCTGGAGACGATGCATCCGTCCGAGGACGCCGACCGGCGCGTGCTGCTGGAGATCGACCACATCGCCGACCGCGACCGCCCCGACTTCGCCGAGCACCTGGCCTGGCACGAGGAGATCGCCACCCGCCTGTGGGACGGCGAGCCCGAGCAGCTGTGGGAGGCCGCCCAGCGCCTCCTCGACCTCGGCCACGACCGTCACGACGTGCTCCACGTCCTCATGGAGATCGCCGAGCGCATCGGCGACCACCCCGGCGAGCTGGCCGCCGCCCTGGACGACATCGCCGACATCCCCGACGAGGCACCGGAGTGACCCCCGTCAGGCCGTGAAGCCGATGTCGGCGTAGCGGAGGGTGTAGAAGCCGGGCGCGCCGATGTTGGCGAGGGTGGCCTTGACGCCCCAGTTCTGCGGGCGCTGGTACAGGGGCAGCACGTTGACCTCCTGCCAGATCAACCGGTCGGCCTCGTTCGCGCCGGTGCGGGCCCGCTCGGGGTCGAGGTCGGACGACGACACGCGCATCGCGGCGTCGATCTCCCGGCTGCCGGAGCGGCCGAAGTTGGCGTTCCAGCGCGGCTTGCCGTCCGAGCCCCGGACGGCGTCCGCGTAGGTGGCGTAGCTGCTGGAGATCGGGAACGGCGTGCCGATGTAGGAGAACGGGGCGATGTCGAAGTTGCCGGGGATGATGTATTTGCCGAAGAAATCGTCGCCCGGCACCGCCTGGATCGTCACCTTGACCCCGATGCGTTCGAGCATCGCCCGCGCCAGCTCCCCCTCGGACTTGCTGAGCTGGAGCCCCGCGGGCACCACGAACCGCACGGCCAGCTCCCGCCCGCCCCGCCGCCGGGTCGGGCTCGCCCGCCGCCAGCCCGCGGCGTCCAGCATGCGCTCGGCCCTGGCCGGGTCGTACGCCCCGTGGCCGCCGGAGTTGTCCTGGTAGCCCTCCTGGGTGTTCATGAAGAAGTGGTTGCCGAGCAGGGCCCCCTTCCAGCCCAGTCCCTGGAGGTCGGAGCGGGTGATGGCGTCCCGGTCCAGCCCGAGGGCGATGGCCTGCCGGACCCGGACGTCCGACAGCGCCGGGCTCTCGCCGTTGAAGGTGAAGTGGCGGAAGTCGGGGCCGGCGGCCTGGCGGATCACCGCGCCCTTGGCGCCCTGGGCCCGGGAGTAGTCGGGCGCCGAGGGCCCGATGTCGAACACGTCCAGCTCGCCGTTGGTGAAGGCCCCCACCAGCGCCTCGCCGTCCAGCGCCCTGAAGATGATCTTGTCGAGCTTGGCGCGGTCCCCCCACCAGCGGTCGTCGCGGACCAGTGTGATGGTCTTGGCCGTCTGGTCGAAGCCCGCGAACCTGAACGGCCCGGCCGTGACGGGGACGCGGTTCAGCCAGCCCGTGTTGAACGTCTCGGGGGTGGCGTTGGCCGAGCGGGGGTACAGCGGCCAGAACAGCGACTGCCACTCGGAGAACGGGCTCTGGAAGGTGACCTGCACCTCGTGGTCGTTCTCGCCCCGGGCCACCGACACGATGTCCTGGTAGCCGGTGGTGGAGGCCACGTGGAAGTCGGGATCGGCGCCGTTCAGCGCCTTCCACTGGGCGTGGTAGTCCTGCCAGGTGATAGGGGATCCGTCCGACCACCTGGCCCGGGGGTTCAGGGTGTACGTCACGACCTGGCGGGGGCTGGTGGCGGTCACCCGGGCGTCGGTGACGTAGTCGGGGTTAGGGGACGGCGCGGCCTTCTCGTCGGCGCGGAAGGCGGCGGGCATCAGCGCGTCGACGACCTTTTTGACCTCGGCGAGGTTGCCGTCCACGTGGTTCAGGTTCCACTGGCTGGGGAACTCGGTGAGCCCCCACTGCAGGGTGCCGCCGTCGCGCACCCGGGCGCGCGCCACCGGGTTGATGTCGTACGCCTTGACGGCCTGCCGCGCGCTCCCGGCGCGCCGCCCGTCCCCCTGGTCTCCGGTGCCGCAGGCGGCCGGGCCGAGCGGCACGACGACGGCGAGCGTGAGCGCCGCGGCGCCGGCCCGCGTCCGCCGGAGCGCGGGCCTCCGGGGTGCTGTCACGATTCCTCCACGTTCATCGGTCGGGCTGAACGCCGCCGGGTCGTCCGGGTGATGCGGGGTGTCCGGGGTAATGGCAGGCGGCCCCGTGCTCGCCGCACAGGGCGCGCACCTCGGGCTGCTCGTGGGCGCAGCGCGCGCGCAGCGCCTCGGGGAGGAGCTTGAAGGTGGGGCAGCGGCCGCGGAACCGGCAGCCCGACGGGGGCCGCGCCGGGCTCGGCACCTCGCCCTCCAGCAGGACGTGGCGCCGCTCCCGTTCCTTGCGGGGGTCGGGGATCGGCACGGCCGACAGCAGGGCGACGGTGTACGGGTGCGCCGGGGCACCGTACACCGCGGCGACCGGGCCGATCTCGGCGATGCGGCCCATGTACATCACGGCCACCCGGTCGGCGATGTGGCGCACCACGGCCAGGTCGTGCGCCACGAACAGGTAGGACAGCCCGAGCCGGTCCCGCAGCGACTCCAGCAGGTTGATCACGCCCGCCCGCACGGACACGTCCAGCGCCGACACCGGCTCGTCCAGCACGACCAGCCGGGGCTCCAGGGCCAGGGCCCGCGCGATGGACACGCGCTGGCGCTGGCCGCCGGAGAAGTGGCCCGGGTACCGGGCGGCGTCGCGGGGGTCCAGCCCGACCAGCCGCAGCAGCCGGCGCACCCGGGGGCCGATGTCGCCGCGCCCGTGGGTGATCAGGGGCTCGGCCACGATGTCGTGCACCGTCATGCGGGGGTCCAGGGACGCCAGGGGGTCCTGGAAGACCACCTGCATGCGGGCCCGCACGGCCATGCGCTCCCGGGCGGTCAGCGTGGCGGCGTCCCTGCCGAACACCGTGACCCGGCCGCGCTCGGGGGCGGCGAGTTCGAGGATCTGCATGAGCGTGGTGGTCTTGCCGCAGCCCGACTCCCCCACCAGGCCGAGCGTCTCGCCCTCGCGGATGTCGAAGCCGACGCCGTCCACCGCGTGGACGGTGCCGGTGCGGCGGCGTAGCAGGGTGCCCCGGGTGATCGGGTGGTGCTTGACCAGGCCGTCGACCTCCAGCACCACGGCGCGCCCGGCCCTCGGCGGCCGGGGATGGGCGGCGGGGGCGGCGGGCGGCAGGGGGAACGGCGTCTCGCCGGCCCGCACGCAGGCCGCGCGGTGGCCGGGCTCGACCTCCCGCAGCGGCGGCTCGGCCTCCCGGCAGCGGGCCACCCTGATCGGGCAGCGCGGCTCGAACGGGCAGCCGGGCGGCAAGGCGTCAGGGGACGGCGGGCCGCCCTCGATGGGGGTCAGCGGCAGCTCGCGGCCCGCGTCGACCCGCGGCACCGAGCCGAGCAGGCCGATGGTGTACGGCATGCGCGGGCGTTCGTACACCTCCCGCACCGGCCCGACCTCGACGGCGCGCCCGGCGTACATCACCAGCACGCGGTCGGCCAGGCCGGCCACCACGCCGAGGTCGTGGGTGATGAGCACGATGGCCGCGCCGGTCTCGCGCCTGGCCCGCTTGAGCACCTCGATGACCTGGGCCTGGATGGTGACGTCCAGGGCCGTGGTGGGCTCGTCGCAGATGATCACGTCCGGGTCGTTGGCGATGGCCATCGCGATGACCGCGCGCTGGCGCATGCCGCCGGAGAACTCGTGGGGGAAGGCCTTGGCCCGGCGCCTCGGGTCGGGGATGCCCACGAGGTCCAGCAGGTCGACGGCCCGCTCGGCCGCCGTGCGCCTGCTCACCCGCTGGTGCACGCGCACCGCCTCGGCGATCTGGTCCCCGACGCGGTACACCGGGGTCAGCGCGGACAGGGGATCCTGGAAGACCATGGAGATGGCCCGGCCGCGGAACGCCGCCAGGTGTTTGTCCGGCACGCCGACCAGCTCGGTGCCGTGCAGCCGCACCGAGCCGGTCACCCGCGCGTGCCGGGGCAGCAGGCCCATCACGGCCAGCGCGGCGGCCGACTTCCCGGCCCCCGACTCCCCCACGACGCCGAGCACCTCGCCGGCCTGGAGGGAGTATCCGAAGCCGCGCACCACCGCGACGCCGCCGAAGGCGACCTCCAGCTCGCTGACCTCCAGCACCGGGGCCCGTTCCCTGGGGGCGGGCCGTCCCTCCATCGCCGCCCAGGTGCCGGTCAGGCCGGTCATGTGGCCCGCCCGGCGCCGGGGTCCAGCGCGTCGCGCAGGGCGTCGCCGATGAGGTTGACCGCGAGGACGGTGACCACCAGGACGCCGGCGGCGAACCAGAACGTCCACGGGGCGTACAGCGCGGTCCTGGCGCCGTCGGCGATGAGGCCGCCGAGCGAGACGTCGGGCGGCTGGATGCCGAAGCCGAAGTAGGACAGGCTGGTCTCGGTGAGGATGGCGGCGCTGACGTTGAGCGTGGCGTCAACCACCAGCAGGGACCCGAGGTTCGGGATGACGTGCCTGAAGATGATGGCCGGCGGGCTGACGCCCATGTACCTGGCCGCCCTGATGTACTCGCGCTCCTTGATCGACTTCGTCATGCCACGGACGATCTTGGAGGTGACCATCCACAGGAACAGCGCCAGCATGACGACGAACAGCAGCCAGCGCCCGCCGGTGAACATCGGGGACATGATGGCGAGGATCAGGAACGCCGGGAGCACCAGCAGCAGGTCGGTCACCCACATCACCGTGCGGTCGGTCCAGCCGAGGAAGTAGCCCGCGAACGAGCCCGCCACCGCCGCGAACCCCGTGGACAGCACCGCGACCAGCAGGCCCACGATCAGCGACTTCTGCGCGCCGCGCATGGTCAGCACGTAGACGTCCGAGCCGGTCTGCGAGGTGCCGAACCAGTGGCGGGTGGACGGCGGCTGCAGGAACGCCTGGAAGTCCAGCTCGCCGGGCGACCACGGGGACACCAGGGGCCCGGCGAACGCGAGCAGGAACATCGACGTCAGAAGGCCGAAGCCGAGGCGTCCCCGCCTCGCCCCGAGGAACAGCCCCGCCACCACGCGCAGCCGGGTCGCCGCGCGGGCCCGCTCCTCGGCGTGGGCCTCGGCGAAGTCCTCCTCCGGGAGCGTCGTCATGGGTCAGGCCACCCGCACCCTCGGGTCGAGGACGGCGTGCAGGACGTCGGACGCCAGCGAGGCGAGCAGCACGGCGAACGCGGCGAAGCAGCTGATCGCGGCGACGGTGTTGACGTCGTTGCCGCGCACCGAGGCGACCAGCTCCTCGCCGAGGCCGTGCCATCCGAACACCGACTCGGTGATGGTCGCGCCCACCAGCAGCGACCCGAAGGTGAACGCGAAGTAGGTGACGGCCGGGATGAGCGCGGTCCGCAGCGCGTGGCGCAGCAGGGCGGTTCGCCTGCGCAGCCCCTTGGCCATCGCGGTGCGGACGAAGTCGGCGTCCAGCACGTCGAGCATCATGTTGCGCTGGTAGCGGCTGTAGACGGCGATCTGGCCGGCCGCCAGCGAGATCGTGGGCAGGATGAGGTGTTTCGCGCGGTCCAGCAGGCCGGCCCACGGCCCGCCCGCCAGCCCCGGGGTGGCCTCCCCGCTGACCAGGAAGATCTGCGCGCCGAGGTGGTCGTTGAGCCAGATGGCCCCGAGGATCAGCGTGTTGGCCAGCACCACCGTCGGCACCGCCAGGACGGTGAACGCCCAGACGGACGACAGCCGGTCGAACCACCCGTACTGCCTGACCGCCGCCGCGGCCCCCGCCAGCACCCCGATGACCCCGCCGAGCAGCACCCCCGCCAGCACCAGCCGCAGGGTGACCCCCGCCCGCCGCGCGATCTCCGCGCCCACCTGGTCCCCGTTCCAGGTCCGCCCGAAGTCCCCCCGCACCACTCCCGCGGCCCACCGCAGGTAGCGCTCGTGCAGCGGGGTCCGGTCGTTGAGGTTGTACAACGAGAGCCGGGCGTCCACCACCGCCGGGGGCGGCGGCGGGTTGCGGCCCTCGTAGTTGGACCGGGGGTCGAGCGCCGTGGCCGCCAGCAGGTAGGCGAGGCTGGTGGCGACCCCGATCAGCACGAGGTAGTTGACCGCCCGGCGGAACAGGAACCCTGCCATCGCCCCCCCTCCGCCGCCTGTCTCGTCCCCGACCCGGCTCGCGAACGCTTCCCGCTGCCCATACTGCTACACGCTGTAACCGTCCGGTGACAAGATAGTCGTCAACGCCCCCGGTGTCGGCCCCGATCCCGGAGGTCCCTCGGGACGTGCGGGGGTGGAGGGCCGGGTGGCGCGGCAGGGCACGGCACGGCACCCGGCGGGCTCGTCTACAGCGGCGCGGATGTCCTCGCCGGTGACGGTGGTGAGGTCACCGGTCGGCGAGCTCGTCCACGGCGGCGCGGATGTCCTCGCTGGTGATCGTGGTGAGGTCGGCGGTGGTGGCGGTGCCGCCCCGGCCGGCCAGGCGGACGTCCCGGCCGAGGGCGGCGCGTTCGAAGAGGGAGCGGGCGAAGCGGCCGTTGCCCAGGTCGTCGATCAGGCCCTCGGTGCAGACCCAGGTGAAGACGTCGGTCAGGTCGCGGCCGGCGGCGGCGTCGAAGCGGTCGCCGGCGCGTTCGGCCAGCAGCGTGGCGATCTCGGTGAGCTCGGCGGGGCTGTAGGACGGGAAGACGACACGCTGGTCGAAACGGCTGGCCAGGCCGGAGTTGCTGGCGAAGAACCGCTCCATCTCGGTGGCGTATCCGGCGAGGATGATGACCAGGCGGTCGCGGTCGTCCTCGGCGCGCTTGAGCAGGGTCTGCACGGCCTCGGCGCCGAAGGCGTCGCCGCCCTGGTAGCCGCCGTTGACCAGGCTGTAGGCCTCGTCGATGAAAAGCACGCCGCCGAGGGCGCGGTCCACCAGCTCGTTGGTCTTGATCGCCGTGGCGCCAAGGTGCTGGCCCACCAGGTCGGCGCGGGACGCCTCCACCACGTCGGGCCGGGACAGCAGTCCGAGGGCGGCGAAGACGCGGCCGAGCACGCGGGCCACGGTGGTCTTGCCGGTGCCGGGCGGCCCGACGAACACGAAGTGGCGCATCTGCGGCGGCGCGGGCAGCCCCTGCTCTTCGCGCATCCGGGCGATGCGCAGCTGGGCCGCGATGGCCCGCACCTGCCGTTTGACCGGCTCCAGCCCGGCCATGCGGTCCAGCTCGCCGAGCGCCTCTTCCAGGCTCGGCCGGGCCTGGAAGCCGCGGAACCGGGCGGTGAGGTCGTTGAACGCCTTGACGAGGTCGGCGGTGGTGGTGGTGACGAGGTCTTCGCGTTCCGGCGAGCCGCCGGCGCCGACGACGCGCACGTCGCGGGCCTGCGCCGCGGTCTCCACCAGGCTGCGGGCGAACCGGGCGTTGCCCAGCTCGTCGACCAGGCCGCGCCGGTGGACGTCCTCGAACAGGCCGAGCAGCACCCTGGGCGCGTCCGGCGACAGCCGCTCCCCGCGCCGGGCGCGCAGCAGTTCGACGATGCGCACCAGCTCGGCCGGGGAGTACGCGGGGAACCTCACCCGGGTGGAGAACCGCGACGAGAGGCCGGGGTTGGACGCCAGGAACCCGGACATCTCCTTGTCGTATCCGGCCAGGATGACGATCAGGCGGTCGCGGTCGTCCTCGGCGCGCTTGAGCAGGGTCTGCACGGCCTCGGCGCCGAAGCGGTCCGGCTGGCCCTCGGCGGAGTTGATGAGGCTGTAGGCCTCGTCGATGAACAGCACCCCGCCGAGGGCGCGGTCCACCAGCTCGTTGGTCTTGATCGCCGTGGCGCCGAGGTATTCGCCGACGAGGTCGGCCCGGGACGCCTCGACGACGTACGGCGTCTCCAGCAGGCCGAACGCGTAGAAGATCTTGGCCACGGTGCGGGCCACGGAGGTCTTGCCGGTGCCGGGCGGGCCGGCGAACACGAAGTGGCGCATCGGCGGATCGGTGGTGTACCCCGCCTCGGCGCGCAGCCGGGACGCCTCGATGGACGCCGCGATCGAGCGCACCTGCTCCTTGACCGGCTCCAGGCCGATCATGCTCTCCAGCTCGCCGAGCGCCTCGTCCACCGAGATCGGCGGGGGCGCGGCGCGCTCGTGCTGCTCCCGGTCGGCGGCGCCCTCCCTGACGCGCTGGCCCATCTGGTGGCCGGGCGCGGACGCCTGGGCCGCCGCGAACCTGTTGCGCGCCTGCCCGGCCTGGATCAGGCGGTAGGTGAGCACGGCCGCCGCGACGCCGTACGCCGCCCAGACGGCGGTGCCCGCCGAGAACGTGGCGACGGCGAGGGCGACCATGGCGGCGGCGCCGAGGGCGGCCACGGTGGTCACCCACGGCGTCACCCAGCGGATCAGGTGGGCGGCGACGCCGGTGAGCAGGCCGAGCAGGAGGTACAGGGTGGGGAGCGCGGAGTGCGGCTGGAGGTAGCCGCCGGTCACCACCACCCCGCACGACCACGCCACCACGACCAGGACGGTCGCGGCGGCGCGGGGGAAACGCAGGGTCAGCTCGGCGAAGCCAAGAAGTAAGAGAGTAGTGACGAACGTGGTGAAGGGAGACCCGCCGAGCAGGACGGCCGCGACGAGGGCGCCGATCAGCACCGCCGCGAAGATCACCCGGCGCGTGGCGCGGGAAAGCGCGAAGTAACGTCGTCGGACATGCTCGAACGCATCACGGGCCGCGGCGCGCCCCGCCGGCCGGGCCCTGTCGGAGTCCCGCATTTCGCCTCCCCGGTCGCCTCCCGGTTATACCGCACCGGGGCCTCCCGCGCGCGTCCCCGCCACGCGCGCCACGCACACCGATTTGCCCTGGCGAGTCCGGGTGACATGTCCACCCGTGCACAGGTGAGGGACGGGGGACGGGGGTGGCGTCCGAGGTGGAACGTCCGGCCGGGTGCGGGTCAGCGGCGGCGGGGAGACGTCCTGGCTTCGTGGCGGCCGGGGAATTCGGCGACGTAGACATGTTTGGGGGTGACGCGCAGGACGTCCTGGGCGGAGTCGGCGAGGGCCACGCCGCGGACCTCGGCCCAGAAGCGGCGTTCCACGGGGTCGGCGACGAAGACCGCCACCCGGGGGTCGCGGGCGGCGGCCGACCACGCCTCCTCGGTGGCGATCAGGCGCAGCTCCCCCGACGAGCTGATCGAGGTGACCGCGCCGACGGCGAGCGTGCGCGGCCCGTCGACGTCGCTGTAGGAGAGCACGACGCCGCGGGAGTAGGTGAACGCCCGCCGCACGTCCTCGCTGAGGCCGACGGGCGGCACCACGTCCCCGGGCAGCCGCGGCCCGCAGCCCTCGCACAGGATCAGGGACGCCCGCCACGGCCCCGCCGACCGGCGCCACCAGGCGCGGGCGGCCCGCGCCAGGAAGCACAGCACGGCGACGAGCAGTGTGGCCGCCACCATCCACCACGCGCGGGCCCCGGTCTCGGGGGGCGCGCCGAGCGCGGCCACGATCCCGGCCGTGAACAGTGCGGCGGAGGCGGGCAGGAGCGTCACCAGCACGACGGCGAGCGGCCAGTCGTGCCGCAGCACCGGGCGCAGCCGGTACCGCAGCCCGCCGCGCCACCGCACGTACAGCAGCGCGAGGGGGACGCACACCGCGGCCAGCGCCGCCCGCCGCTCCCCCGCGACCAGCGGCCCGACGGCGAGCAGCGCGACCAGCGACCACAGCCGCGCGGCGACGATCCACAGGGTGACGCCGGTGTCGCGCAGCCCGACGCGCTCGGGCGGCACGGCGGTGAACTCGGCGAGGGCCCGCACCGGCCGTCCCTGCCACGTCTCGGCGAAGACGCGCAGGCACGTCACGGCGACCCCGTTGAACAGCACCAGGCCGAACAGCCCGGCCCAGAAGCCGCCGAGGATGTCCTCCCATTCGACGACCACGGTGGCGGCGCCGGGCGGGGAGATCAGGGGGACGACCAGCGAGCCCGGCGACCAGTCCGGCAGGGTGGCGAGCGCCGCGACGTACGCCGCGACCACGAGCAGCGCGACCGAGACCGACACGCTCAGCCACAGGTCCCTGGCGAGCATGCCGGGCACGTACCGCCACACCGTGATCCGCCTGGCCTGGCGCACGGTGGCGGCCAGGATCAGCGCCAGCACGGCGGCGCCGCCGATCCGCGCCTCGTCGCGCAGGTCGTACCAGAAGGCGAGGACGGCGACGGCGGTGAGCGCGAACGCGGCGAGGACCCGCACCTGGCGGGACCACACCTCCAGCGCGCGGCGGGCGCGGCCGGTCTCCCGGGGGTCGACGGTCCAGGTGGGGTCGTGGTGGTCGCGGGGGCGCTCCCAGCGCAGGTGGGTGAGGCCGAGGTTGATCCGGGCGGAGGGGTGGTCCTCGTCGCGGCGCAGCGCGGTGCGGTAGGCGGTCGCGGCCTGCCGGAAGTCGCCGCGGGCCAGGGCCAGGTCGCCGATCAGCACGTGGGGGTCGGGTTGCTCGGGGGCGAAGCGGACGGCCTGCTGCGCCTGCGCCCAGGCGTCGCGCCAGCGGCCGGGGGCCCGGCGCAGCGCCGAGCCGTAACGTAGCCGTGCGGCCCAGGAGCCGGGTGCGAGCCGGACGGCGTCCTGAGCCGCGACGGCCGCCTCGGAGTCGCGGCCGAGGCGTTCCAGGGCGAGACTCATCAGCCGATGCCCCCATTCGCCACCGGGGTCGCGCTCGACCGCCTCTCCGGCGGCCTCCAGCGCTCCCTCCGGCTGATCGCGGGCCAGCCTCGCGACGGCGACCACGCACCAGGCCCGGGGATCGGAGCGGTCTCGCGGGGATGGCACCGGAGAAGGATCTTGCTCGCTGGTGTTCCCCACGCCGTCATGGTCCGTTGCCGAGGAAAACTTGCCTAGATGCCGGACATATACCTATAGCTCTCTAGAGAGGTCGGGATCGCCCCAGCTCGATCATGAACCCCAGGAGCCCCGGGAGGGTCGCGGCGACAACCGTTACGGCAAGGCGCTGATCGATCAAGGGGGATGGCCCTAAGCTGCCACCCAGATTCAGCAGCCACATCCCTTTAGGTAGCCAATGACCGTTTTGGGGGCCCGGCCGGGAGGCAGCACCCGGAGCACGATGGACCCGCGGCCGGACCGCTGGCCGATCCTCGCACTGCTCTGCTCCAGCCTGCTGCTGATCGCCGTGGACGCCACCGTGCTCCACATCGCCGTGCCCGCGCTGACCGCGGACCTGGAGCCCACGGCCGTCCAGCTGCTGTGGATCATCGACGTCTACTCCCTGGTCGTCGCGCCGCTGCTCGTCGTGTTCGGCACGCTCGGCGACCGGTACGGCAGGCGGCGCCTGGTCCTGCTCGGCTACCTGGTGTTCGGGGCCGCCTCGCTGTCGGCGGCGTTCGCCACCACCCCGGCCGCCCTGATCGTCTCGCGCGCCGTGCTCGGCGTGGGCGGCGCCATGATCATGCCGGCCACCCTGTCGATCATCCGGCAGGTGTTCACCGACCGGCGCGAGCGGGCCGTCGCCCTCGGCGTGTGGAGCGCCGTCGCCGCCGGTGGCGCGGCGATCGGGCCGCTGGTCGGCGGAGCGCTCGTCGAGCACTTCCGGTGGGGCACCGTGTTCCTGATCAACGTGCCGCTGCTGGTGGTGGCGCTGCCGCTGGCGGCCCGCCTGCTGCCGGAGACGCCCCGGCGCGACGGGCACCGCTGGGACGCGCCGAGCGCGGCGCTGGCCACCCTCGGCGTGCTGTGCCTGGCCTTCGGGCTCAAGGAGGCCGGGCGCGGCTCCGGGGCCGCGCTGCTGATCCTGCTCGCCGGGGCCGGGCTGCTGGCGTGGTTCGCCGTACGGCAGCGCCGCCTCGCGCACCCGTTGCTGGACCTCGGGCTGTTCGCCGGGCGAGGGTTCTCCGTGGGTGTGCTGTGCGTGCTGCTCGCGGTGTTCGCGCTGGTCGGGCTGGAGCTGATGCTCGCCCAGTACCTCCAGCTCGTCCTCGGCGACGGCCCGCTGCGCGCCGCGGTGCGCATGCTGCCCCTCATGGTCGCGGCCGTCACGGGCGGGCTCAGCGCGGCGTTCCTGCTGCGGTGGTTCGGGCTGCGCGCCACCATGGCGGGCGGTCTCGGGCTCGCCGGGCTGTCGCTGACGCCGACGCTGGCGTGGGGCACCGAGCAGCATCCGTGGCTGCTCGGGCTGTGCTTCGCCGGGATCGGGTTCGGGGTGCAGGCGGCGCTGCTGGCGGCGTCGGACACGATCATGGCGTGCGCGCCGGAGTCGCGGGCCGGTGGCGCGGCGGCCATCGAGGAGACGGCGTACGAGCTCGGCGCGGGCCTCGGCGTCGCGGTGCTCGGCACCGTCACCACCGCCGTGTACGCCCCCGCGGTGGGGCCGGTCGCCGGGGTGCCGCCGGCGGCGCTCGCCCAGGCGCGGGAGTCGCTCGCCGCCGCGGCGCACGTCGCCGCCGGGCTGCCCGGACCCGCCGGGGGCGCCTTGCTGGACGTCGCGCGGCAGGCGTTCGTCGGGGCGCTGCACTGCGCGGTCCTGATCAGTGTCGTACTGCTCGGCGCGACCACCCTCGCGGCGCTGGCGCTGACGCCCCGGCGGAGTGGCCCGGTCGGCGAGGGGCATGACGGTGGGGATACAGGGCAATTGTCTGGGCAAGGCGGATCTACCCCGGGAGAATGGGCACCGTGAGACGAACCTTTACCGACATCGCCGCGCTGGCCGCCCGGCTCGGCGTCGGCGGCATCTTCTTCGCCAACGGCTGGCACAAGCTGGAGTCCGGGCTGAACGCCACCCAGGAGCAGTTCGCCAGGATGGACGCGCCCGTGCCCGGCCTATGGGCCGCCGGGACCATGCTCATCGAGCTCATCGGCGGGGCCCTGATGGTGGCCGGGCTGTTCGTCCCCGCCTGCGGCATCATCCTGTTCGCCGAGGCGCTGGCGGTGTTCGTGCTGGTCAGCGGGGACGTCGGGCTACCACTGACCGGCGGTGACATCAACCTCATCGTGGCCCTCGGCGCGGCCTCCGTGCTGCTCGCCGTCGTCGGGGCGGGCCGCCTGTCCGTCGACCACCTGGTGGTCATCCGCCGCCGCGAGGCCGAAGCGGACGCCGAGATGTCCGCCGACGCCGAGGCCGACGACGTGATCGCCTCCTGGCGCGACTCGTCCCGCCCCCCTGCCACCGACACCACTCCCCCCGCGGACGCCACCACGGCCGTCCACCCCAAACTCGATCCCAAGCCCTCCCCCAAGGACACCCCCGTCAAGGGCCCGGTCACCTTCCCGGAGAGCTCCCCCCGCACCGAAGCCACCGACTCCACCGCCGCCCGCAAGACCCGCCCCCGCCGCACGACCAAGCCCACCGACGACACCTCCACCGAAAGCCCCGCCCCGCCCCCGACCGCCCCCCACGACCGCCTGGTCGCCGGCACCCGCAAAACCCCCACCCCCACCTCCGACTGACCCTTTGCCCGCTGCCCCGACCTCGGTCAGGACCGCGTCACGCGCGGCGGAAGGGGTGGCGTTCCCGCCGCGTCCGATGTGCGCCACGTCTCATCCGCGGGCCGTTACGCCGGACGCGCGGCTGGTGTCTCCATGTCGAGTCCAGGACACGAGGGAGACATGATGAACGGGAACGTCGAGGTGGTCGTGATCGGTGGCGGGTACGGGGGCGTGATGGCCGCCAATCGCCTGGCTCGGCGCGACGGCGTGTCGGTGACCCTGGTCAATCGACGTCCCCACTTCGTCGAGCGGATCCGCCTGCACCAGCTCGTGACCGGCTCCGACGACGCGGTCGAGGGCTTCGGCGAGGTTCTGGGCGGGGACGTCCGGCTGGTGGTGGACGCCGCGACCCGGATCGACGCCGCCGAGCGCCGGGTGTCGCTGGCAGGCGGCGGCACGGTCGCCTACGAGTACCTCGTCTACGCGGTGGGCAGCGGCGCCGCCGATCCCGGCGTGCCCGGAGCGGCGGAGTTCGCTCATTCGGTGTCGGACCTCGAAGGAGCCGGACGACTGCGGTCGGCGCTGGCCGCGACGCCCGCGACGGCTCCGGTGACCGTGGCCGGAGCCGGCCCGACCGGCATGGAGACCGCCGCCGAGCTGGCGGAGCTGGGCCGCGAGGTCACCCTGATCTGCGGCGACGTGCTCGGCCCCTACCTGCATCCCCGAGGCCGCCGCCCGGTCGCCCGCCGGCTCGCCGAGCTGGGTGTGACCGTCATCGAAGGTCCCCGCGCGCGGGTGACGGAAGTGACACGCGACAGCGTGCGGCTCGGCGACGGCCGCGAGCTGCCCAGCGCGGTGACGATCTGGACCGCGGGATTCCGTGTCCCGGACCTGGCCGCCCGCAGCGGGCTGCGCACCGACGCCGAAGGCCGCCTGCTCACCGACGCGACGCTGACCAGCGTGGACGACGTGCGCATCGTCGCGGCCGGGGACGCGGCGGCGATGACGGACCGGCCGTTCCGGATGAGCTGCCAGGCGGCCGTGCAACTGGGCGCGGGGGCCGCGGCCACCATCCTGCGCCGGATCGCGGGGAGGAGACCCGCTCCCGTCCGGTTGATGTTCGCCGGGCAGTGCATCAGCCTCGGCCGGAACGGGGGCGTCACCCAGTTCTCCTACCTGGACGACCGGGTGAACGCGCTCCACATCAGCGGGCGGCTCGGGGCCAAGGTCAAGGAGCTCGCCTGCCGATTCCCCCTCGATCAGTTGGCGTCCGGGGCGCGCAAGGCCGGTTCCCGCGCATCCCACGGCGCCGATCGCCTGGAGACGCCGCGGCCGGGCGCCGGGGCGCCACTCTGACCGGCCGACCCTGGCCTGATCCGTGGGGAGGCTGCTACCGGCGACCGTCCTCGGACCGGGTACATCTCCACGGCCTGCTTCCGGCAGGTGGGGCCGACCGCGAGAGAGTGAAGCGCACGACATGGACGACCACGTCACCGACCCGGCGACCGAGGCATTCGTCGCCCACCGCGACCTGCTGTTCACCGTCGCCTACGAGATGCTCGGATCGGCGGCGGACGCCGAGGACGTCCTCCAGGAGGCGTGGCTGCGGTGGGCCAAGGTCGACCTGGCGCAGGTGCGGGACCGGCGCGCCTACCTGGTGCGGATCACGACCCGGCAAGCGCTCAACCGGCTACGCACCCTCAAACGGCGCAAGGAGGCCTATGTCGGCCCCTGGCTGCCCGAACCCCTGCTCACCGCGCCGGACGTGGCCGAGGACGTCGAGCTCGCCGAGAACCTGTCGCTGGCACTCATGTTCATCCTCGAGACCCTCTCACCGACCGAACGTGCCGTCTTCGTGCTGCGCGAGGTCTTCGACATCGGCTACGACGACATCGCGGCCGCGATCGGCAAGAGCCCCGCCGCCACACGCCAGCTCGCCTACCGCGCCCGCCGTCACGTCGACGCCCGCCGTCCACGCACGCCCGCCTCCCCCGAAGAGGCCCGGGCCGCGTTGGACTCGTTCAGACCGCGCTCGTGACCGGGGACCTGCAGGCGCTGCTCGACGTACTCGCCCCCGACGTCGTCTTCGTCAGCGACGGCGGCGGCCTCAGGCAGGCGGCCCTGCGGCCGGTGGCCGGCGCCGCCAAGGTGCTCGGTTACATGGCCGGCAGCCTCGTCAAGGCCGGCGGCACCTTCACCGGCGAGCCCACCACGGTCAACGGCAACCCCGGGCTGATCCTGCGCCTGGACGGCGTGGTCGACGGCGTACTGGCCCTGCGCGTGGAGAACACCCGCGTCACCGGCCTCTACTACGTCCGCAACCCCGAAAAGCTCACCCGAGTCGAGTCCACGACCTCCCTCACCTCCCGCTGACCGGCCGGTCGGCTCGGGGTTCGCACCTCACAGCCCTCGCGGCCTTCCGCGCGAAGCGCGCCCCTCTCGCGAGGACCATTTCACCGGCACCGCACACACGACCGGTTGTCCGCCGCACGGCGGCGCCGGATTCGCCGTACACCTCCTCGCCGACGCGGCGCCGGGAAAGGGCCGCACATGACGGCGTCGACTCGGCGCCCGTTCGGCCTGGCTCCGTGCCGAGGTGGCGGGACGCCCGTGCCGGGCGCGCCCTTGTGAGGGGGTGGGCGGTGGGGCGCCATGAGCCCGGCAGGGCCGGGGGTGCGGGGGTGTCCCCCGCGGGGGAACGGCCCTTGCGCCTTCCGCGCGAAGCGCGCCCCTCTCGCGAGGACCATTTCACCGGCGCCGCGCACACGCCGGGTTGTCCGCCGCACGGCGGCGCCGGATTCGCCGTACAACGTCCCGCCGCCTCGGCGCCGGAACAGTCCGTCCTTACCGGCGCATGGGTCGGACGCGCGGGGCTCAGGGCACGGGACCACCGCACGCGAGCGCCGTATGGGTCGCGGGGAGGAGATGGCAGGTTTCGGGTGGGGTGGGGTTAATTGGTCGCGGTTGGTGGGGGGTAGAGGCGATCATGGGCGGGTGCGGCTTCCTGGGTGGTTTTCGGAGAGGGTGGAGCCTGCTTCTGGTGAGCAGGAGTTGCGGGTTTCCACGTTGGAGCTTTTCTTTGATCTGGTCTTCGTGTTCACGGTTACTCAGCTGACGACTCTGCTGGTGGACGGGTTCGAGCCATCGGAGGCCGGGGGGCAGCAAGCCTCTCCGGTGGTGGGGGCGTTACGGGTTCTGCTGGTGTTCGGGGTCATCTGGTGGATGTACTCGGGGTACGCGTGGCTGACCAACGCGGTGCCGCCGGTCCGGGCGGCGCGGCGGGTGCTGGTGCTGGTGGGCATGGCGGGGTTTCTGATCATGGCGTTGGCCATTCCCACGGCGTTCGACGGCGGAGGGTGGGCCTTCGCGCTGGGGTATCTGATCATCGTGCTGGTGCACGCGGGGTTGTACCTGCAGGCGACGGCGTCGTTCGTGCGGGTCGTGCCGTTCAACCTGGGGGCCACGGCGCTGCTGTTCGCGGCGGGGTTCACCGAGGGGACGCTCACCCACCTGTTGTGGGGCGCGGCGGTGGTGCTGGTGTGGGTCAGCCCGTACTTCGTCGGGCAGAAGGGGTTCCCGCTGCACCCGGGGCACATCGTGGAGCGGCACGGGCTGCTGGTGATCGTCGCGCTCGGGGAGTCGGTGGTGGCGATCGGCATCGGCGCGCACGGGGTGGTGAACCCGGCGCTGCTGGTGGCCGCCACCCTGGGCCTGGCGCTGGGGGCGTGCCTGTGGTGGGTGTACTTCGGCGGCGACGACCCCGAGGCCGCCGAGCACGCCCTGGCGAGGGCCGACGTGGTGCGCAGGACCCAGCTGATCCTCGGCGCGTACTTCTACGGCCACATCCCCATGCTGCTCGGCATCGTGGCGGTGGCGGCGGGTGTCAAGAAGGCCCTCGGCCACCCGCTGGACCACATGCACGCGGGCCCGGCCCTCGCGCTGTCCGCGGGTGTCACGCTCTACCTGCTGGGTGACCTGCTCTACCGGCGGGTCCTCGGCCTTCCGCGGCGACCCCTCCGCACCGCGGCCGGCGTGCTCGCCCTGGCCGCCGTACCCGTCGGCCTGCTGGGGTCGGCCCTCGCCCAGCTCGCCGTCCTCACCGTCCTGCTCGTCGCGACCCTCGCGGTGCGGGCCGCACCGCACCGCGAGAGCGCGGTGGTGGACTGACGGCGCGGACGGGCCGCCGCCGGTCCCGGTGCCGTCCGGTGCCCGGGTGTGCCCGGACGGGACGGCGGCCCGGCGGCGCGAGGGTTCACGCCGCCGGGGTACGACGGATCAGGCGATGGCGCAGGCGTTGCCGTTCAGGGTGAACGCCGAGGGCCTGCCGGTGGCGCCGTTGTGCGTGGCCTGGAACCCGAACTGCGCGTTCCCGCCGGGGGCGATGGTGCCGTTGTAGTTGACGTTGCGCGCGGTGATCGCGCCGGACGAGCCGGTGATCTGCGCGTTCCACGAGCTGGTGATCGTCTGCCCCGCCGGGAGGGTGAACGCGAGCGCCCAGCCGTTGACGGTGGAGGTGCCGGTGTTGGCGACGGTCACGGCGGCGGTGAAGCCGTTGTTCCAGGTGTTCATCGTGTAGGTGACCCGGCAGGCGCCCGGCTGGACGGTCGGCGTCACGGTCGGCGTCACGGTCGGCGTCACGGTCGGGGTGACCGTGGGGGTGACGGTCGGGGTCACGGTGGGCGTGACCGTCGGGGTGGTCGTCGGGCCGGTGGTGTCGAGACCGAAGAACTGGATGGCCCGCATGGCCATGCCGCTGGTGGGCAGGCTGTGCCCGACGCCCTGGATGCTGATCGCCTCGACCTGCGGCATGATCCCGTTGCTGCCGTAGCGGGTGCGGGTCCAGCCGGACTGCGGGCTGTCGGTCATGGCCGGGGTCTGGCTGAGGCCGTGGACGTTGGTCCACTGCTTGATCTGTTCCTGGAAGTTCGGGTAGCGCAGCGTGGCGTCCTCGGTGCCGTGCCAGGTCTGCATGCGCGGACGGGCGCCGGTGTAGCCGGGAAAGGCCGCGCGGACCGCGTCGCCCCACGCCTGCGGCGTACGGCTGATCTGGCCGTTGGCGCACTGGCTGTTCCAGCTGGACCCGTCGGTGGTGGCGAAGCAGCCGAACGGCACGCCCATGAACGCCGCCCCGGCCTTGAACACGTCGGGGTAGTCACCGAGCAGGACGTTGGTCATCATGGCGCCCGACGAGGCACCGGTGACGAACACCCGCGAGGAGTCGGCGCTGTAGCGCTGCAGCGTGTACCGCACCATCGACACGATGCCCACCGGGTCGCTGCCGCCGTCGTGCCGCAGCGCCTGGGGCGAGGACACGTCGAAGCAGCTGCCGCTGCGGGTCGCCGTCGGGTAGATGACGATGAAGCCGTACCGGTCGGCCAGCGAGGCGAACTCCGTGCCGGAGTAGAACGCCTGACCGGTGCCGGTGCAGTAGTGCACGGCCACCAGGACCGCCGGACGGGCCGCCACCCGGTCCGGTACGTAGATGTGCATCCGCAGATTGCTGGGGTTGGTCCCGAAACCGGTGACCTCGGTGAGCGTCGCGGGAGACGCGGGTGACGCCACGGCTATCCCCGCTACCACGAGCATCACCGAAGCGGCGATCCCCAGCAGCATGTGTCTGATTCTCATGCGTTCGTCCTGCTCTCCGACGCGGCCGTCACGGCGGCGACCCATGGCTGAAACATTCCGAGTGTTGCCAGAAACGTTTCTGTGGGCAATGCGGCCGGTGTAATGGTGTAGTCCTCGATGCCGTGACCTGCCGTGTCAGGAGCACAAGGGCAGCAGGGAGCTGAAACTTTCGCCGTCGTGGGGCCGAAAACGTCGCGCTTCAGGCGCGGGCGGGCGGCGCGGTGCTCTCGCGCAGGACGAGGGTGGTCGCCAGCTCGACCCTGTGCTGGTCGAGGCTGCGGCCCTCGGCGAGCTCCACCACCATGCGGGCGGCGGTGGCGCCCATCTTCACCAGGGGCTGCCGGACGGTGGTCATCGGCGGCCCGGCCCACTGGGTGAACGGCAGGTCGTCGAACCCCACCACGCTGAGTTCCTCGGGGATCCGCACCCCGGCCCGGCGCGCGGCCTCGTACACGCCGAACGCCTGGAGGTCGTTGCTGGTGAAGATGGCGGTCGGCGGGTCGGGCATGCTCAGCAGCTCGGCCCCGTCGCTCAGGCCGCCCTCGACGTACAGGGTGCTGACCCTCACCAGCTCCGGGTCCACGGGCACGCCCGCGGCGTCCATGGCGGCGCGGTAGCCGTCCAGCCGGGCCCGGCAGCACGGCCATTCCAGCGGGCCGCACAACATCGCGACCCGCCGGTGCCCGAGGCCGAGCAGGTGACGGGTGGCGGTCAGGCCGCCGGCCCAGTTGGTGGCGCCCACCGACGGCGTCTCGTGCAGCGGCTCCCCCGTCGGGTCGAGCACCACCAGGGGGATGGAACGGGTGGCGAGCTGCGACTGCTGCTGGGCGGTCAGCTCGGAGAACACCGCGATCACGCCGGCGGGCCGCCGGGCGAGCACCTGCTCGGTCCAGGCGCGGCCGGGCGTCAGCCTGCCCTGCATCTCGGTGAGCACCACGGCGTGCCCGAGCTCCCGCGCGACCTCCTCGACCCCGCGGATGATCTCCAGCGCCCACAGGCTCTCCAGGGCGTGGAAGACCAGCTCCAGGATGGGGAACGACGTCGCGGTCTCCCTGCGTCGGTAGCCGACCTCCCGCAGCACGGCCTCCACCCGCTCCCGGGTGGCGAGCGCCACGCCGCTCTGCCCGTTGATCACGCGGGACACCGTCGGCGGCGACACCCCGGCCAGCGCGGCGATGCGCGCCACGGTCAGCTCGGCGCCCTCGGTGTTCACCGCTCGCCCGTGCTCTGCCGGACGGTCAGGCGGGGCGCCAGCAGGGTCGCGTCGGGCACGTGGCCGCCGTCCAGCTTGGCCATGAGCAGGCGCACGGCCTGGTGGCCGACGTCGGCGGCCGGTATGGCCACCGAGGTGAGCCGCGGGCTCGCCCGCTCGGCCACGTCGTCCGGGCAGATGGCGACCACCGACACGTCCTCGGGGACGCGCCTGCCGAGCATGCGCAGCGTGCCGAGCACGTGGTCGACGGCCGCCTCGTTGTGCACGACCAGGCCGGACAGCGCCGGGTGCTCCTTCAGCAGGGTGGTCACCGTCGCGGACACCTCGTCGAAGCCCTCCTCGCAGGGCAGCGCGATGCTGGTGGCGCCGTGGCCGCGTCCTGCCTCAAGAAAGCCCTCCATGGTGCGCTCGGCGTAACCGGTACCACGTTCGTACACCACCCGGGGCGCGCCGAGCAACGCGATGTCCCGGTGACCGAGCGTGGCCAGATGGTCGGCGCACACGGCCCCGGCGTGGGCGAAGTCGAGGTCGACGCAGGTCAGCCCGGTGGTGTCGGCGGGGAACCCGATGAGCACGCTCGGCTCCCCGAGCTCGCGCAGCAGCGGCACGCGCGGGTCGTGGATCTCCACGTCCATGAGCACCAGGCCGTCCACCAGGGCGCTGGCCGCGACCCGCCGCAGCCCGTCGGGGCCCTCGTCGGCGGTCATCAGCAGCACGTCGTGGTCGAACTGCCGGGCCGTGGTCACCACCGAGGTGGCGAACTGCATGAGCACCGGCAGGTGCATGCCGGCGCGCAGCGGCAGCACCAGCGCGATCACGTTGGACCGCTTGCTGGCGAGGGCGCGGGCCCCGGCGTTGGGGTGGTAGCCGAGCGCGCGGACGCTGCGCATCACCCGCTGGCTGGTGGTGGCGGAGATGGCGCGCTTGCCGCTCAGCACGTAGGACACGGTGCTGACCGCGACCCCGGCGTGCTTGGCGACGTCGGCGATGGTGACCGTCCTCAACGGGCGGCCTCCGCGGCCCCGCGCGGGACGCCCCGCGCCGCCTTCCGCACCGGTCCCTGGGGCCACTGCGCCGAGGGCGCGCCGTGCCCCGCCCTCCCCTCCGCCGCCGGTATCCCCCGCGTCCCCCGCGCCCCGCCTTCCGCGGGGACGGCCGCCTCGGTGAATACGAGTTCGCTCACCGTGACCCCCTCGTTCTCGAACACCACATACAGATCGTGCACTCCGGCCGCCCCGGCGAGCGGGCAGGCGACCGACACAAGGTCGTAACGGTCGCGCGCGGGGGCCACCGACAGCGCCCCGGCCACGGGCCCGAACAGCGGGTCGTCCAGGCGCAGCGTGAGCACGCCGCCCTCGGTGCTGGTGACGGTCAGCGCGCACCCGGCGGCCCCGGCGCCGAAGTCGACGTCGCGGAAGGCGATCCACGCGCCGGGCGCGGCCCCCCGGACCGCGTCCCCGGTGACCCGGGCCGCGTCGCACAGCACGACTCCGTCGTACTCGTCGTTGTCGGCCGCGCCCATGGGACTGGTGTAGGGGTCGCGGGGCGGGATGCGCTCGCCGGTCACGGTGAACCGGCCGCTCAGCCGGATGTCGCGGGACGAGCGCCCGACCAGCACCTTGTGCGGCGCGTCCTCGACCACGAACCTGCCCCGGGTGACGTCCCAGAACGCCAGGTCCGCCACCTTCAGCTCCAGGGTGACGACGCGGCTCTCCCCCGGGACGAGGCGGACCCGCTCGAAGCCGCGCAGCCTGCGCAGGGGCTGCTTCACCCGGGACCGCCGCTGGCGGGTGTACAGCTGCACGACCTCCTCGCCCGGCCGCGAGCCGGTGTTGGCGACGGTGAGCCGGACCGTCAGCACGTCGCCCGGTGCCACGGTGCCGGCGGACAGCTCCAGGCCGGAGTACTCGAACCGGGCGTAGCTCTCCCCGTGCCCGAACGGGTACAGGGGGGTGCCGCGGTAGTACATGTAGGTCGAGTCCGTGGCGATGATGTCATAGTCGAACAGGTCGGGCAGTTCGCGCGCCGAGCGGTACCAGGTCTGGGTGAGGCGCCCGGCGGGGTCGGCGTTCCCGAACAGCACGTCGGCGAGCGCGTGACCGTACTCCTGCCCGCCGTGCGCCGACCACAGGACGGCGGGCAGCTCCTCCTGCGCCGAGGTCACCGCGAACGGGTAGCCGCTGCTGATCACCAGCACGGTGGCGGGGTTGGCGGCGTGCACGGCCCGCACCAGCGCCTCCTGTGCGGGCGGCAGCGCGAGGTCGGCGCGGTCCTCGGTCTCCCTGCCGTTGACCAGCGGGTGGTCCCCGACGATCACCACCGCCACGTCGGCCCCGGCGGCGAGGCCGGCGGCGGCCTGGGCGCCGCTCAGCACGGGCTCCAGGGTGAGCACGGCGGCGGCGTCGGGGTCGTCGGCGAGACGCAGCGTGCCGTCCGGCGCCAGCTCCACGTGGCGGCCGGTGGAGATGTGCCGCAGGGCCAGCGCGCCGCGGGGCCGTTCGTCCAGGCGGAAGGTCTGGCGCACCTCCCAGCCGTTCGGCCCCGGCTGGTCGTTGACCAGCACGCCGTCGTCGCCCACCGAGACGTATCTGCCGTTGGCGGCGGCGCGCAGCGCGTAGGCGCCGCCGCCCCAGTCGAACAGGTCGAACCAGGTGGCCTTCGGCTCGGCGCCCTGCCGGACCACCAGGGGGCCGCCGCCGAAGTCCTCGGCGGCGGTCACCGGGCCGCCGGGTGCGTGCAGCGCGACGCGGTCCACGCCCTCGCAGAACTCGGTGGCGCACCGCTCCGACAGGCCCGCCCTGGCGGTGACCGCGTACGGCAGGGTGCCGCTGTACCAGTCCTCCATCAGCGTGTCGGCGAGCTGCCCGATCACCGCGACCTTGGCGGGGCGGCCGAGCGGCAGCAGGCCCTCGTTCTTGAGCAGCACGAACGACCGGGTGGCGGCCCGCCGGGCCAGGGCCTGGTGCTCGGGCCGGTTGACGACCTCCTCGGTGATGTCGTCGTAGGGCGTGGCGGGGTCGAACTCGCCGAGCCGGAAGCGGACCGAGAGCGCGTGCCGCACGGCCGTGTCCACGTCGTCCTCGCCGAGCAGCCCGCGCTCCAGTGCCGCGCGCAGGTGGCCGAGCGTGTCGGCGGGACGGTCGTCGTCCTGGGTGAAGCTGTCCAGCCCCGCCCGGACGGCCGCCGCGTACGCCGCGGCCGGGTCGCCGTAGTAGTCCTGGAGGCCGGTGAGGTTGGCGGGGGCGTAGGCGTCGCTCACCACCAGCAGGTCGTCACCGGTCCAGCCGCGCACCACGTCGTTGATCAGCGGGCTGAGCATCGCGGGTCGGCCGTTGACCAGGTTGTACGACGGCATCAGCGACACCGCGGCGCCCGACTCGATTGCGGGGCGGAACGCGGCCAGCTCGTACTCGTACAGCACGCGGGGCGGCAGGTTGCTGGAGGTGACGCAGCGGTCGGTCTCGTTGTTGTAGGCCAGGAAGTGCTTGAGCGTCGGCGCGGTGCGCAGCACCCGGTGGTCGCCGCGCAGGCCCCGCGCGAACGCGGTGCCCATGACGCCGGTCAGCCACGGGTCCTCCGAGTAGCCCTCCTCGTTGCGGCCCCAGCGCGGGTCGCGCAGCGGGTTGACCACCGGCGCCCAGACGTTGAGCCCGGCGCCCGCGGGGTCCTTCCGGTGGAAGGCCACCACCTCGTCACCGGTCGCGGCGCCGACCTCGCGCACCAGGCCGGGGTCCCACGTGCTGGCCAGACCGACGGCCTGGGGGAAGACGGTGGCGGGGCCGAGCCAGGCGAGGCCGTGCAGGGCCTCGGTGCCGGTGCGGAAGGAGCCGAGCCCGAGGCGGGGGACGGCCGCCTGGTACTGGTGCAGCAGGCCGAGCTTCTCCTCCAGGGTGAGCCGGGTGAGGAGGTCGGCGATCCGGGCGGCGAGGGGCAGGCCGGGGTCGCGGAAGGTGCCTGGCACCGGTTCGTTCATCGGGACCGTCCTTCGTTTCACCGAGTTGGCACGTCGAAGCGCTTCACGCCGAACGGCTCAGCGGAATCGAAGCGGTTCAACCGGGGACGTTCGTCGAAGCGCTTCGATGGGGGTTGACAAAGGTTTCCGCAGTGTTACACAAGGGGTTCTTCTGAAGCCTGCCGTTTCGTCGGCTTCAGGTCAAGAGTCGTTTTCGCGACTCGACACACGCTGGTCAGCCGGTGGCAGGAAGGCGTCCTGAATCAATGGAGTCCAGCAGCCGGGCCGCCGCGCCGAGCGCCGCCGCGCCGTACCCGAGGGTGGAGGCGACCAGCTCGGTGCCGCCCGCCTCGGGGGCGAAACTGAGCCGGGCGAGTTCCTCGCGCGCGGCGGGCAGCACCCACGGGGTGAGCGCGACGTAATAGCCGCCGAGCACCACGACCTGGGGGTTCAGCACGTTGGCCAGGACGGAGACGCCCATGCCGATCGCCCGGCCGACCTCGGCGAGGGTGCCGAGCACCGCCTGGTCGCCCGCGCGGGCGAGGCGCACGATCTCTTCGACCTCCGGCTCCAGCTCGCCGGGCGTGGCGTCCGGCGCGGTGTGCCGGAGCACGGCGCCGAGACCGGCGACGGCCTCCAGGCAGCCGTTGCGCCCGCAGCGGCAGGCCGGGCCCGCGGGGTCGATCGGGATGTGGCCGACCTCGCCGGCGAACCCCCGCCCGCCGCGGCGCAGCCGGCCGTCCATGATCAGGCCCGCGCCGACGCCGATCTCGCCGGTGAGGTAGATCAGGTCGCTCACCGCGCCGTGCGGCCCGAAGCGGTGCTCGGCGAGGGCCGCGAGGTTGGCGTCGTTGTCCACCAGGACGGGGAAGCCGGGGTCGCGCAGCGCCTTGGTGAGGTCGCCGGCGAGGTCGACGTCCCGCCAGCCGAGGTTGGGCGCGATGCGCACCGAGCCGTTCACGTCGACCAGGCCGGGCACCGCGACGGTGAGGCCGAGCACCTGGCGGGCCTCCTTGTCCATGCGGTTGAGCACCCGGCGGGCGAGCGCGGCGATGGCGGCGACGGCCTGGCCCGGCGTGGCGGTGGCGCCCTGGAAGGTGCGCCGCCACGACAGCAGCTCGGTGCCGGCGAGGTCGACGGCCACCGCGGTGAGGTAGTCGACGTTGGCCTCCAGGCCGATCGCGGCGTACGGCGAGCCGTCCAGGACCAGCATGGTGGCGGGGCGGCCGACGCGGTTCTCGGTGAGGCCGGTCTCACGCAGCAGGCGCCGGTCGATGAGGTCGGCGACGAGGCTGGACACGGTGGCCTTGTTCAGGCCGGTGGACGCGGCGATGTCGGCGCGGGAGCAGGGGGCGTTCTGCCGGACGAAGCGCAGCACGACCGCGAGGTTGGTGGCCCGGACGTCGGCGAAGTCCGCCGGTTGAGGGCCCGTGTGCGTGTTGATCAAAATCAGCCCCGTTCCCGCTGTGCCCCGGTGGGGTCATCATGCCTCATCATCGAGCGGTGGGTCATGCCACGTCCCGCGCTCCCCGGGAGCCGGCCCCGCGCCGCTTCCGGGCCAACGGGCCACCGTCCCTTGTGGCGCACGTCACGCTGGTCTAATTTGTTTGGTCATAAGACGAACTAACTCTACCTCGTAGCCCGCCCAGGCCGACACCCCTGACGAGATACCTGACCTGAACCGAAGGAACGTGTCGTGGAACCCACCCCGCATCGCGGCCCCGCCGACATCCGTACCACCCGCCGGGGCTTCCTCGGCTTAGCCGGCCTCGGCGCCGCCGCCCTCGCCGGCGGTGGCCTGACGGCCGCCTGCTCCACCCCCGCCACCCGCCGTCCCGGCGCGGGCGGCGGTGCCACCGCGGCCGCCGCGGACAAGCTGAGAAGCCTCACACCGTCATATGTGGCATATCCCGGCGTCACCCCCGACGTCCCCGGCACCATCTCCCCCCTGCCCGGCGTGCCCGACGTCGGCGGCGGCTACCTGAAGTACCCGGCGTCCGCCACCGACGCGGTGAGCGCCGCGGGCAAGGGCGGCCGGTACACCGCGATGACCCCGCTGTGGGGCCCGCCGCCGCCCGGGCTCGACGACAACGCCTACTTCCAGGCGTGCAACGCCGACATCGGCGCCACCATCCAGTTCCAGATCGCCGACGGCATCACCTACGGCGACAAGGCCACCGCCCGCCTCGCCGCCGGGGACGTGCCGGACCTCATGGTCGTCCCGCAGTGGGAGATCGAGAAGATGGCCGACTTCAACCTGGCCGTCGACAAGGCCTTCGAGGACCTCACGCCGTACCTCCAGGGCGACAAGGTCAAGGCCTACCCGATGCTCGCCAACCTGCCGACGCCCTCGTGGGAGTTCGCGGTGTTCAACGGCAAGCTGATGGCGGTGCCGTTCCCCACCGAGCCCTATCCCTTCGCCCTGCTGTACCGCAAGGACCTGTTCGGCGAGAACCCCGGCTGGACGCTGCCCAAGACCGCCGACGAGTTGTTCGAGCTGGGCAAGGAGATCACCGACCCCAAGGCGCGGCGCTGGGCGTTCGGCGACATCCACGAGATGCTGTGGCCGGTCTTCCGGATCCCCCAGGAGTGGCGGTACCAGAACGGGAAGCTCGAGTTCAGGTACGAGACGCCCGAATGGGAACAGGGCATCGCGTTCATGCGCCGCCTGTTCGAGGCCAAGCTGGTCCACCCGAACGTGATCAGCAGCAAGGGCGCCAACGAGAAGGACCTCTTCGCGTCCGGCCAGTTGCTGATCTACCGTGACGGCCTCGGCGCGTGGAAGGAACTGCTCCAGCAGCACCGCGGCAAGAACCCCGACTTCGCGATCGGCGCCCTGCCGGTGTTCGCGCACGACGGCGGCACGCCGATCATGTACCACAACAGCCCCGCCGGGATCTTCACCTTCGTCAAGAAGGGCCTCGGCGCGGAGAAGATGAAGGAGATCCTCGGCATCCTGAACTGGTGCGCGGCGCCGTTCGGCACCAAGGAGTACGAGCTCGCCACCTACGGCGTGGAGGGCAAGCACTTCAAGCGCGACGCCGCCGGGGTGCCGCAGCCCACCGACCTCGGACGCAAGGAGCTCGCCCCGTCGTACGTCTTCCTCGGCGGCCGGCCGATCGTGGCCGAGTTCGTGGCCTACCCCGACGCGGTGCGCGACAGCGTCGCCTGGCAGAACGACAGCTTCAAGTTCATCCAGAAGACCCCGCTGGACGGCATCCGCCACCAGCGGCCGTCCAAGATGTCCGGGTTGCAGATCCCCACCGAGGACAAGTTCACCGACGTGATGCGCGGGCGCCGGCCGTTGAGCGACATCAAGAAGATCGTCGAGGAGTGGCGGCGGGACGGCGGCGACGAGGCCAGGGACTTCTACATGAAGGTCCTGCGGGACAACGGCCGTGCCTGACCTGCCCTTCCGGCGCGGCGGATCCGGGCGGCCCGGGTGACCCACGACACGAAAAAAACCGGCCCGGCGGGTGACCTGACCTCACCCGCCGGGACCGGCACCCTTAACTCTGGCCGTAAGAGGGCTGCCAAGGCAAGCGAGAACGCGGGAAAATCCGTGATGACCGGCCAGGAAACCGTTCCACGGCCGCTGCGGGCCCGCCTGCGGCGCGACTGGCCCTTGCTGCTGATGACCGCTCCGGCCATCGGGCTCCTGCTGCTCTTCCACTACGTGCCGCTGCTCGGCAACATCATCGCGTTCCAGGACTACTCGCCGTACGTCGGCTTCGCCGACAGCCCGTTCGTGGGGCTCGCCAACTTCCAGTGGCTGCTGCTGGACGCCAGTTTCTGGGACGCGACGCTGAACACCCTCGGCATCACGGCGTTCCAGCTGGTCTTCTACTTCCCCGTGCCGATCGCGCTGGCGATCCTGTTGGACAGCGTGATGCGGCCGAGGGTGCGGCTGCTGGTGCAGAGCGTCGTGTACATGCCGCACTTCTTCTCGTGGGTGCTGGTGGTCACGCTGTTCCAGCAGATGCTGGGCGGCGCGGGGCTGGTCTCGCAGCTCCTGCGCGAGCGCGGCCTGGAGGGCATCGACCTGATGACCAACCCGGATACCTTCCTGCTGCTGGTCACCGGGGAGACGGTCTGGAAGGACGCCGGCTGGGGCACGATCATCTTCCTGGCCGCGCTGGCGGCCATCGACCGCAACCTGTACGAGGCGGCGGCGGTGGACGGCGCGGGGCGGTGGCGGCGCATGTGGCACATCACGCTGCCCGGCCTGCGGCCGGTGGTGATCCTTCTGCTGATCCTGCGTCTCGGCGACGCGCTCAACGTGGGGTTCGAGCAGTTCTTCCTCCAGCGGGACGCGGTCGGCAGGGATGCCGCCGAGGTGCTGGACACCTTCGTCTACTGGCGCACGCTCACCACCGGCGAGTGGAGCTACGGCGCGGCGGCCGGGATGGTGAAGGGACTGGTGGGGCTGGTGCTGATCCTGATCGCCAACAAGGTCGCCCACCGGTTCGGCGAGCAGGGCATCTACAAGCGATCATGAAAGCGGGCTCATGACGGTATCGACGGCGCGGCCCCTGTGGGACGAGCGGCCGAGCACGGCGGGACGGCTGGTCAAGGGCGTGATCCTGACGCTGATCGTGGTCAGCGTGCTGTTCCCGATCTACATGGTGGTACTCACCAGCCTGTCCTCCCAGGAGGCGGTGACCCGGGCCGGCGGCCTGGTCACCTTCCCCGGCGAGCTGTCGCTGGGCGCCTACCGGGAGCTGTTCTCCGGCGGGGTGGTGACCCGGGCCGTGCTGATCAGCCTCGGCGTCACCGCCACCGGCACGGCCATCAGCCTGACGGTGACGGTGCTGGCGGCGTACGGGCTGTCCCGGCCGGGGTCGCTGCTGCACCGGCCGCTGCTGTTCCTGATCCTGGCCACCTACCTGTTCGGGCCCGGCATGATCCCGAACTACCTGCTGGTCAGCTCGCTCGGCCTGATCGACAGCTACTGGTCGCTGATCCTGCCGTCGGCGGTGGCGGCGTTCAACCTCGTGGTGATGCGGGCGTTCTTCATGAACATCCCCGGCGAGGTCACCGACAGCGCCCGCGTCGACGGCGCCGGGGAGTTCCGCATCCTGTGGCGGATCGTGCTGCCCATGTCCAAGGGCGTGGTCGCGGTGATCGGCATGTTCTACGCCGTCGGGTACTGGAACTCGTTCTTCAACGCGGTCCTGTACCTCAACGACAACGCCAAGTGGCCGCTGCAGGTGGTGCTGCGGCAGTACGTGCTGCAGGGCCAGTCGCTGGTGGTCGGCCAGACCAGTGACACCATCGCGGGCGAGACGCTGCCGCCCAGCCTGGCCATCCAGATGGCGATCGTCGTGCTGGCGCTGATCCCGGTGCTGTTCGTCTACCCCTTCGTGCAGCGCCACTTCACCAAGGGCGTCATCATCGGCGCCGTGAAGGGGTGAGGCGCGGCCTCACCGCACGCCGGCCCCGACCCGGTCCACGAGCTGCGAGACGCCCTTCTCCCGGGCACAGTGCGCGCAGCAGTACCAGTGGCCGTTGGCCTCCACGCCGTGGCCGATGATCCGGCAGCCGCAGTGCTCGCAGGACGGCGCCATACGCTGGATCGCGCACTCGAAGCTGTCGAAGGTGTGCACGCCGCCCATGGCATGGACTTCGAACGTCATATCGTAATCATTTCCGCATACTTCGCATCTAGCCATGATCACTCCCTTAGTTCTCTAACCACTCAGTTACCCAGGAAAACCGGCAAGAGCCTGCCGAGCACGTGCTTCGGTACGCATAATTGATGATCTAGGGACCGTCTTTTTAAGGAGAATCCCGACATGCCGCAGGTCTTGCCCCTGCAATCGGATGATCCCTCCGAGCTGGGCGCATATCACATCGTCGGCAGGATCGGTGAGGGTGCGAGAAGCACCGTTTACCTGGCGAAAGGCCCGCAGAGCGATCACGTCGCGCTCAAGCTCCTGCACGCCGACACCCATGGCACCGAAGGCTTCCTCGCCAAGGTCGAGGAGCTACGACAGGTCTCGGCCTTCTGCACCGCCCAGGTCCTGGAGACGGGGCAGTACGGCGACCGGCCGTACGTGGTCAACGAGTACATCGACGGCCCGACCCTCCAGGCGGCCGTGGACGCCGACGGGCCGCTGCGCGGGCCCGCGCTGCACCGCCTCGCGATCGGGACGATGACTGCGCTGGTCGCCATCCACCAGGTGGGCATCGTGCACCGCGAGTTCAGCCCCGGCAGCGTGCTGCTCGGCCCGGACGGCCCGCGGGTCATCGACTTCGGCATCGCCCAGGCGCTGGACGCCGGCATGGAGAGCACCACGCGCTCGGTGGGCACCCCCGCGTACCTCACCCCCGAACAACTGGAGGGCGTGCCGGTCGGCCCGGCGGCCGACATGTTCGCCTGGGGCGCCACCATCCTGTTCGCCGCGTCCGGGCGGGCGCCGTTCGAGGCCGGCTCGATGTCCGCGACCATCAACCGGGTGCTGCGCGACGAGCCGGACCTCAGCGTGCTGGACGACGACCTGCTCAACCTGGTCGCCGGATGCCTGGCCAAGGACCCCGCCCGCCGCCCCACCGCGAGCGAGGCCCTGCTGCGGCTGGTCGGCCACTCGCAGATCCTCGCCACCCTGGAGGCCGTCCCCGCCGCCCCCGCCCCTGTCGCCGCCTCCCCCGCGGGGGTGCCGGTGCAGCCGACGCCCCTGCGGAGCGCGCCGCCGCCCGACCCCGGCAGCAGGGTCGACTTCCTGCCCCCGCCGCCGGCCCGGCGGAACGGCTCCCGCCGCGGCCTGGTGCTGGGCGCCGCCGCCGTGGCCATCGCGGTGCTGTCCGGCGGCTCGGTCTACGCGCTCACCGCCGGGCGCACCCCCGCTGCTCCCACACCCGCCCCGACCGTGCAGGCGGCGGCGCCGACCCCGCTGCCCGCCCCCTCGGCGTCGGTCATCCAGGCGTCGCCCAGCCCGCCCGCCAAGGCGACCACGGACCTCAAGCTTCCGGGCGTGCGGATCACCACGCACGAGAACCCGTCCGACCCGGTGCAACTGGTGTCCTACTTCGTCCAGGACCTCGACAAGAAGCAGTACGCGACGTACGTGCGCGACCCGGGCAAGGACACCTTCACCGCCGTGGCCAGGAACGCGGAGTTCGGCGACCCCGTCGTCTCGCCGGACGGCACCTGGACCGCGATCAACCCGTGGCTGAAGTTCGCCACGTCCAGCTACGACAACGTCGTCTTCGTCAACCGCAAGACGGGCGAGAAGTTCTCGGTGGATACGCTCAAGCAGCCGCTGCGCGGCCTGGCCGGCACCTGGAGCCGCGACAGCACGCGCTTCCTGCTCACCATCTACACGATCGACAGCAAGAAGGACACGCAGTACCCCCAGGGGTTCGTCACGGTCGACGTGCGGACGCGCAAGGCGACCGTCGTGATGACCGACGACAAGCGGGACGGCTACGGCAACTTCGACTGGAGCCCGGACGGCACCTCCGTGGCCGGCGCGTACGAGAAGAAGAAGGACCCGAGGTTCGGGCTGCGGTTCCGCACCCTGGACGGGCAGGTCGGGCGGACCATGCCGTGGGTGGGGCTGATCCCCGGCTCCGGCCTCTTCTCGCCCTCCGGCACGTCCTTCTACTCTTATTGCCCGCCCACCAGCAAGGGGGAGTCGAACGTCTGCGTGTGGAACCTCGCGTCCGGCAACCGCACGGCCACCATTCCCTCGGTGGCGGACGAATCCTCCATTCAGGGCTGGTGGGACGAGCACCATCTGATCGTCTACGATCCGCGCAAGGACACGAAGAAATACGTGGTGATCGACTTCCACGGCAAGGTCCAGCGCACCTTGGTCGAGGTCGACAAGCGGGACGCCAAGATCGCCCAGCAGCTTCGTTTCGTACCCAGATAGAGGAACCGTGACGGACATCGCCTCCCTGCGCCCCGGCGATCCGGAGAGCATCGGCGGCTACGCGCTGACCGGCCGGATCGGCGAGGGAGGCCAGGGCTCGGTCTACCTCGGCACCACCCCCTCCGGGGAACGGGTCGCGATCAAGGTGCTGCGGCGCGGGCTGGTCCCGCCGGCGCCCGGCAGCGTGGCGTCCGCGGCGCCCGAGCGCTTCCAGCGGGAGACCGAGATCCTGCGGCGGGTGGCGCCGTTCTGCACGGCCCAGGTGGTGGAAAGCGGAACCGCCGCAGGGCGGCCGTACATCGTCAGCGAGTACATCGAGGGCCCCACACTGCAGCAGAGCGTCGAGCGGGACGGGCCGCTGCGCGACGCGCGGCTGCGGCGGCTGGCGGTGGGCACCATGACGGCGCTCACCGCGATCCACCGGGCCGGGATCGTGCACCGCGACTTCAAGCCGAGCAACGTACTGCTCGGCCGGGACGGCCCCCGGGTCATCGACTTCGGCATCGCCCGCGCCCTGGACGTCTCCGCCACCGGCTCCGGCGCCATCGGCACCCCGCCGTACATGGCACCCGAGCAACTCGACGGCGCCCCCGTGGAGCCGCCCGCGGACCTGTTCTCCTGGGGCTCCACGATGGTGTTCGCGGCGACGGGCCGCCCGCCGTTCGGCATGGACTCCCTGCCCGCCGTGATCAACCGCATCCTGCACAGGGACCCCGACCTCGGCGACCTCGAAGGCGACCTGCGCGACCTGATCGCCGAATGCCTCGCCAAGAACCCCGCCGTCCGGCCCGCGGCCCGCGACGTCCTGCTGCGGCTCCTCGGCGCCCAGGGCCGCCCCTCCGGCGGCGGCGACCTGCTCTCCGCCGGCACCGCCGCCGCCTCCGACACGCCGCAGCGCGCCACCGCCCTCCCCGTTGGCGCACCACCGCCCGGCGGGGTGTACGCGGCTCCCGGAGGGCCGGTGTCCACCGACCCGGGCACCGCCGTGTTCCCCACCCAGCCCGATGTGGCCGCCGGGAGCCGCCGCGGCCTGTGGATCGGCGCCGGCGTCGCGCTCGCGCTGGTCTCCGCCGCGCTGGCCTACATCTTCATCCCCCGCGACGTCACCGGTCCCGTCGCCCGGCCCACCCCCTCCGCCCCCTCGGCGTCCCCCGTGCGGGAGGTCACCGCCGCGCCCCCCACCCCGGCGGCCGAGTCGCGGCTGCCGGAGACCAAGACCACCGTGTACGAGAACCCGGACGACCCCGTGCGGCTGACGTCCTTCATGTACCTGGGTTCGAACGAGTCCAAGTCGTACGCGCGCGACACCAAGGGCGAATTCGAGTCCACCGGCCCCTACCAGGAGCCCCTGGTGTCACCGGACGGCACCTGGATGGCCATCCTGCCGTGGCTGAAGGACTCGATTCCGCAGCCGTACGACCAGGTCCGCCTGGTCGAGCGGTCCACCGGCCGGGAGTTCGCGGTCCGCCTCACCGACAAACCCCTGCAGAACTTCGTCCCCTACTGGTCCTCCGACGGCCGGCGCCTGCTGCTGACGACCTACGAGGTCTCGCCCACCAACCAGCGGACCTCGGTGGGCTTCGTCATCGTCGACCGCGACACGGCCACCTCGAAGGCGGTCTCCGCCCCCACCCCCGGCGCCCAGGCCAACCCCTTCATGTGGGCCCCCGGCGAGACGAGCGTCGCCCAGCGCTACCTCGACGGCAACAAACCGGGCATCCGGATCTACGACCTGACCGGCAAGGCCCTGCGCACCATCGCCAACGTCGGCAACCCGATCGACTACGAGAGCATGTTCTCCCCCGCCGGAAAGTTCTTCGTCACGTTGTGCCCCAGCGGCTACGCCATCGCCTGCATCTGGGACACCACCACCGGCCGCCGCGTCACCACCGTCCCCGTCCCCGTCAAACGCAGGGTCGTCGGCTGGTACAACGACGCCCATCTCATCGTCACCGACCTGAGCAACTCCCCCGCCCGGGTGACCATCACCAACCTGAAAGGCAAACAAGTCCGCCTCCTAGCCGAAATCCCCAAATCCGAAATAGACGGCAACCCCTACCGCCTAATCCCCCACTACGGCCCCAACCCCAACAACTAACCCCACCACAACCCGCACGGCAGGCCACACCACGCGGGTACGCCACGACGCGTGCGGCACGCCACCACGCGCCCACCCAACCCCGCCCTGGCCGTCCCATTCAACCGGCGCCGAGACGGCGGGACGTGGTACGGCGAATCCGGCGCCGCCGTACGGCGAACAACCCGGCACCGTGCCCCACCGCGACGCATCCCCGGTGAGCTCTGTGTCCCGCGGAAACAACCGAGCCTCCGGACATCACCTCAACGACCGAAACACCCGTCCCTGAGCTCGCACAAGAATGCGCGCCACTCCCCATGACCGCAGTGAAGCACGGCACCACCAGGATTCTTGGAGTCCCGCACGGCCACCGCCATCGGCAGATTCACCGCCACCTCGACACACTCCCCCCCGTCGTCGCCGGACCGAGACGACTTTCGCCACAGCGCTCCGGTCAGGTCCATTTCTGAGTCACCACTTCCTCGATGAGCTTCCCGGACTGGTGTTGCGGGTAGGCATCCGCCCGGACGGCGTCGTAGCGACGGACCATGTTCGTGATCGTGGCCCTGTCGGTGACCGTCCGTCCGCTGGGCTGACTCTCCACCCGCACGGTATACGCGTTCCCCCGCATTTCGGCAATGGTGTACGCACCCAGCAGCCCGGACAATACCTCGGCATCATACGGAACCACCTGAATGGTGAAATTCGGCCGCCGCGAGAGGTCGAGAAGGTATTCGAGTTGTTCCCGCATGACAGCGGGACCGCCCACAGGCCGGTGAAGGACACCCTCGTCCAGCAAACACATGACCGCCGGTGGATCGACCCGTGAGAAAACGGCCCGGCGCTGCATTCGGCCGGCCACCCGCCGCTCCACCTCGTCCTCGGTGATGTCCGGCGAACAGGAGATGACCCGGCGCGCGAAAGCCTCCGTCTGGAGCAGCCCGGGAACGAGGAGCGGCGCCCAGAAGCGCAACGCCGTGGCGCGTTGTTCCTCCACCGCCCAGTCACGGAAGTGCGCGGGCACCGGTGGCGGGGGCGGCCACACCTCCGCGTACAGCCCGGCGATGACGCCGTCCAGCCCGAAAACCTCGTCGCACAGCTCCGCGAACCGCTCCGACGGCCGGAACTTCGACGTCTCCACCATCGCCACCGCACTGGTGGAGAACCCGAGCCGCCGCCCGAGCTGCTTCTGCGTCATCCCGGCCGCCAGCCGATACCGCCGCACCTCGTACGCGAACCGCGCCCGCGGCGACTCCTCCGGGTTGATGTCGATCATCCTGGTCATGGGGTCCCCTCGCGACACCGGAACAGAACGGATTCATCCACCTCAGAACAACTCTGAAGTCATTCCGTAGTCAATCGAACACCAACAGTAACGGACGAAGGTCAATCTGAGCACAAGAATTCACGACCCACCAGGGCCGTCCCCAAGAAATCCCACCCCGCGAGGAAACACATGACCGGCCACCCCAGCCGACGACACGCGGACTTCCCGCCCCACCCCGCCTCAGCGGCCGAAGCCCGCCACCACGTCCGCGCCACCCTCACCGCCTGGCACCTCCAAGCCCTGATCGACACGACCGAACTGATCGTCTCCGAGCTCGTCACCAACGCCATCAGAGCCGCCGACGGCAGCCCCCACCCCGTCCGCCTCGGCCTGGCCCTGCAACCACCACACCTCCTGATCGAGGTCTCGGACCCCGACCCCACCCCACCGGCACCGAGAACCCCCGCCCTCACCGACGAGGGCGGCCGGGGCCTGCTCCTGGTCGCGGCCCTCGCCGCCGCCTGGGGCCACCACGCCACCACCACCGGCAAAACGATCTGGTGCACCCTCCCCACCCCGGCCTCTCAGGACAAGACGGACGGCCCTCCGGAGAAAGCGGAGGCGCCGCCACCGGCACGCCGTCTAAAGTCGCCGGGTATTTCCGCTCATGAGGGGACACCAAGGGACATGGCCGATCTCTTCCCGCCCATCGAGCCGTACGACTCCGGCATGCTGGACGTCGGCGACGGCAACCTCGTCCACTGGGAGACCTCCGGAAACCCCTGCGGCAAACCCAGCCTGGTCGTCCACGGCGGCCCGGGGTCGGGGAGTTCACCCGGCTCACGCCGCTTCTACGACCCGGACCTGTACCGGATCGTCCAGTTCGACCAGCGCGGCTGCGGCCGGAGCACCCCGAACGCGAGCGACCCCGCGGCCGACATGAGCGTCAACACCACCGAACACCTGATCGCCGACATGGAGCGCCTCCGCGAGCACCTGTGCATCGAACGCTGGCAACTGTTCGGTGGCTCATGGGGCTCCACCCTGATCCTCGCCTACGCCGAACGCCACCCCGGCCGCGTAACGGAGATCGTGATCCCCAGCGTCACCACCACCCGCCGCGCGGAGACCGAGTGGCTCTACGAAGGCGTAGGTCGCTTCTTCCCCGAGCAGTGGCACCGCTTCCGCGAAGGCGTCCCCGTGGAAGACCGCGACGGCAACCTGATCGCCGCCTACTCCCGCCTGATGGAACACCCCGACCCCGCCATCCGCGCGAAGGCCGCCACCGACTGGTGCGCCTGGGAAGACGCCGTGATCTCCCAGGAACCCAACGGCACCCCGAACGCCTACAGCGACCGCCCCACCAACGCCCTCCTAGCCTTCGTCCGCATCTGCACCCACTACTTCGCCAACAACGCCTGGCTGGAGGAAGGCACCCTCCTCCGCGAAGCCTCCCGCTTGAAAGGCATCCCCGGCGTCCTCCTCCACGGCCGCCTGGACATGGGCAGCCCCCTGGACACCGCCTGGCACCTGACCCGCCAATGGCCCGACGCCGAACTCAAAATCATCGACGACGCCGGCCACACAGGAAGCACCACCCTACGCACCCACGTCCTCACCACCCTCGAACGCTTCGCGACCCGTCCGGCGAACTGACACCAGGCATCGACGACTAGTGCCGTCCCGCTACGAGCTCGGCCGATTACCCTTGATTGCCATGCAATCGATAGGCCCTGTCATGGAGGTGCGCGTCGCACGAGGTCCGCGTCGATGTGAGCGACCGCCTGATCGACATCTGTCCGGTCGTCGAGGTTCGAGATGTTCTTCAGCGCGCAGTCGCAGTGGTCCTGAAAGGCCAGGAACGGCACCCGGCCTCCTTCTGGGGAGGTCGGGTGCCGTTCGGGTGGGTGGTCATCGGGTGAGGGAGAAGTCCTTGATTCGCATGGGGCCGGTGAAGACCAGGTAGATGTTGTGGGTGCTGGTGGTTCTGGTTATGGGGGCTGAGGTGGTGGTGTAGGTGTACTTGTCGGGGGTTGGTGGGGGGGTGAGGGTGGCTAGGAGTTTGCCGGTGGGGGAGTCTTGGCGGAGTTCTACTCGGGTGGCTGGGGTTTGGGTTGAGGTGGTGGCGGTGAAGGTGGTGGGGCTGGGGAGGAGGGTGGAGTTGTAGGCGAGCCAGGTGCCGGGGGTGGTGGCTACGGTGTCGCCGGTGGTTTTGGTGAGGTCTGCCAGCTCGGCGGTGGAGTGGTCGTCGAAGGTGGTGGCCTGGGTGGGGCGGGAGAGGTCGCGGGGTGGGATGGTCTCGCCCTGGACGGTCAGGGTGGTGCGCTGGTGGATGGCGGTGGAGGAGCTGCCGACCATCACGTCGTGAGGGGATTTCTCCACGGACCAGCGGTTGCGGGTGACGTCCCAGAGGGCCAGGTCGGCTGCCTTGAAGGTGAGGGTGACCGTCTTCGTCTGGCCGGGGGTGAGGTGGACCCGCTGGAAGGCGCGGAGTTGCTTTACGGGCTGCTTGGTGCGGCTGGTGCGCTGATGGGTGTAGAGCTGGACGACCTCGTCGCCCGCGGCGCGGCCGGTGTTGGTGACCTTGACGGTGGCGGTCACGGTGCCGTCGGGGCGGACCGAGGGGGCGTTGAGCTTCAGGCCGGCGTAGGCGAAGGTCGTGTAGCTGAGGCCGTGACCGAAGGGGTAGAGGGGAGTGGCCCTGGAGTACAGGTAGGTGGCGTTCGACTTGATGATGTCGTAGTTGAGGATGTCGGGGAGGTCGGCCGCGGAGCGGTACCAGGTCTGGGGGAGGCGGCCCGCCGGGTTGGTGTCGCCGAAGAGGACGTCGGCCAGGGCGTGGCCGGTCTCGGCGCCGGCGTGGGTGGTCCAGAGGATGGCGGGGACGTTGGCCTGGAGCCAGTTGATCGTGGTGGGGTAGCTGTTCTCCAGGATCACCACGGTCTTGGGGTTGGCCTTGGTGACGGCCTTGACCAGGGCCTCCTGGCCTTCGGCGAGGTTCATGTCGGTGCGGTCGTGGTCCTCGCGGCCGTTGATGAACGGCATGCTGCCGACCACGACGACGGCCGCGTCGGCCGACTTGGCGGCGGCGACCGCGGCGGCGGTGCCGTCGGTGACGACCTCCTTGGTGAACTTCGCGGCCTGGTCGGCGGTGGTCAGCACCAGAGTGCCGTCGGCGTTCGGCGCGAGGTACTTGTTCGGCCCGAACCAGTCGTACGCCGTCTCGTACCCGGCGTAGCGGAACAGGTAGGTGCCGTCGGACTGCGGCTCCAGCTTGAACTGCTGCTGGACGAACCACCCGTTCGGCTGGCTCTGGTCGTTGACGAAGCTGGACCAGTTGTAGCCGACGAACTTGCCGTTGGCGGCGCTGCGCAGCGTCAGCACGCCCTGGCCCCAGTCGAACGCGTCGAACTTCGCGGTGTCCCCGGCCGTGGTGCCGCCCTCGGTGAGCACGGCGCCGGACGCCCCGGCCCCGGCGGTGACGTACCTGCCGGTGGCGACGTTCTTCAGCGCGATGCGGTCGGCGCCCTCGGTGCCGGTGACGGTGGCCCCGGTGCCGAGCCGCTCCCGGATGCCGGCCAGCGGGGTGACCTGGTAGGGCAGGGCGCCGGAGTACCAGTCGGTGTACAGGGTGTCGGACAGCGGGCCGATCACCGCGACCTTCCGGGTGGACGGGCTGAGCGGCAGCGCGCGGCCCGAGTTCTTCAGAAGGACCGTGGCCGCGGCGGCGGTGCGGCGGTTCAGCGCGCGGTGGGCCGGACTGTTGATCACGTCCGGGGTGATGGAGCCGTACCGGCCGCCGCCCGGGTCGAACTCGCCGAGGCGGAAGCGGATGGACAGCAGGTGCCGGACGGCGCGGTCGATGTCGGCCACGGTGACGAGCCCCTGGGACAGCGCGGCGGTGATCGCGTTGACGGTGGGCGCGGCGTTGGTGTCGTCGGTGGTGTAGCTGTCGATGCCGGCCTTCAGCGCGGCGGCGTCGCCCTCGGTGAGGGTCGGGTAGTAGGCCTGGGAGTTGACCAGGTTGTTCGGCGCGTGGGCGTCGGTGACGTTCATCAGGTCACGACGGGTCCACGACCGGGCCACGTCGTTCAGGTCGGGGTTGACCGTGGCGGGGCGGCCGTTGACCAGGTTGTACGACGCCATGACGCCGGTCGCGGCGTCCGCGGCGATCGCCGGCTTGAAGGCCGCCTGGTCGTACTCCTGCTCCACCCGGGGCCGCAGGCTGGAGTTGGACGTGTCGCGGCGCACCTCGTTGTTGTTGGCGAGGTAGTGCTTGAGCGTCGGCGCGGCCCGCAGGTGGTCGGGGTCGTCGCCCTGGATGCCCGAGCCGTACGCGACGGACATCGCGCCGGTGAGCGTCGGGTCCTCGGAGTAGCCTTCCTCGTTGCGGCCCCACCGGGGGTCGCGCAGCAGGTTGACGACCGGCGCCCACAGGTTCAGGCCCCACACGCGCGGGTTGCGGGCGTTGAAGCCGCGGGCCTCCGTGCCGACGGCGGTGCCGACCTGCTTGATCAGCGCCGGGTCCCAGGTGCTGGCCAGCCCGACGGCCTGCGGGAACACAGTGCCGTCCGCGGTGACCACGGCGCCGCCGTTGTCGATGTTCGTCGACCACGCGACCCCGTGCAGCGCCTCGGTGCCGGTCTTGAACAGGCCGATGCCGAGGCGCGGGATGGCGGGCTGGTACTGGTGCAGCAGGGAGATCTTCTCGGTCAGGGTGAGCCGTCCGAGCAGGTCGTCCACGCGCCGGCTCAGGGACAGCGCCGGATCTCGGAACGGGAGGTCCTCGGCGGCGCGGGCCGGGGCGGCCAGCAGGGTGACGAACAGGCCGAGCACGGCTAACAGGCATGACGTGCGGCGAGGGGACATGGCGCCTCCAGGTCAGGTGGGTCGACGCGGGATGGATTTGTCAGGTCATTTGACGGCACCGACGGTGACGCCGCGGGTCAGCGTGCGCTGGAAGATGAGGAAGAACGCCATGGCGGGGATGATGCCGAGCAGCGCCGACGCGCTGGACATGGTGGCGTCCATCATCTTTTCGCCCTGCAGCACGCCGAGCACGACCGGCACGGTCTGGGTGTCGTTGGAGATGAGGAAGACCAGCGGCAGGAAGAACTCGTTCCAGGTCCAGATGAAGAAGAAGATCATCAGGACGGTCAGGGTGGGACGGCTGATCGGCACCACGATGCGCCACAGGATCCGCCACCGGGACGCCCCGTCGATGGCCGCCGCCTCCATGATCGCCCGGGGGAAGTCGCCGAGCACCGCCGACAGCAGGTAGGTGCCGAACGCCCCCTGGATCACCGTGAAGATGATGATCACGGCGAGCCTGCTGTCGTACAGGCCCAGCTGCTTGGCCAGGTAGTACAGCGGGTAGACCAGCGCCTCCTGCGGCAGCGTGTTGGCGACCAGGAACAGCACGAGGATCCACAGCCGGCCGCGCACCCGTCCGATGCCGAGCGCGTAGGCGTTCAGCACCGACAGCAGGACGGCGAGCACGGCCACCGAGCCGCTGATCAGGAAGCTGTTGAGCAGCTTGCGGCCGAAGTCGACCCGGTTCCAGAACTGCACGAGCCCGTCGAGGTAGATCCCGTGCGGCAGGCTCAGCGGCCCGCCCGCGGAGTACTCCGCCGGGCTCTTGACCGCGTTCAGCGCGACGATGGCGAACGGCAGCAGCATGACGACCGCGAGCACCGCCAGCGCGAACAGGATCGCCCACCGGCCGGGACCGGCGCCGGGGCGCGCCGGGACGGCGGTCATGACTCGCGCTCCTGGACCCGCAGGAACAGGAAGGTGACCACGACGATGATGAGCGCGAGCACGGTCGCGATGGCGGAGCCGTAGCCCACGTTGGCCTTCTCGAAGAAGTTGAGGTAGCTGAAGTACGACGGCACGATCGTGGCCCGCCCGGGGCCGCCCCGGGTGAGCACGAAGATCGGGCCGAAGACCTTGAGCGCGGCGATGGTGCAGGTCAGCAGCACCACGAAGATCTCCGGCCTGATCTGCGGCACCGTGACGTGCCAGAACCGCCGCCACCAGGACGCGCCGTCGATCTCGGCGGCCTCGTGCAGCGCCGGGTCGGCCCGCTGGAGCCCGGCCATGAAGATCACGACCGGGTAGCCGAGCTGGAACCACACCATGATCGCCATCACGGTGGCCAGCGCGAGGTCGGGGTCCCCCAGCCAGTTGGCGGCCAGCGAGCCGAGCCCTACGGCCTGGAGGATCTCGTTCAGCGCGCCGTACTCGGGGTGCAGCATCCAGCCCCACACCACCCCGGCCACCGCCACCGGCAGCACCTGCGGCAGGTAGTACGCGGCCCGCAGCGCGCTCGCGGTGCGGGTCCCGAACCGCCTGCCGATGTAGTCGAACAGCGCCGCGGCCAGCACGAGGCCGGCCGCGGTGGGCACGACCGCCATGGCGACGATCAGCGCGACGTTGTGCTGGAACGAGGCCCAGAAGGTCTCGTCCGTCAGCAGCCGTTTGTAGTTGTCGAGCCCGATCCACCGGGGCGTGCCGAACCCGCTCCACCGTGTGAAGCTCGTCGCGATGTTCATCAGGAACGGCACGATGACGACCGCGAGGAAGAGCACCGCCCCGGGGATCAGGTAGAGCCAGTAGCCCCGTCGCGCGGAATGGTTCATGAGGTCAGTTGCCGAGGTCGGCGGCGTTCTCCTGGTACGGGCCGGCGAGCTCGTCCAGGACCTTGTCCGGCGCCTTGGTGCCGTTGATCAGCTCCTGCGCCCCGGCCACCATGACGTCGTAGTACCCGGGGGCCGGCCAGTCGGGGTAGAACGCCAGGCCGTCCTGCGCGGCCAGCTTGTTGAAGTTCTCGATCAGTTCCTTGTTCTTGGGGTCGGTGATCGCCGCCGGGTCGGCCGCCACCGGGATGCCGCCCGAGTTGCCGAGCTTGTTCTGCACGTCCTTGCTCATCGTGATGTCGATGAAGTCGTACGCGAGGTCCTTGTTGGCCGAGCGCTCCGGCACGACCCACAGGTTGCCGCTGGACCCGGCGCTCATCTGGTTGCCCGGCCACAGGAACGTGCCCCACTCGAAGTCCTTGATGTCCGAGATCATCCGGCCGTACCACCAGCTCCCGGAGATCATGATCGGGTACTTGCCGGAGATGAACGCGACGCCCATGTCCTCGGCCTTCAGGCCCGCCGAGTTCTTGGCGATGTAGCCCTTCTTCACCCAGTCGGCGAAGGTGGTCGCGCCGTAGGTCAGCTCGGGGCCGTGGAAGTTCACCTGGCCCTTGTAGAGCTGGAAGGAGTCCACCCAGGCGCGCTGCGCCTTGCCGAGCGCGAGCTGGTACATGATCTGCTGCGCCGGGTACTCGGCGCCGCCGACCGAGATCGGGGTGATGCCGGCCTTGACGAACTTGTCCATGGCCGCGGTGAACTCGTCGAAGGTGGCCGGCACCGAGATGCCCTGCTTCTCGAAGGCGTCCTTGTTGTAATAGACCATGACGTACTCGCCGTAGTTCGGCACGCCGAACCACTTCCCCGAGCCCATGATGCCCCGGTCGTCGTACCGCGCCGTGGTCTGCAGGCTCGGGCTGAGCAGCTTGTCCCAGCCGCGCTTGGCGACCTCGCCGCTGATGTCGGCGAGCAGGCCCTGCTTGGACAGCAGGCCCGCGGTGGCGTTGCCCTTGTTGTACTCCATCAGGTCGGGCGCCTCGTCGGAGCCGAGCACCATGCCGGCCGTCTTCTGGATCTGCTCGAAGCCCTTCTCCTCGAACTTCACCGTGACGCCGGGGTGGCTCGCCTCGAACTTCTTGATGGCGTCCGCCCAGGCGACTCCCATGGCGCTGGTGGCGCCCTCGTAGTGCCACAGCTTCAGGGTCCGCGGCCCGGCGGAGCCCCCGCCGCCCCCGCCGGGCTCCGGCGAACCGCATGCGGCCATGACCAGTGCCGCCGCGGTCGCCACCGCGGCCAATATCGTCGTGCGTCCCAGATTGGGCATGGTGGTTCTCCAGCTCTGCTCAGCCCGGTCAGCCGGCGACGGCCCTGGCGGGGGCGCCGGCGACGGGCGCGATGTGCACCTGCGTGATGGACGCCGGTCCTGAGGCGGTGACGCGCAGCACATCGCCGTCCCGGGTGGCGGTGACCGTCGTGTCACCGTCGACGTCATGGATGGTGGTACGGCTCGTGGAGCCGTCCGCGCCGCCGTAGCTGACCACGGTGACGTCCTCGAACGGCCCGTCGCCGACGGTGTCGCGCACCTCGGTGAGCGGGATCAGCGCGCCGTACCTGACGAACAGCGGGATCTGGGCGAGCGGCTTGGTGACCGTGACGTACCTGCCCCCCTCGTGGACCTCGTGGGTCCAGTGATCGACCCAGCGCCCGGCGGGCAGGTAGACCTGCCGGGTACCTTCGGGTTCGGTCATCGGCGCGACCAGCAGGTCGGCCCCGAGGAGGTACTCCAGGTCGGCCTGCCAGGCCACCGGGTCGTCCGGGTGGTCGACGCACAGCGCCCGCAGCATGGGCGAGCCGGTGCGCGCCGAGACCACGGCGGCCGAGTAGATGTACGGCATCAGCCGGTACCGCAGGCGGATCGCCTCGGCGGCGAGTTCCTCCACCGCGGGGAACTCCCACGGCTCGCGGCTGGTGGTGCCGTGGAAGCGGACCAGCGGCGACAGGGCCCCGAACTGCGCCCACCGCACGTACAGGTCGTCGGACGGACGGCCGGTGAAGCCGCCCGCGTCGTGGCTCCAGTACGGCACGCCGGACAGGCCGTGCGACAGGCCGCCGCGCAGCGTGCTGGCCATCGCGGAGTAGGAGGTGTAGCTGTCCCCACTCCACTGGGCGGCGTGCCGCTGGCCGCCGAGGTAGGACGAACGGGCCCAGACCATGCCGTGGCCGTTCTCCTCGCGGGTCACCTCGGCGACGAGGTCGTTGAACAGCAGCGCGTAGACGTTGTGCAGCTCCACGCCGGTCATGCCGTTGAAGGCGACGGCGTCGGCGGGCACGCCCTCGGCGAAGTCGGTCTTGAACAGCGCGACACCCTGCCGCAGCAGCCCGCGCAGCAGGCCGCGGAACCAGTCGGCGGCGGCCGGGTTGGTGAAGTCGACGATGCCGCCCGCAGGGTACGAGCCGTGCCAGGAGTCGGCGACGTACGTCCGGCCGTCCTGGTCCTTCAGGAAGTGCCCCTCGGCGTCGCCCTCGGCGTAGGCGGGGCTGAGGTGGGAGACGTAGGGGTTCATCCACAGGCAGACCCTGAAGCCCTGTGCGGCCAGCGTGGTGAGCATGCCCTCGGGGTCGGGGAACGCCTCGGGGTCCCAGCGCAGGTCCGACCAGTGGTCCTCGGCCTGCCAGTAGCAGTCCAGGTGCAGCACGTCGCACGGGATGCCGCGCTCGCGGATCTTCGCGGCCCTGGCCAGCACCCGCTCGGCCGAGTCGCGGAAGAAGCCCGAGGAGATCCAGCTGCCGAAGGCCCACTTGGGCGGCAGCGCCGGGGCGCAGGTCAGGCGGTCGTAGCGCGCCAGCACCTCCGGGATCGCGGGCCCGGCGATCAGGTAGTAGTCGATGAGGTCGTCCGGGACGACGATCTCCACGCAGCTGTGGGTGGAGCGGCAGACGTCGAACTCGACCGGCGCGCCGCTGTCCACCAGCAGGCCGTAGCCGCGGCTGGAGATCATCAGCGGGACGTTCTTGTACGAGCGGTCGGACTCGGCGCCGAACGCGTCGAAGTTCCACATCAGCGGACGCTGGCCGCGCTTGTCGAGCGGGGTGAACTTCTCGCCGAACCCGGCGAAGCGCTCGTCCGGCCGGGCGGCGAGGCTCTCGTGGTAGGCCACGGTCGCGCCGTCCACCTGGGAGCGGCCGAACGGCAGCGTGCGCAGCCGGCCGCTGATGTCCACGTGGCCCTGGTCCTGCTCGGTGAGCACGCGGCCCCGCGCGTCGGTGAACCGTAGGTGCCAGGGGTCCAGGGTGATCTCGGCCCGCACGGCCCCGGCGTCCACGACGATCCTGGCGTCCTCGGTCTCGACCCGGGTGCCGGCGTACTGCCCCGGGGTCACCATCTCGATGGCGCGGGCGCTGCGGGTGCGCGCCGCCACGTCCTGGCTGAGGCGGACCCGGATCACGCCCTCGCCCGCGGCGCTGACCTGGACGACGAGCACCTCTTCCGCGGAGGTGGACGCCTTCAGCGTCACGCCGTGCGCGTCGGCGGCCATCGGCTCGGCCCGGGTGAGGGCGGAAAGGCCCTGCTCTCCCCGGGAGCGCACCGGGAGCTCCGGCGGATCCGCGCTGAAGTACTCGTGCGCGATCAGAGGAGGACGGTAGGGCATTGGCACGCTCCTCGGGCGTTCCGGCGGGCGACTCGAATTAGTTTGCCGACTATACGAACAAACGTCAACGGATGAGCGGACGGATCCCCACGACGCCGGGACCCCGGCCATGCGATCTTTAGTTTGGCCATCACACGAAAAGCGGGGGGCGAGGACCACGGACAGACCGCTGCGAGCGTCCCGGCTCTGGTACGGCGGCGACTACAACCCCGAGCAGTGGCCCGAGGAGGTCTGGGAGCAGGACGCGGCCCTCATGCGCGCGGCCGGGGTCACCCTGGTCACCGTCGGCGTCTTCTCCTGGGCCGAGCTGGAACCCGAGCCCGGCCGGTTCCGCTTCGGGTGGATGGACCGCGTGCTCGGCCTGCTGCACGAGGCCGGGATCGGGGTCTGCCTCGCCACCCCCACCGCCGCTCCCCCGCCGTGGTTCGGCCTGGCCCACCCGGACGCGCTGCCGGTGCGGGCCGACGGCACGCCGGTGTCCCACGGCAGCAGGGACACCTACTGCGTGTGCGCCCCGGCGTACCGGGAGGCGTCGGCGCGGATCACCCGCGAGCTGGCCGGACGCTACGCGGGCCACCCCGCGCTCACGCTGTGGCACGCGCACAACGAGTACGGCACCTGGTGCCACTGCGACCACGTCGCCGCCGCGTTCCGCGAGTGGCTGCGCGCCCGGCACGGCACGCTCGCGGCGCTGAACGACGCGTGGACCACCGCGTTCTGGAGCCAGCGCTACTCGGCCTGGGAACAGGTCCGGCCGCCGAGGGCCACGCAGTACCTGCCGAACCCCGCCCAGGTGCTGGACTTCCGCCGGTTCCTGTCCGACGCGATGCTCGCGCACTTCCGCGCGCAGAAGGCCATGCTGCGCGAGCTGAGCCCCGGCGTGCCGGTCACCACCAACTTCGCGTTCGGGAGCTGGGTGCCGGTGGACCCGTGGCGGTGGGCGGACGAGGTGGACCTGATCGCGCTCGACCACTACCCCGGTGACCGCGACGCCGCCGCCGAGGAGACCGCGTTCGCCGCCGACCTGGCCAGGGGCTGGGCGGGCGGCAGGCCGTGGCTGCTGATGGAGCAGGCCGCGGGGGTGGTGTACACCGGGCCGCGCATGCTCACCAAGCGGCCCGGGGAGATCGCCCTGCACAGCCTGTCGCACATCGCGCGGGGGTCGGCCGGGGCGATGTTCTTCCAGTGGCGCGCCTCCCGCGGCGGGGCGGAGCTGTGGCACGGCGGCATGGTGCCGCACGCGGGCCCGGACAGCCGGGTGCACCGGGAGGTCCGCGCCCTCGGCGAGCTGCTGCCGTCCCTGGCCGGGCTCCGGGCGGACGGCCCGGTGTCGGTGGGCGCTCGGGCGGCGATCCTGTGGGACGCGCAGTCGTGGTGGGCGCTGGAGGCCCCGGCGTTCCCGTCGGCCGACCTGCGCTACCTGGACGCGGTGCGGCAGGCGCACCGGGTGCTCTGGCGGGGCGGCGTCCCCGTGGACTTCGCCTGCCCCGACCACGACCTGTCGTCCTACGACGTGGTGCTGGTGCCGTGCCTCTACCTGGTCTCCGACGCCACCGCCGCCCGCCTTACCGCCTATGTGGAGGGCGGGGGCACGCTGGTCGTGTCGTTCTTCAGCGGCGTCGCCGACGAGCACGCCCGGGTGCGGCTCGGCGGATACCCCGGCGCGCTGCGCGACCTGCTCGGCGTCCGCACCGAGGAGTTCCTCCCCCTCGACGCCCCCGTCCCCGTGCACCTCCTCGAACCGTCCCCGACATCCACCACCGGGACCGCCTGGAGCGAGCGCGTCGAACTGCGCGGTGCCCGGCCGATCGCCACGTACGGCGGCGACCTGGACGGCCTGCCCGCCGTCACCCGGCACACCCACGGCGCCGGGCAGGCGTTCTACCTGTCCACCCGACTGGACGACGCGGCGTACGCCCAGATCCTGACCGCCGCCGGCCTGCCCCCCACCGGCGTCCCGCCGGGGGTCGAGCTGATCCGCCGCGAGGGCGGCGACCGGGACTGGCTGTTCGCCCTCAACCACACCCCAGCCGCCCAGACGATCACCGCGCGCGGCGCCGACGTCCTCTCCGGCACCGAGATCGACGGCCCCCTGCGCCTCCCGCCGCGCGGCTTCGCCGTCCTGCGCACCCCGCCCGCGCCCGGGTCACGCGATGGCCACGATCCGGTGACGCCGCAATCCGGAAGGGGTGGTGCAACCGGATAACAAGGGAAAGGCAAGCGAGGCGCGCGATAGTCGGTCTCATCGACCCCGCGTGACAGCTCGGAGGGAGAGAGCGATGAGGCGCATCAGAGTCACCAGTCCCCGCGCGATCCGCCGCACCACGAGCGCGTTCGTCCTGGATCTGCGCTCGCCGTCGGGGCGTCCGCTCCCGTACTAGAGATCTTTACAATAGTCTTACGACAGCATCTGTAGACATCTCTATAACGAACGCATCACGTCGGGGGGACTCCATGAGAAGGCTGAGCGCCGTACCCGCGTACCTACCCCGCACCAAGGTGCGCGACATCCGCTCCGCGCACCCCCGCCACCGCCCCCGCGACCCCAAGGTCGTCCACCTCCAGTCCTACACGGGCCGCAACGTCGTCCGCTTCCCGGGCAACCCCAGCCCCGCGGCCTGACCCGAGGACGTCGCCGGACGCTGAGAGCGTGAGAACGTCCGCCCGGCGATGTCGACGACCGGCTTGAGTACTTCGATCATCGCGACCCCGCTCTCGACAGGGCGCCGGCGGTGAAGGACGCGGGATAGGGCGAGCGTTCCAGCGCCTCGGCCGCCGTCAGGGTTCCCGCCGCGACCGCCTCGCACAGCGCGGCCACCTCGTCCAGCTCCGCCCGCTGACCGGCCACGAACGCCGCGTCCACGGGTTCCCCGTGCCCGGGCACCGTCGTGGACGCACCGAGCGCCGCCACGCCGCCCAGGGTGGACGGCCACTCCAGGGGATAGGAGTCCTCGAACGCGGGCGGCGCGCCCTGCTCGACCAGATCCCCCGCGAACACCACACCGGCGTCCGGAACGTGGACCACCAGGTCGTGGCCGGTGTGCCCGGGACCGGGGTGCAGGAGCCGCACCACGCGGCCCCCCAGGTCGACCTCGGCCCGGTCCCGCACGAGACGGTCCGGCAGGACGATCCGGGTCGCCTCGATGCTCTCCGCGATATCCGTCCGCCCTGCGGTGCGGTAGTGCTCGGCCCAGGTGGCACGCTGCGCCTCCCCACCGGCCTCCAGCTCGGCCGCGCATCCGGGATGCGCCCACACCGCGCACTCCCCGAACGCCGCGGTGCCGAAGGTGTGGTCGAAGTGGGCGTGGGTGAGAACCACCGACCACGGCAGCGAGGTCACCTCGCGCACGGCCGCCGCGAACTCCGCCCCCTGCGCCTCGTCTCCCCCGGTGTCCACCACCAGGCAGCCACGCCCGCCGGCGATCAGCCCGAGGGAAAGGTCCAGCTCCTCGTGCCGCCGGACCAGCACCCCGTCGCCGACCTCGATCCAGCGCCCCATCGGGTCAGGAGGAGGCCCCGCCCGGCGCCGTGTCCAGGTGGGCGAAGACATCCGGGGAGACAGGCTCAAGCTCGGACCCGACCAGCGCGGCCAGCTCGGCCCGCAGATCGAGCTCCACCTGACGCGTGACCGCCGCGACGACGTACCGCCCGACCCCCTCGTCACCCGCCCGCGCCCGCACCGCCGCGATCAGCGCCTCGGGCATCGCGAAGGTGACCTCGCGAACCGCCCCCTCGGGCGCTCCAGGGTCCCCACCGGGCCCCGCCGACCGCCCGAGGAACCCGGGCGAAGTAGTGGAGAGGTTCTCCAGGAACGCGACCGCGTGCGCGAGGTCCCCCTCGCTCAACTTCGCGGCCGGCTCCCCGTCCCATGCCAGCGGAGAACGGACGTCACCGGACTCCCCCGCTGCAACCGGCTCAGTGCTCACGCGCCGATGCTAACCGAATCCCCCGCCGGGCGGGTGCCCGGCGGGGGACGGCCGGTCAGCTGCAGCCGCTGGTGCTGCCGCAGCCCTCGCAGACGTAGCAGCTGCCCGCGGGGCGCATCTTGGTGCCGCAGGTGAGGCAGAGGGGGGCGTCGGCGGTGCGGCCCTGGTGGCTTTCCAGGGCGTGGGGGGTGCCGTTGCTGTGGGCGTGGGTTTCCGTGGTGGTGGGGGACGGGGCGGGGCGGGGGGTGGGGTCTGTGACCTTTTCCTCGATGGGGGCGGACTGGGCCAGGGCGGCGGTGTCCAGGACCTCGGCCACGGCGGCGGGGTCCTCGCCGCGTTGCTGGGCGGCGCGTTCGGCGGCGGAGAAGACGCCGAGGGCGGCGCGGTCCTCGTAGGGGAGGTGGTCCAGGGCGAGGCGGCGGAAGATGTAGTCGACCACCGAGGCGGCCATGCGGACGTCGGGGTCGTCGGTCATGCCGGCGGGCTCGAAGCGCATGTTGACGAACTTGCTGACGTAGGTCTCCAGGGGGACGCCGTACTGGAGGCCCACGGAGATGGCGACGGAGAAGGCGTCCATCACACCGGCCAGGGTGGAACCCTGCTTGGACATCTTCAGGAAGACCTCGCCGAGGCCGTCGTCGGGGTAGGACGAGGCGGTCATGTAGCCCTTGGCGCCGCCGACGGTGAAGCGGGTGGTGCTGCTCGGGCGCTGGTTGGGCAGGCGGCGGCGGGTCGGCTTGGCCACCTCGACGACCTGGACGACCGGCTCGGGCGCCACGGCGGGCTCGGCGGCCTTCTCGCCGCCCTTCTTGGACACCGAAAGCGGCTGGCCGACCTTGCAGTTGTCGCGGTAGACCGCGAGGGCCTTCAGGCCGAGCTTCCAGCCTTCGAGGTACACCTGCTCGATGTCCTCGACGGTGGCCGACTCGGGCAGGTTGACGGTCTTGGAGATGGCGCCGGACAGGAACGACTGGGTGGCCGCCATCATGCGCACGTGGCCCATGGGCGCGATGGCCCGCTCGCCCATGGCGCAGTCGAACACCTCGTAGTGGTCGGGGCGCAGGCCGGGGGCGTCCATGACGTGGCCGTGCTCGGCGATGTACTCGACGATCGCCTCGACCTGCTCGGGCTGGTAGCCGAGGCGGCGCAGCGCCCGCGGGATGGTCTGGTTGACGATCTGCATGGAGCCGCCGCCGACGAGCTTCTTGAACTTGACCAGCGCGAGGTCCGGCTCGATGCCGGTGGTGTCGCAGTCCATCATCAGGCCGATGGTGCCGGTCGGCGCGAGCAGCGACGCCTGGGCGTTGCGGTAGCCGTTCTTCTCGCCGAGCTTGAGGCACTCCTGCCACTGCTTGGTGGCCTCGGCGAGGATCGGGCGGTCCAGGTCGTCGGCGGCGCGCAGCTCGTCGTTGGCGGCGGCGTGCTTGCGCATGACCCGCTTGTGCGGGGTGGCGTTGCGCTTGTAGCCGTCGTAGGGGCCGACGATGGCGGCGAGCTCGGCGCTGCGGCGGTAGGAGACGCCGGTCATCAGGCTGGTGATCGCGGCGGCGACGGCCCGGCCGCCGTCGGAGTCGTAGGCGTGGCCGGTGGCCATGAGCAGCGCGCCGAGGTTGGCGTACCCGATGCCGAGCTGGCGGTACGCCCGGGTGGTCTCGGCGATCTTGCTGGTCGGGAAGTCGGCGAAGGTGATGGAGATGTCCATCGCGGTGATGATCAGCTCGGTCAGCTTCACGAACCGGTCGACGTCGAAGGTGTCGTCCTCGCCGAGGAACTTCAGCAGGTTGATGCTGGCGAGGTTGCAGGAGGAGTTGTCCAGGTGGACGTACTCCGAGCAGGGGTTGGACGCGGTGATGCGGCCGGTCTCCGGGCAGGTGTGCCAGTCGTTGATCGTGTCGTCGTACTGCACGCCGGGGTCGGCGCACTCCCACGCGGCCTGGGCCATCTTGCGGAACAGGGACTTGGCGTCGACCCGCTCGATCACTTCGCCGGACAGCCGGGCCCGCAGCCCGAAGTCGCCGCCCGCCTCGACGGACCGCATGAACTCGTCCGACACTCGCACGGAGTTGTTGGCGTTCTGGTACTGCACCGAGACGATGTCCCGGCCGCCGAGGTCCATGTCGAAGCCCGCGTCCCGCAGCGCGCGGATCTTGTCCTCTTCGCGGGCCTTGGTCTCGATGAACTCTTCGATGTCGGGGTGGTCGACGTCCAGCACGACCATCTTGGCGGCCCGGCGGGTGGCGCCGCCGGACTTGATGGTGCCCGCGGAGGCGTCCGCGCCGCGCATGAACGAGACCGGGCCGCTGGCGGTGCCGCCGCTGGACAGCAGTTCCTTGCTGGAGCGGATGCGGGAGAGGTTGACGCCGGAGCCCGACCCCCCCTTGAAGATCACGCCTTCTTCCTTGTACCACTCCAGGATCGACTCCATCTGGTCGTCGACCGCCAGGATGAAGCACGCGCTGACCTGCTGCGGCGAGGCGGTGCCCACGTTGAACCACACCGGCGAGTTGAAGCTGAAGACCTGGTGGATCAACGCGTGCTTCAGCTCGTGGTCGAAGATCTCGGCGTCCTCCTCGGAGGCGAAATAGCCGTGCTCGCGCCCGGTGCGGGTGTAGGCGCCCACCACACGGTCGACAAGCTGCCTCAGGCTGACCTCGCGCTGCGGGGTGCCGACGGCGCCGCGGAAGTATTTGGTGGTCACGATGTTGGCGGCGTTCACCGACCAGGAGTCGGGGAACTCGACGCCGCGCTGCTCGAAGTTGATCGAGCCGTCCCGCCAGTTGGTCATCACGACGTCACGGTGCTCCCAGCGCACCTGGTCGTACGGGTGCACACCGGGGGTGGTGTGGATACGCCTGATCTTCAAGCCCTTGGGGGCGCGCTTGCCCCCGCGTCCCACCGAGCCACTCACCGTCTCCGTCATGATCTCCCCCTTCCGGGGCCCTGGAGCCCTTGTTCCTGGAACACACCGTCACACCGCCCTGCCCCCCGCGTGGGGGACGTGTTCACCGTCTCGCCGGCCGTCACGCCGGCTCCGCCTGGCCCGCCGCCCTCGCGTCGCGCGCGGCCCGGAGCTGCTCGATCTCCGCCTCGAAGTCGGCGAGCGTCTCGAAGCCGCGGTACACCGAGGCGAACCGGAGATACGCCACCTCGTCCAGGTCGCGCAGCGGCCCGAGGATCGCCAGGCCCACCTGGTGGGCCGGGATCTCGGCCGCCCCTCTGGCCCGTATGCTCTCCTCGACCCGCTGGCCGAGCTGGGCGAGGGAGTCCTCGCTGACCGGGCGTCCCTGGCAGGCCCGCCGCACCCCGGCGATCACCTTGTCCCTGGAGAACGCCTCGGTCACCCCGCTGCGCTTGCTGACCATCAGCAGCACGGTCTCCTGCGTGGTGAACCGGCGTCCGCACTCGGGGCAGGTGCGCCGGCGGCGGATCGCGGCGCCGTCCTCGGTGGAGCGGCTGTCGATGACCCGGGTGTCCGGATGACGACAGAACGGACAGTGCACGTGTCACCTCCCCCGCCCATGCGGAACAGGCCGGCGCACTCGTCGATCTTGACTCGGTGCGCCGACGGAAACACAACCTATGGTGAACCACATCGGTGTAACTACTAGATGTTGTGGTCTAACCGTAGGAGTGCCGCCGCATGAACGCAAGTCGGCGCGACCCCTACGCGCGAACCACCCCGCCCATCAGCGATAACGGCACCGCGGACGGCGTGTCGCACCCCTGATCCCCTGCCGCACCCCTTGCCCCACCAGGCACGACCCGGATCCGCTCGCGGCGCCGGTGCAGAACCTTACGGAGACCGGCCGGGCGTGATCGACTTCGACACCCGTCCGGCATAAGATCGCAAAAGTCGAACACGAGAGCGATCGAACTCCCGTACGATGGCGGGCACGATAATGCCCGATCAGAGGCCCCATTATCGAACACGTGTTTGATGACGATCTTGAACGGAGTTATTGTCGCCGTGTGGGCGGCATTGCAGGCATGGCAGGCACACGGCGGCCGGGCTGGGCGGGCGCCACGGACCGAGCGCCTCACCGGCGCCCGGTGAGGAGGAGTTCATGAGCGAGCAGGAGATCGGCGCGGTCGTCAGCGACCTGGCCGTGCGAAGGCGTGACGAGCTCGGTCTCACCCCGAGGCAACGCAAGATCCTGGAAGTGATCCGCGACTCCGTGCAGCAGCGGGGTTATCCGCCCTCGATGCGCGAGATCGGCGAGGCCGTCCAGCTCACCAGCACCTCCAGCGTCTCCCACCAGCTCACCGCGCTCCAGCGCAAGGGATACCTCCGCCGCGACCCGCACCGCCCCCGTGCCCTGGAGGTCCGCCTGCCCGGCGAGCCGGCCCTCTGGGTCGACCCCGTCGGCGACGGCGAGGACGAGCCGCTGATCAGCAGGCCCACCGCCGCGTTCGTCCCGCTGGTCGGCCGCATCGCCGCCGGTGGCCCCATCCTCGCCGAGGAGCGCATCGAGGACGTCTTCGCGCTGCCCAAGCAGCTCGTGGGCGAGGGCACGCTGTTCCTGCTCCAGGTCGCCGGCGACTCCATGATCGAAGCCGCCATCGCGGACGGCGACTGGGTCGTGGTGCGCCAGCAGCCGGTCGCCGACAACGGCGACATCGTCGCGGCGATGATCGACGGCGAGGCCACCGTGAAGACCTTCAAGCGCAAGGACGGCCACGTCTGGCTGGTGCCGCAGAACCCCGTCTACGACCCCATCCCCGGCGACGAGGCCACCATCCTCGGCAAGGTCACCGCGGTCCTCCGCAAGCTCTGACCGGGTTCCGGCAGAGCGGCCGGGTCAGGCCTTCCTGACCCGGCTCACCAGCGATCGGCCCCCGGTCAGGGGACGATGTTGACCAGCTTCGGCGCCCGCACGATCACCTTGCGGGGCGCGCCGTCCAGGTACGTCCGCACCTTCTCCGAGGCCAGGGCCAGCTCCTCCAGCGCGGCACCGGAGATGTCGGGCGAGACCTCCAGGCGGTCGCGCACCTTCCCCGCCACCTGCACCACGCAGGTCACCGACTCCTGCACCAGCAGCGCGGGCTCGGCGGCCGGCCAGCCGGCCCGGGTGACCGACGGGCCGTGTCCCAGCCGCTCCCAGCCTTCCTCGGCGCAGTACGGCGCGACCAGGGACAGCAGCACCGCCAGGGTCTCGGCCGCCTCGCGCACCGCGGGGTCGGCCGCGCCTGGGCCCGTGTCGATGGCACGGCGCGCCGCGGTGGTCAGCTCCATGGTGCGGGCGACCGCCACGTTGAACTTGTGCGCCTCGACCAGCCGGGTGACCTCGTCGATGGTGCGATGGGTGACCTTGCGCAGCTCGGTGTCGCCGGACGAGAAGTCCGCTCCTGGCGCCGACGCGGCCCCGGCCTCCGCCATCACCCGGAACGCCCGGGCCAGGAACTTCTGCGACGCGGCGGCCGAGACGTCCGCCCAGTCGATGTCGTCCTCGGGCGGGCCGGCGAACACCATGGTCAGCCGGACCGCGTCCACGCCGAACGCGTCGATCTGCTCGCCCAGGTCGACGCCGTTGCCCAGCGACTTGGACATGGCCTTGCCCTGGTTGACGACCTGGCCTTGGTTCAGCAGGCGCAGGAAGGGCTCGGGGAAGTCCACCATGCCCATGTCGTGCAGCACCTTGGTGAAGAACCGCGAGTACAGCAGGTGCAGCACCGCGTGCTCCACACCGCCGACGTACTGGTCGATCGGCCCCCAGCGGCGCACCTGCTCCACGTCGAACGGCGCGTCGTCCAGCTGGGGCGAGCAGTAGCGCAGGAAGTACCACGAGGAGTCGACGAAGGTGTCCATCGTGTCGGTGTCGCGCAGCGCCGGGCCGTCGCACTTGGGGCAGGCGACGTTGACCCAGTCGGTGGCGCTGGCCAGCGGCGACACGCCCTTGGGCGCCAAGGCGTCGCCGCGCAGGTCGGGCAGCGTGACGGGCAGCTGGTCGTCGGGGACCGGCACCTCGCCGCAGTCGGGGCAGTGGATGATCGGGATGGGCGTGCCCCAGTAACGCTGGCGGGACAGCAGCCAGTCGCGCAGGCGGTAGTTGACCGCCGCCGCGCCGGTGCCGCGCTCGCCCAGGATCTCGACGATCCGGGCGATGGCGCCGGTCTTGGTCAGCCCGTCCAGCGGCCCGGAGTTGACCAGACGGCCCTCGCCCGGCGTCGCGGTGCCGCTCTCCGCTGGGTCGGGCAGGCCGGTCTCGACCACGACCCGCACCGGCAGGCTGAACTTCAGCGCGAAGTCCAGGTCGCGCTGGTCGTGCGCGGGCACCGCCATGATCGCGCCGTGGCCGTAGTCGGACAGCACGTAGTCGGCGGCCCACACCGGGACGCGCTCGCCGTTCACCGGGTTGATCGCGTGGCGCCCCAGGAAGACGCCCGTCTTCTCCTTGTCGGTGGCCAGGCGCTCGATGTCGGTCAGCTTGGCGACCTCGGCGCGGTACGCCTCCAGCGCGGGCAGCTGCTCGGGGGCGCAGATCTCCTCGGCCAGCGGGGCGTCCGCGGCCACCACGAAGAACGTCGCGCCGTACAGGGTGTCCGGACGGGTGGTGTAGACGGTGACCGGCTCGGCGCGGCCCTCGATCTGGAAGGCGACGTCGGCGCCCTCGGAGCGGCCGATCCAGTTGCGCTGCATGGTCAGCACGCGCTCGGGCCAGCCGCCCTCCAGCTGGGCCATGTCGTCCAGCAGGCGGTCGGCGTAGTCAGTGATCTTGAAGTACCACTGGGTCAGCTCGCGCCGGATCACCGTGGCGCCGCACCGCTCGCACTGCCCCGCGACGACCTGCTCGTTGGCCAGCACCGTCTGGTCGACGGGGCACCAGTTGACCAGGCCGCCCTTGCGGTAGGCCAGGCCCCGCTCGAAGAAGCGGTTGAACAGCCACTGGTTCCAGCGGTAGTACTCGGGGTCGCTGGTGTGCAGGCGGCGCGACCAGTCGAAGGAGATGCCGTACCGCTTGAAGGAGTTGGCCTGGGTCTCGATGTTGGCGTACGTCCACTCCGCGGGGTGGGCGTTGCGGCGGATCGCGGCGTTCTCGGCGGGCAGGCCGAAGGAGTCCCACCCGATGGGGTGCAGGACGTTGTAGCCCTTCTGGAACCAGTAGCGGGCGACGACGTCCGCGATGGCGAAGACCTCGGCGTGCCCCATGTGCAGGTCCCCGGAGGGGTAGGGGAACATGTCGAGCAGGTACTTACGAGGGCGGTCGTCGCCGTCCCCGCCGGCCCGGTAGGGGTCCAGTTCCTCCCAGCGGCGCTGCCACTTGGGCTGCAGCGTCTGCGGATCGTACTGCTCGTCGCTCACGGCCTCGTCCTTAGATTCATCAGGGGCGCGGATGGCTTGGTCGATCTTGACCAATAAAGAAACCCCCCGTGTCCACGAGGGGCAGCCGCGTCGACCCGCGTCTCAGCGCGCTCGACGCGGCCGGCCAAGAAGCAGGGTCCCGCCACGCATAGCTCAAGGGTAGCGCAGTGCGCAAACACCGTTCATATCGTTTGGCCGCCACCATGACCTGGTGATCGAAATGCGGGCACATAGCGACCCGATGGTGATAGATCCGTTGTGCCCCGTATGTACCTTTAGTTTACGCTTTTCGCTGTGGCGAACTCGTATGGGCCAGGACGCGGCCCGGATTTCCCGGGGGACGACCTGCCGATGCAGGATCCGCCGACCGACCCGAACGGCCTGAGGCTGCGGGAACCATTCTCCGATTCTCCTGCGGACACCCCTGCTCCACATGAGATCATGCCGAGCACCCTCAATCCGGGCATGATTTCGGGAGGTACGCCCGCGATGGCACCTGAGCAGACCAGCCGCCCCACGCGGGCTCCGGCATGGCCGGAGAGCCCACCGCCGTGGCCGGAGATGCCCCCGCCGTCGGCGCACCCCTCCTACCAGGACCCGGTCACCCCGCCCCCTCCCGGCCACCAGCACCACAACACCGGCCCGCAGGACCACGGCTCCTACCCCACCGGCCCGCAGCGGTACGACACCCCGGCCCCCCCGCAGTACGCCCCCCAGGGCTCGGGCCCCCATCAGTACCCCCCGCAGCCCACCGGCCCGCAGCAGTACGGCGGCCCGGGCACCGGGCCCCAGCAGTACGCCCCCCAGCCGTCCACCGGCCCCCAGCAGTACCCTCCGCAGCCCACCGGCCCCCAGCAGTACGCCCCGCAGGGCCCCGGCCCGCAGCAGCACGCCGCGCGGAACGCCGGACCCCAGCGGTACGCGGGCGCCCCCGGCACCATGACCGCGCAGGGCACCGACGTACAGGCCCCGGGCGGGATGAACGGCCAACTCCCCGGTCCCGTGAACGGGCAGCACGGCCCGATGAACGGGCAGGCCCCGGGCGCGGCGAACGGGCAGGGCCCGATGCTCGCCGCGCCGCACGCCGCCGGGACGCAGCAGTACACCCCGCCAGGCACCGAGACGACCGTGCGGCTCGCCGAGGCGACCACGCACGAGCGTTCCGCGCCCCCGGCGCCGGGACGCAGGCGCAGGCCGGAGAGCGGCCCCGAGGACCCCTACAAGCCGTTCGTGACCGCCGGGCAGATCAGCGGGCCGAAGACCCCGCCGCCCGAGCGCCAGCAGGAGCTGTGGAACACCGTCTTCGGCGACAACTACGAGGCGATCGGCGAGACGCAGGACGAGGGCGGCGGCGGCAGGCGGGTCTGGCTGCTCGCCCTGATCGCCTCGGTCGCGGTCGCCCTGGTCGCCGCCCTGCTGTGGGCGTTCCTCGCCGGGCCGCTGCGCGGGACGCCCGAGTCGGGCAAGGCGTCGGGCGACGGCGGCGCGAGCGGCGCGGCGGAGCCCCCGCCCACGGCCAAGCCGTCCACGGGCACCAAGCCGCAGGCGCTGACCCGGCTCCCCAAGTACCGCGGTGAGGCCTCCCCCCGGCTCGGCACCGTCGCCGACGACGTGGCCGGCCTCAACATCCCGCGCCTCGGCGGCCCGTGGCGGCTCGACACCAGGACCGACCACATCCGCACGACCTACGGCTTCGAGACCCGCCAGTACGTCGCGGCGGGCCAGGACCCGGCGGGCAAGCTCCAGTTCGCCCAGCTGATGACCGGGCCGCTGGCCAAGAACCTCGCGGCCAAGTACGCCCCCGACGAGCCGGAGAACCTCGCCCCGGTGATCAGCGCCGTGGCGTTCGCCGCGCGGGGCAAGTTCTTCCCCGAGGGCAACAAGATCGTCAAGACGGCCGAGCAGCGCCTGACGGCGGGCGGCAAGCCCGCGCGGGTGGTCGCCTACCAGGTCACGGCGGGCGACCAGAAGACCACCCTGGTGGTCGCCGCGGTGAGCACCGGCGCCGACCTGCCGTCGATCGTCTACATGGCGGTGCCGGACGCCAAGAAGGCGCTGCTCCCGGACGTCAACACCGTCTTCTCCTCGGTCCGGCCCTTCACCAACGTCTCCTGACCGGGACCGGCCGCGCCCTCGCCGGGCGCGGCCGTCCGGGGCCTAGAAGTCGCAGGGCATGTGCTTGACGCCGTTGATGAAGCTGGAGAACAGCCGTTCCGGGCGCCCCGCCTCAATGGACGGCACCCGCCCGAGCAGCTCGCGGAACATCACGGTGATCTCGCGGCGGGCCAGGTGTGCGCCCAGGCAGAAGTGCGGCCCCGGGCCGCCGAAGCCGACGTGCGGGTTGGGGTCGCGGGTGATGTCGAAGCTGTAGGGGTCGGCGAAGACGGCGGCGTCCCGATTGGCCGACCAGTAGTACAGGACCGCCTTGTCGCCCTCGCGGTAGTCGGCGCCGTTCACGGTGATGTCCCGGGTGACCTTGCGGCGCATGTAGTTGACCGGGGAGGCCAGCCGCACGATCTCCTCGACGGCCTTCGGCGCGTGCCCGTCGACGTCGGACAGCCACAGCTTCTTCTGGTCGGGGTGGCGGGTGAGCAGGAGCAGGCCCTGCGAGATCGCGTTGCGGGTCGTCTCGTTGCCGGCCACGACCAGCAGGATGAAGAACGACCCGAGCTCCTGCAGGGTGAGCTGCTCGCCGTCGATGTTGGCGTTCACCAGGGCCGAGATGAGGTCCCCCGTGGGGTGCCCCGAGCGCTCGGCGGCGAGCTCCTGGACCAGCTGCTGCAGCTCGGACCCGGCGGTGAGCAGGGCGGCCACCACGCTGTCCACGTCGCTCTGCGGGACGTACTCGGGGTCGGAGGCGCCGAGGACGATGTTGGAGCGGTCGTAGACGAAGCGGTAGTCCTTCTCCGGGATGCCCATCATGTCGCAGATGATCTTCAGGGGCAGCCGGGCGGCGACCTCGCTGACGAAGTCGCAGCCGGGGCCCTTCTCCAGCAGCTCGTCCACGACGGTGGAGGCGGCGATCTGCACGTCCTCCTCGAACTTCTGGATCATCTTCGGGGTGAAGGCCCGGGACACGATCCGGCGCAGGCGGGCGTGCCGGGGGTCGTCCATATTGATCATCGAACCGAAGTACTCGGCGAACTCGGGGGGCATGTCCGTGATGTTGGTGGCGCCGCCCGACCCCGAGCAGAACACCTCGGGGTTGCGGCTGATCTCCAGAACGTCCGCGTGCCGCACGATGGCGTGGTAGCCCCGCCCCGGGTCGGCGAACGACACCTCGGGCTCGGCGAAGAACATCGGGGTGTCCCGCTCGCGCAGCAGCGCGAAGGCGTGTTCCCTCTCGGCCATCGGCCGGGCCCAGAAGTCCCAGTCCGACAGGTCGATCTGCTCGCAGGAGGTGATCGGCTCGCGCTCCTGCGGTGTTTCCGCTGTCATCGCTCCATGATTGAGAAAGCGGACACTTACGTCAAACGCCGCCGCCCTCTCCGGAGGCCTTGATGAGGTCCGCGGCCCGCTCGGCGATCATGACCGTGGGGGCGTGGGTGTGGCCGCGGTTGAGCGCCGGCATCACCGAGGCGTCCACCACGCGCAGGCCGGGCACCCCGCGCACCCGCAGCGACGGGTCGACGACGGCGTCCGGGCCGAGGCCCATCTTGCAGGTGCCCACCGGGTGGTACAGCGTCTCGCTCTTGGCCCGCACCAGCCGGGCCAGCTCCTCGTCGGTCTCCGAGCCGTCGTACGGCTCCATCGGCGTGCCCGCGTACGGCTTCAGCGACGGGGCGGCGAACAGCTCCTTGGCCTTCTTCAGCCCGGCCACGAGGCGCAGCACGTCGGTCTCCGCGCTGAGGTAGCACGGGTCGATCAGCACCCCGCCGTCCTCACCCAGCGTGACCCGGCCCCGGCTCTCCGGCCGCAGCAGCACCACCCCGATGGTGAGGCCGTGGCCGGCCGGCGGGGTGAGCCCGTGGTCGGCGAACGGCACGGGGGCGAACACCAGCTCCAGGTCCGGCGCGGGCTCGGCGGGCCCCGAGCGGACGAACGCCACGGCCTCGCCGACGTTGGAGGTGAGCATGCCGCGGCCGGCGAGCAGGAAGCGCGCGAGGTTGCCCAGCGACTCGGCCGCCGCCAGCGTGACCGGGCTCGGGCAGCTCAGCACGACGCCGCAGGCCAGGTGGTCGCTCAGGTTGCTTCCCACCCCCGGCAGCTCGTGCCGCGGCTCGACACCCGCCGCGCGCAGCTCGCCGGGGTCGCCGATGCCCGAGCGCATCAGCAGCTGCGGCGACCCGATCGTCCCGGCGGACAGGATCACCTCGCGGGTCGCGGTGACCCGCAGCCCGTCGCCGTACTCGACGCCGGTGGCGCGGCCGTCGTCGTCGAACAGCACCCCGCGGGCCTCGGCGCCGGTCAGCACGGTCAGGTTGGGGCGGCGCATCGCCGGGCGCAGGTAGGCGTCGGCGCAGCTCCACCTGCGGCCCCTGCGCTGGGTCACCGGGGTCGGGGAGCAGCCCTCGTCGGACTCGCCGAGCTCGTCCAGCCGGGTCAGCCCGATCTCCTCGCACGCCCGCAGGAACGCCGCCGTGGTGACGTTGGGGCTGCGCAGCTCGCTGATGTGGATCGGGCCGCCGGTGCCGTACACGCCGCCGTGGTTGGAGCCCGTGCGGTGCTCCGAACGCCGGAAGTACGGCAGGACCTCGTCGTAGGACCAGCCGGGCAGCTCCCAGCCGTCGTAGTCGGCGCGGTGGCCGCGCACCCACATCTGGGCGTTGATGGAGGACGAGCCGCCGAGCGTGCGGCCACGCGGCCAGTACAGCTCACGGCCGGACATCTCGGCCTGCTTGACGGTGCTGAAGTTCCAGTCGTACTCGGTCTTGAACATCTTGGAGAACGCGGCGGGGACGCGGATCTCCGCCTTGCGGTCCGGGCCTCCCGCCTCCAGGAGGGCCACCCGCACCGAAGGGTCCACGGAGAGCCGGTCGGCGAGGACGCAGCCCGCCGAGCCCGCGCCCACGATCACGTAGTCGTATTGCATCTCCGGCCTCCGGGGGAAAGGTCACCACCTGCTTCACCGTAATTACGCCCCCGTGGGGCCGGGCGTCCATGGCCGTTACCGATTAGTAGCCACCGGCTGCCAGGATGTCGCCGATCTGGAAGCGGGCAAGGGCGCCCGGAGCATACCGGGAGCGCCCAGAAGTGGAGATCGCACCCATGCTCAACCTGTCGGTCATTTTGGAGGACAGCGCCCGGGAGTGCCCAGACCACACCGCACTGGTGTTCGGGGACGTACGCGTGCCGTACTCCGTGCTGGACACGCTGGCCAACCAGGTGGCCAACCTGCTGGTCTCCCGCGGAATCGGCCGGGGGGACACCGTGGCGCTGGCCTGCCCCAACCTCCCGTACTTCCCTTTCGTCTACTACGGCATCCTGAAGGCCGGCGCCACCGTCGTGCCGTTGAACGTGTTGCTGCAGTCGCGGGAGATCGCCTACCACCTGCGCGACTGCGGCGCCCGCGCGCTGTTCTGTTTCGAGGGCACCCCCGAGCTGCCGCTCGGCGAGCGCGGGCACGCGGGCTTCCGTGAGGTGATCGCGGACGGCTCGCCGGACGCCGGGAACCTCTTCCTGCTGCCCGCCACGCCGTTCGCCACCGAGTCGGGCATGGACGGCGTGCAGACACTGTGGTCGGCGCTCGACGGCATGCCGGGCACGTTCGAGACGGTGGCCACGTCGCCGGAGGACACCGCGGTCATCCTCTACACCAGCGGCACCACCGGGCAGCCCAAGGGCGCCGAGCTGAGCCACCTGAACATGCTGATGAACGCCATCGTGTCGGACCAGATGTTCGAGCGGGCCCCGCAGGACGTGTTCCTCGCCACGCTGCCGCTGTTCCACTCGTTCGGCCAGACCGTGGTGATGAACGTCGGGCTGCGGCGGCGCGCCGCACTGGTGCTGGTGCCGCGGTTCGAGCCGGAGACGGCGCTGCGCCTGATGCGCGACGAGGGCGTCACCATGTTCGCGGGCGTCCCGACGATGTACTGGGCGCTGCTCACCACCATCCACGCCGGCGGGGCGGAGGTGCCGGTCAGCCTGCACACCGCCGTCTCCGGCGGGGCGTCGCTGCCGGTCGAGGTGCTCAAGGACTTCGACAAGACGTTCAGCGTGCCGGTGCTGGAGGGGTACGGCCTGTCGGAGACCTCCCCGGTGGCGAGCTTCAACCAGCCGGGCAAGGTGACCAAGGCCGGGTCGATCGGCACGCCCGTCTGGGGTGTGGAGATGAAGCTGATCGACCCCGCCTGGAACGACATCGACGGCGACCAGCCCGGCGAGATCGCGATCCGCGGCCACAACGTCATGAAGGGCTACCTCGGGCGGCCGGACGCCACCGCGGAGGCGATCAGAGGCGGGTGGTTCCGCACCGGCGACATCGCCACCCGGGACGCCGACGGCTACTACTACATCGTCGACCGCGCCAAGGACATGATCATCCGCGGCGGGTTCAACGTGTACCCGCGCGAGATCGAGGAGGTGCTGATGACGCACGAGGCGGTGTCGCTCGCCGCGGTCGTCGGGGTGCCGCACCCCTCGCACGGCGAGGAGATCAAGGCGTTCGTGATCCCGCGCAAGGGGGAGAGCGTCGGCGAGGACGAGCTGGTCGCGTGGTGCCGGGAGAACATGGCGTCCTACAAGTACCCGCGGCTGGTGGAGTTCCGCGACTCGTTCCCGATGACCGCCAGCGGAAAGATCCTCAAGCGCGAACTGCACTGAGAAACGGAACGCCCGGACGGGCCCTCACGGGCTCCGTCCGGGCGCGACGTCCAGACCTTCGGGGGCCGCCGATCCGGCCCCGCGGGTCAGGGCCAGCCGATGGACGGACGCAGCCGCACGCCCGCCTCGCCCTTGTCGCCGAGCTTCACGCCGAGCACCTGGTGGAGCTGCACCTTGTTGCGCTCGAAGCCCACGATGCATCCCGCCATGTACAGCCGCCACACCCGCGCGGTGCCCTGGCCGACCTCCTGGACGGCCTCGTCCCAGTGGGCGTCGAGGTTGGCGCACCACTTCTCCAGGGTCCTGGCGTAGTGCTCCCGGAGGTTCTCCTCGTGCCTGATCTCGAAGCCGGTGTCCTCCATCTCGCGGATGAGGTGGCCGACCGACTCGAGCTCGCCGTCGGGGAAGACGTAGCGGTTGATGAATCCGCCCTTGTTGATCGTCCGCTCGGTGCCCTTGGGCCGGGTGATGCAGTGGTTGAGCAGGCGCCCGCCCGGCTGGAGCTTGCCGTACAGGAAGCCGAAGTACGCGGGGAGCTGGTCCTTGCCGATGTGCTCGGTCAGGCCGATGGAGCTGACCGCGTCGAAGCCGCTCTCGGTCACGTCGCGGTAGTCGGAGAACCGGACCTCGGCCAGCTCGGACAGGCCCGCCTCGGCGATGGCCTTCTGCGCCCACTCGGCCTGCTGGCGCGACAGCGTGACGCCGAGCACCTTGACGCCGTAGTGCTTGGCGGCGTGCATGACCATGCCGCCCCAGCCGCAGCCGACGTCCAGCAGGCGCATGCCCGGCTTGAGGTCGAGCTTCTTGGCGACGAGGTCGAACTTGGCGAACTGCGCCTCCTCCAGCGAGGAGCCCTCCTCGGGGAACACCGCGCAGGTGTAGGCCATCGACGGCCCGAGTACCCACTCGTAGAACCTGTTGGAGACGTCGTAGTGATGGTGGATCGCCTCGGCGTCGCGCTGCTTGGCATGGCGGCTGCCCAGCCTCGCCATCGCGCTGCGGCGTACCTCCTGCGGGGGAAGCGGCACCCGCATCAGCAGCGGTTTGACGCCCAGGGACCGGGCCACCGCCACCTTCTCGCGTACCGGCATGTCGTCCAGCGTGATGGACGACATCTCCGACAGCAGGGTGTACATGTCGCCGTGCACATCGATGTGACCCGCGACGTACGCCCTGGCAAGCCCCATCTCCCCGGGGGCCTGCGCGAGGTACGCGATCGCGATCGGGGTCTTCACCTCGATGTGCGCCGTGGCGTCCGAGCGCCCCGCCTTGCTGCCGTCATAGGCGGAGAACGACACGTTCGCCTCCGGCCCGACGATCTTCTCGAAGATCTGGGCGAGTGTCATCGAACCAACCTCCTCAACGCCCCCGTACACACTTTTCGTAGAGGTCCAGCAGCCGCCCCTGGGGGTCGTAGGCACGCTTGACCGGCCAATAGGCGTCGCCGTTGTAGAGCCGCCAGAACTCATCACGGGGGTAGAACGATGTCGAATACAGGGATTTGTGGCCACCGAGCTCGTGTACCGAGTTCTCGATGAGACGGTTGTGATAGCCGTCGAACTGCCCTCTGGGCAAGGCGACCATTCCCCAGAATCCGAAGTTCACATAGAGCTTGCCCGGCTCCAACGGGTAGACCGGCCACTGCTGACCGGCACGCAGCGGGCACATCCAGACGGGGGCCATGCCCACCTTGTCGTGGAAGAAGTCCAGGAAGTCGGCGCCCTTCTCCACCGGCACCTCGACGTCCTGGATGACCGACTCGTGCGCAGGGTTGCCGCGCCACCGGTCGACGCGCGCGGTCACGCCGTACTTCTGGTCCATGCCGACGAGCTTGCGGTAGACGTCCGAGCGGAGCCAGCGCCGCGGCACCAGGGAGCGGATGAGCGGCTGCTGCACGCCGAACGCGCGCGAGCACCAGAACCAGTCGGTGTCCCAGCGCCACAGGTAGTCGCGGATGGTGAGCCAGTCGCGGGTGCGGGTGCGGATGGACTGGTAGTAGATGCGCATCCCGGTGTAGTCGGAGGCGTAGGGCGCGCGCTCGGCGAACTGGCCGACGGTGATGTACATCTCCTCGGGCGAGAAGAAGGTGCCGTCGATGAAGTCGACGCGGTCCCCCTCGTACTCGCCGCGGTCGCAGATCTCCTGCATCGCCAGCATGCACTTGCCGGCGTCGGTGAAGGGGATGTGCGTCAGCCGGACGTACGGCTGGACGGGGAGCAGCTTGATGCGCAGCCGCAGGGCGTAGCCGAGGGTGCCGTAGGAGTTGGGGAAGGCGTTGAACAGGTCCGCGTGCTCGTTGTCGGCGCGGGCGACGACGACCCGCCCGTCGCCGGTGAGGATCTCCATCTCCTCCACCGACTCGTGCGGCAGCCCGTGGCGGAAGCTGGTGGACTCGATGCCGAGCCCGGTCACCGCGCCGCCCAGCGTGATCGTCTTGAGCTGCGGGACGACGTACGGCATGAGGCCGGACGGAAGCGTGGCGTCCACCAGGTGCTCGTAGGTCGTCATGCCCTGCACCTCGGCGGTGCGCGACTCGGGGTCGACCGAGATGACCTTGTCCAGGTCGCGGGCGGACAGCCGTGTGGTGCGGCCGGCCTCGCGGAAGCGGAACAGATTGGTGGTCGCCTTGGCGAGACGCGGGGTGGTTCCGTCGGGGAGAGCGGTGAAAGACTCCTTGATCTGCTCGACGGCCTGCTTGTGCGCTGCCATCTGGGCGGTCGTACCCACCGTGCGATCTGGCATGCCACCACCCCTGAGCTAAGTGTTGGAGATCGTCCTAAGAACGCTATCTCCTGAGATGACCACCGACCAGAGTAGACACGTTAAACCCGCGCAAACTCACGGGCCCCCTGGGAAGCGCTGTCCAATAAGGGCTAGCGTCGTGTTCGCAGGTGGCGGACGGTGCGGTGACATGCCGTCGCACCAAGCGCTTGTTAGGCTTCAACGGGCACCTCCGCACCACGGGAGAACACATGAGCGTCGACGTCGGCCAAGGTGACCAGGAGCTTCCTCCGGCGCGGCGGGGCGGCCCGCTGTCCGGAGTGCGGGTGCTGGAACTGGCCGGGCTCGCCCCAGGCCCGTTCGCGGGCATGATGCTCGCCGACCACGGCGCCGAGGTGCTGCGGATCGACCGGGTCGCCTCCGTCGCCGCCGCCGGCGACACGCCGCGGCAGGACGTGATGGACCGGGGCAAGCGGACCATCGGGCTGGACCTCAAGTCGCCCGAGGGCGTGGCGGCGTTCAAGGAGCTGGCGGCGACCGCCGACGTGGTCATCGAGGTGTTCCGGCCCGGCGTGGCCGAACGGCTCGGCATCGGCCCCGAGGACCTGCACGCGGTCAACCCCCGGCTCGTCTACGGCCGCATGACCGGCTGGGGGCAGGACGGCCCGCTGGCCCACACCGCCGGCCACGACATCGACTACATCGCCGTCGCCGGGGTGCTGTCCATGCTGGGCCGCGCCGGGGAGCCGCCCACGCCGCCGATCAACATCCTCGGGGACTTCGCCGGCGGCGGGCTCATGCTGGCGTACGGCGTGCTGCTGGCGCTGTTCGAACGCGAGCGCACCGGCCGCGGCACCGTCATCGACGCCGCCATGGTGGACGGCGCCGCCACGTTGTTCGCGATGTTCTACCACAGCGCCCAGACCGGCCTGTGGGGGCCGCGCGGCACCAACCTGCTGGACACCGGGGCCCCGTTCTACGACACCTACGAGACCGCCGACGGCGGCCATGTGGCCGTCGGCTCGCTGGAACCGCCGTTCTGGGCCGCGCTGGTGGCCGGGACCGGCCTGACCGACCTGCCGTCCCGCGCCGACCCCGCCAACTGGCCGCGGATCCGCGAACGCCTCACCGAGGTCTTCCGCACCCGCACCCGCGACGAGTGGCAGCAGGTCTTCGACGGCACGGACGCGTGCGTCTCCCCCGTCCTCACCATCGCCGAGGCCCCCCACCACCCCCACAACGAGGCCCGGGGCACCTTCACCGAGATCGACGGCGTGCTGCAGCCCACCCCCTCCCCCCGCCTGAAGGACGCCCCGAAGGCCCCCCTGACCCCCGCCACGCGCCTGCACGACCTCACGGGCTGGGGGCTGGACGACACCCGCGCCAAGGCCCTGCGCGACGCCGGGGTGCTCGCCTGACCCGGGATCAGGCCTGGGCCCGCTCGCGGTGCTGGCCCGGCGAGACCGAGGTGCCGAGGACGGCCAGGTAGAGGTCGACGCCCGCGCGGTGGTGGATCTCGAGGTCGGTGGTGAAGGCGCGCGGCGGGACGCTGCCGGCCTCGGTGTGGCGCCAGACCTCCTGCCAGGCCTCGATCAGGGCCTGGGGCATGGGGCCGTGCGCCTCGACCTTCAGCGAGGGCACCGAGGGGACGCGGACCGCCACCATGCCCTCGGGCAGGCGGGCCGCCGTCCGCACCGCGGCCCCCACGACCTGCGTGTAGGCGCCCTGGTGCTCGCCCTCGTAGTCGAACAGCACCGCGTAGAGGTTCTCGTCGACACGGCCCGGGATGTGCGCGAAGGCCCCCGGGGCCCCCGCGCGGGCCCACAGGCCGGGCAGCTTGGCCCGGGAGGGGTCAGCCTCGTCGGCGTTGTCCGTGCGCACCGCGTAGCCGATGACGAGCGTCTCCGGCCGGTCCACGATGATCATTGCGCCTCCAACCTCAGAGCCCACCCGTCCGCTGGTCCGATCGCGCGGTCAATTTATCCGCCCCGGCCGAGCGCCGTCTCGATCATCGCGCACAGAGCAATCAGCATAGGGGACCACCAGGTGTACCGGCGGACATGTAACGGTTCTGACCTGGGACATCCCCGCACTAACCACCCATCACGTAGGCTGGACAAACGTGCGATTCCTCAACGATCAGGCGCCCACTCTCGACCTGACCTACAGCGACGTGTTCATGGTCCCCGCGCGCTCGGCGGTGGGCTCCCGGCTCGACGTGGACCTGTCCACCGGTGACGGCACCGGAACCACCATCCCGGTCGTGGTGGCCAACATGACCGCCGTGGCGGGCCGCCGGATGGCCGAGACGATCGCCCGGCGCGGCGGCATCGCCGTCATCCCGCAGGACATCCCCATCGACGTCGTCGCCGACGTGATCGAGTGGGTCAAGAAGCGCGACCTGGTGCACGACACCCCGCTCACGCTCACCCCGCACGACACGGTCGGCGAGGCGCTCAACCTGCTGCCCAAGCGGGCCCACAACGCCGTGATCGTGGTCGACTGGGACAACCGCCCCATCGGCGTCGTCACCGAGGCCGACTGCCACGGCGTCGACATGTTCACCCAGCTGGCCCAGGTGATGTCCGGCTCGCCGCTCACCATCCCGGCGGGCACCGACCCGCGCGCCGCGTTCGAGGTGCTGCACGAGGGACGGCACCGCCTGGCCCCCGTCGTGGACCACGAGGGCCGGCTTCAGGGCGTGCTCACCCGCACCGGCGCGCTGCGCGCCACGCTGTACCAGCCCGCCCTGGACGCCCGCGGGCACCTGAGGATCGCCGCCGCCGTCGGCATCAACGGCGACGTCGCCGCCAAGGCCAAGGAACTGCTGGACGCCGGGGTCGACTGCCTGGTGGTCGACACCGCGCACGGCCACCAGGAGAAGATGCTGGCCGCGCTGGCCTCCGTCCGCGCCCTGCGGCCCGGCGTGCCGATCGCCGCGGGCAACGTCGTCACCGCCGCCGGGGTGCGGGACCTCGCCGAGGCGGGCGCCGACATCATCAAGGTCGGCGTCGGGCCCGGCGCGATGTGCACCACCCGGATGATGACCGGCGTCGGCCGCCCGCAGTTCTCCGCCGTGGCCGAGTGCGCCGCGCAGGCCCGCGCGCTCGGCAGGCACGTGTGGGCCGACGGCGGCGTGCGCCACCCGAGGGACGTCGCCCTCGCCCTGGCGGCCGGCGCGTCCAACGTCATGATCGGCTCGTGGTTCGCGGGCACCTACGAATCGCCGGGCGACACCCGCACCGACGCCGACGGCCGCCGATACAAGGAGAACTTCGGCATGGCCTCGGCCCGCGCCGTCCGCCTGCGCACCGCCGACGACACCCCGTTCGACCGGGCGCGCAAGGCCGTCTTCGAGGAGGGCATCTCCACCTCCCGCATGTACCTCGACCCGCTGCGCCCGAGCGTCGAGGACCAGCTGGACGCCATCGTCGCCGGCCTGCGGTCCGCCCTGACGTACGCGGGTGCCACCACGCTGGAGGAGTTCCACGAACGCGCCGTCATCGGCCTGCAGAGCTCCTCCGGCTACTCCGAGGGCATGCCGCTGCACCAGAGCTGGTGACACCCGCCGGCCGGGCCTTCGCGCCCGGCCGGTGATATATCCGCCGCGCCGGGTAGCTGGGTGCCACACAAGACTCTTAGCCATGGAGGCGGAATCCATGATCTCCTCGTCACCCGGGCTGACCCCGCCCATCCCCGCGGACCGGCGGTTACTGGTCAGCTTCGACAACTACGCGGCCGCGCAGCGCACCGTGGACACGCTCTCCGACGCCGGCTACCCGGTGCGGAACGTCGCCATCGTGGGCAACGACCTGCGCCTGGAGGAGACGGTCACCGGGCGGCTGACCAACCCGAAGGCCGCGCTGTCCGGCGCCATCAGCGGCGCCGTCTTCGGCCTCGTGGTGGGGCTGTTCCTCGGCGTGTTCACCTCGACCACCGGCTCGTTCATCGCGCTGGTCCTGTGGGCCATCCTGTGGGGCGCCGTGGCAGGCGCCGCGTTCGGCTTCGCCGGCCACGCCTTCAAGGGCGGCACCCGGGACTTCACCTCGCGCAGCGCCATCGTGGCCGGACGCTACGACGTGCTGGTGCCCGCCGCGGCCCTGGAGCAGGCGCTCACCGTCCTGGACGGCGGCATCGCGCCCGCCGACACCGTGGCCGTGGAGCGCCCGCCGTCCGCCGGGGTCGCCACGCCGGCCCCCACGCAGAGCACCGCCACGCCGGTCCCCCCGCAGGCCACCGCGCCGCAGCCCACCCCGTCGCCGGTTCCGACCCCCGGCGCCCCTCCCCGGGATCCCGGCCTCGGCGAGCCCAAAGACTGAGTCCCCGGTCGTCCACAGAACGTGCCCTCGCCGCCCGCCGGAGCGCCGGACCACGTAGAGTCGTCCGGTCGGCCGGTAGGCGGCCGGAGCACCGCCGGTGAGGGCCCGGCCCAAGCCGGGCAGGCGGTGCGCACATCACCCAAGGAGCACACGTGGCACTCGAGAAGCCCGAGATCGATTTTCCGGAAGGCGAGCCTCCGAAGGATCTCGAGATCGTCGACATCACCGTGGGGGACGGTGAGGAGGCCAAGCCGGGTCACATGGTGAGCGTGCACTATGTCGGCGTCGCGTTCTCCACGGGCGAGGAGTTCGACGCGTCCTGGAACCGCGGGGACGCCTTCCAGTTCCCGCTCGGCGGCGGCCGCGTCATCGCGGGCTGGGACCAGGGCGTGGCGGGCATGAAGGTCGGCGGGCGCCGCCGGCTCACCATCCCGGCGCACCTCGGGTACGGCAGCCGCGGCGCGGGCAACGCCATCAAGCCCGGCGAGACCCTGATCTTCGTCGTCGACCTGCTCGGCGTCAGCTGATCCCGTACGTGTAGTGCGAGGGCCGGGGTACCGATTCCACCCGTGAACCCCGGCCAACTGCTGGTCATCGGGCGTTCATCGCCCGCGGGCCCCGGCCGGCCGCGCCCGACATCGATCCCGGTGGGCGCGTTCCCGCCGCTGAACTGACACGATGAACCTGTGTTGCTCATCGACCTCGCGCGCACCTCGGCTGCCGTCGCGGCGGACTCGGCGCGCCTCGCCAAGATCCGTCATCTCGCCGACCTGCTGAGCCGGGTCGAGCCGCACGAGGCCGAGATCGCGGTCGCGTACCTCTCGGGCGAGCTGCCGCAGCGGCAGATCGGCGTCGGCTACGCCTCGCTGCGCGAGCTGCCCGACCCGCGGCAGATCGCCAGCGCCACGCTCACCGAGGTCGACGACCTGCTCAGCCGGATCAAGGCCCAGGCCGGGCCGGGGTCCCAGGCGGCCAGGAAGGAACTGGTCGCCCAGCTGTTCCGGTCGCTCACCCGGCAGGAGCAGTCGTTCCTGCTGCGCCTGCTCGGCGGGGAGCTTCGTCAGGGCGCGCTGAACGGCGTCATGATCGAGGCGGTGGCCAAGGCGTCCGGCGTCCCGGCCGCCGAGGTGCGGCGCGCCCTCACGCTGCGCGGGTGGCTGCCCGCCGTGGGCGCCGCCGCGCTCGTCGGCGGGGTCGAGGCGCTGCGGTCCTTCCACCTGGAGGTCGGCCGTCCCGTCGCCCCCATGCTGGCGCAGAGCGCCCCCAACCTCCCCGCGGCCCTGCTGAAGCTCGGCGGGCCAGGGGCGCTGGAGTGGAAACTCGACGGGATCCGCGTGCAGACCCACCGGTCGGGCGACCGGGTCCGGGTGTTCACCCGCACCCTCGACGACATCACGGCCCAGGTCCCCGAGCTGGTGGAGGCCGCGCTCGGCCTGCACGCCGACGACCTCGTGCTGGACGGCGAGGTGATCGCGGTGCGCCCCGACGGGCGGCCCGAGCCGTTCCAGGTGACCGCGGGGCGGGTCGCCAGCAAGCTCGACGTCGAGCGCCTGCGCGAGACCACGCCGCTGCGGGTGTTCTTCTTCGACGCGCTGCGCGTGCACGGCAAGGACATGCTCGACCTCCCCGACGCCGAACGCCACGCCGCCCTGGAGCAGGCCGTCCCGTCCGACCTGCTGATCCCCCGCCTGGTGACTGCCGACCCCGACGAGGCCGCGACGTTCTACTCCGACGCCCTCCGCCGCGGCCACGAGGGCATCGTCGCCAAGTCCCTCACCACCCCCTACGCCGCGGGCCGCCGCGGCGCCGGCTGGATCAAGGTCAAGCCCCGCCACACCCTCGACCTGGTCGTCCTCGCCGCCGAATGGGGCCACGGCCGCCGCCAGGGCAAACTCTCCAACCTCCACCTGGGCGCCCGCGACCCCGAAACCGGCGGCTTCGTCATGCTGGGCAAAACCTTCAAAGGCCTGACCGACGACCTCCTGAACTGGCAGACCGAACACTTCCTCACCCTGGCCACCGGCCCCTCCGACGAATGGGTCGTCCCCCTCCGCCCCGAACTGGTCGTAGAAATAGCCTTCGACGGCGTCCAGCGTTCCCCCCGCTACCCCGGCGGCATGGCCCTCCGCTTCGCCCGAGTCCTCCGCTACCGCCCCGACAAACCCCCCACCGAAGCCGACACCATCGAAACCGTCCGCTCCCTCCTCCTCTAACAGCCAACACAAGGCCCAAGGACAAGGGCTGAGAGATGGGTGGCCCCACCCCCGTCCACGTCCCCACGTCCACGTCCCCACCTCCCCGTCCCCACCTCCCCGTCCCCACCTCCCCGTCCCCACCTCCCCGTCCCCACCTCCCCGTCCCTACGTCCTCGTCCCCACGTCCCCGTCCCCACGTCCACGTCCCCGTCCACGTCCCCACGTCCCATTACGGCCCCAACAACCGGCCCCAACAACCGGCGCCGACGCGGCGGGACGTGGTACGGCGAATCCGGCGCCGCCGTACGGCGAGAAACCCGCCACGGGTCACCAGAACCGAGAAAGCCGACGTTCATTGGCCAAAGACATCAAACCCCGTCCGGCTGAGGTTGATGGCCCCACCCGTTGTCAGTTCCCACCGCGTCGACATTGGCCCACCCGATTCCGGCGTATCCACCACCGCACGTGGACGCCACCCCACGAACGTGAGCGCCACCCCACGAACGTGGACGCCACCCCACGAACGTGGACGCCACCCCGCTGGCGTAGACGTGACCGACGCCACCCCGCTGGCGTAGACGTGACCGACGCCACCCCGCTGGCGTAGACGTGACCGACGCCACCCCGCTGGCGTAGACACCGCCCACTCGGCTTGGATGCCACCCCATCGCCGTGGACACCACCCATCGGCGCACAGGCGGCCCAGCGACCGCCACAACCACCCCCGGTCCTGCGACATCACCCCGGGTCCTGCAATTACTAGGGATCCTGCAACCACCAGGGCCGCAACCACCCAGGCCCTGCAACCACCGCCGAGAGCTGGAACCACACCCGGGCGGCCTGGTCGTGGAGCAACCGGCCGGCTGGCCGGAGCCCGCAACCAGCCTCGGCGGCTGCGACCACCCGCCGGGGGCCGCGACCACCCCGGGCGGGCGATGTCGCGCTCGAACGCCATACGGCTGTTCGGCTGTGACGCGGTGAGACGTGGTGCGGCGAGACCGGTGGTGTCGGGGTGAGTGGATGGGCCGTCGGACCCGCTCCGACCTGGGTGATCACCGTTTTGTGAGGTAAGTCACTTTATGTCTTCTTTAGGTGGTTTACTCGCTCTTTGTCCGATACGGTGCCGGAACTTACGGAACGGGATCCGCGCCCCCACGTCGATCCCTTCCGCGGCCCTGCCCCCTATCGAGGACCGTGGTTCTACTTGGGATCCCAGACTTCCCCCATCACCCAGCGAACCCGTACCAGGCGGCGCGTGGCCGTCACGGCCGTGTCGCTGCTCGCCGTGACCGGTGTGGCGGCCGGCATCTGGGCGCTGAACGAAGGGTCACCGGCGGCGTTCACGGCCACGGTGACGGCGGCGAGCCGGCCGACGGCCGGCCCTGCGGACGCGCTCGGAGGGGCTCCGCGTTCGATTCCCGGACCTCAGGCCGCCGTGCCTTCCGCCGGTGCCACGCCGGCACCGGTGGCCGGGCCGGTGGAGACGGAGGCCGCGCCCCGGGCGAAGAGCAGCGCGCCGGTCGAAGCGCCGGCGCCTGTGAGAACCGCCAAGCCTGTGAAGAAGCCCGCGAAGAAGAAAGTGGCGATGAAGGTCGTCGCGTCCGGGTCGTGCGGAGCGTCCTTCTACGACGAAGGGCAGATGACGGCCAGCGGGGAGCGGTTCAACCCCGATGCGCTGACCGCCGCGCACAAGACGCTGCCGATGGGCAGTGTGGTGCGGGTCGTGAACCCCGACAACGGCAAGTCGGTGAAGGTCCGCATCAACGACCGGGGGCCGTTCATCGCGGGGCGGTGCCTGGACCTGTCCCGGGCCGCCTTCGACGCCATCGGCAGCCTCGGCACCGGAGCGATGACCGTCAAATACCAGGTCCTGGCACGCTGACCGCGAGGGTCACTTCACCGGGCGGAGGGTCCAGGGGTACCGGAACGGCTGGTCGCCGGCCGCGGTGGCGGCGCCGATGATGCCGAGCACCACGCCCGCGACCACCAGCACCGGGATCAGCAGCACGCCGACGACGGTGAACGGCAGCAGCAGGACGGCCCCCGCGAGCGTCAGGTGGAAGTTGAGCGCCTCCACCGCGTGCGCCCTGATGAAGGGCGACGTCCGTCCCCCGGCCAGCAACACGATCAGGGGGCCGACGAAGGACAGGCCGCAGATCGGCAGCACGTGGGCCGCCATCGCGGCGAGGCGCTCCCCGCCGGTGACGGGCATCGTGTACCGGCGGGGCGCGCAGGCGGACTGCCTGAACCGGGGCGGCGGGGCGGGTACGGCCCGCGCGCCGTACAGGTCCTGCATGATGGGGGCGAGGTCGGCGTGGGTTCGCGCCGTCATCGCCGCGTGGAGCCGCTCGTCGAACTCGATCTTGTCGAGCCGGCCCTCCGCGTAGGCGGTGGTGACGTGCTCGACCACCTGCTCGCGGTCCTGGTCGGTCACCCGGAGGTGCGGATGAGGAGCGGGTCCCCATACGCCCTCGGACGGCATCGCCGGTCGCACTACCCCTGCCATCGCATGGCCCGCCCTTCGTTCGGAACTCTGTCCGTACTCATTGTTGGCGCGGGCCCTCGGGGCCACCATCCGGAACAACCCCGACAGAACCCGGATGCGCCCCCGAGCCGCCCACTCAGTCTCCCTTCCGGGTATACAAGGGGTATGGGATGGCGAGATCGCTACGGCATTCGTCGGCTACGTGGCCCCAAGATCGCGAAGTTCGACAGGGAAGCGAACGACAGCGACATCGAGGCGTTGATCGCCTTCGCCAAGTCACGTCTGGGCGTCGAGTTCTACGTCGAACCTGAGACCTTCGCCACGGACACGACCGCCGTCGCCGTCGCGCACGACGGCGAATGGACCCGCCGCCGTGTCGGCTCCCCCGCCGTCATCATCAAGGTGGCCAGGAACCTCGCCCTCCCGGTCTACGACGTCCAGCTGACCGGGTACCCCAAGCGGATGCGCGCCTACAACGAGCGCAACCGCGGCCCGCGCGACGCCTGACCCCTCCCGGCACGCCGTTCAGCTCAGGCCGAGCCGGCCCGCGAGCCAGGTGCTCCGTTCGGCGCGGGCGGGCTCGCCGGGCAGTTCGTGCGGGGCGCCCGCGTACAGGCGGTAGGTCTTGGGTTCGGCCGTCACGGAGACCAGGGCGCGCCGGGTCGCGTCGGGTACGAAGAAGTCGGGTTCGGAGAACTGGTACAGCAGGCCGCCGCCGACACCCCGCGCGACGTACCGGACGGGGTCCACCGGCTCCATCAGCTTCTCGTACCTGATGGTCGCGTCGCCGCCGAGGTCGAGGAAGAAGTGCGCGAACCAGTTGCTGAACGTCGGGTCCACGTTGACGGCCACGGCCGCACGCACCCGCCGCGCGTCGGCGGCCGTCGCCAGCAGCAACCCGTACATGCCGCCGTAGTCGTGACCGACCACGGCGACCCGCCCCGGATCGACGCCAGGCCGGGAGTTCACCAGATCCAGCCCTCGCCGTAGCTGGACGACCTGCCGCACGACCCGCTCGCGGTCGGTCTGATCGCCCACGGGCCCGTCCTGCCAGGGAAAGGTGAGGTCGGGCAGGAGTGCGACCATCCCGCGCCGGGCCATCGACACGGCCTCATCCAGGAACTCGGTCCGGTTCTGCGTAGGGTTGCCCGGCTCGAACCAGTGCAGGTACAACGTGGCCGCGTACCGCCCACGACGCTCGGGCTCCACCAGGTAGGCGCGCACCGGCACGGCGCCGGGGCCCGCGTAGGTGATGTCCCGGACGACCACCCCGTCCCGGTGCTCGACGGACAGCTCCCGCACCTCCACGGCGCTCCGGCGATAGGCGAAGAGATCGTCCTGCCCGGCGACCGCCGTCCCTCCCCCCACGGTCACGCTCATGAACAGGGCCGCCACGGCCGTCCGTAACCAGCGCATGCTTCCTCCTAATGAGTAAGAGCGCTTTTGATTGTTAGCCAAAACAGGCTAATGAGTCCAGAGCATTTGATCTGTTAGTTGTCCGGGCGGCCGGATCAGGCGGACCGGGTGCGCCGGTAGTGGCGGCGGACCCGGTCCCGGTTCCCGCACATCCGGCTGTCGCACCAGGTGCGGCTCTTGTTGCGGGTCTGGTCCACGAACAGCCAGCCGCACCGCTCACCGGGGCACTGCTTGAGAAGGGCGAGATCGGGCCCGGTCAGGAGCGTGACCGCGGACGCCGCCGTCTCCCACGCCGGGACCCGCAGGCCCGTCCAGCCCGGACGGCCGTCCGGCCCGAGGGCCAACCGGCTCATCCCGTCGCGGAACACCTCGTCCAGGAGGCCCAGACCGGCCCGCTCGCCCCGCCCCGCCGCCGTCATCACACCGAACAGGTGCTCCCGCAGGGCGATCGCCCGCGCGAACTCGTCCCGCGCCGCCTCGGGGTGTTGCCGCGCCTCCGCGCCGAGCTCCGCCTTCACGGCGTCGGTGAGGCCGCCCACATCGTGCAGGTACTCCACGAGGTCCGGGTAGCCGGTGAGCAGCTCGCGCGGCTCGGCGTCCCTGCGCCACAGCACGCTGTTGACCACGGCGAGACACAACCGCCCACCCAGCCGAGGCGAGACCCGGTCCGCCGCGCGCAACTCCACGCTCCACACACCAACGAGCGTAACCGCGTCGCCCGCCCGCCGCGTCCACCCACCCGGCCGCCGCCCCGCACGCCCCGCGGGTGCGTCGCGGGGAGGCTCCCACCGCGATGCCCCGGTGAACGGCAGGCGGATCGCGTGTGCCGTGCGGGACTACTTGCTACATTGCCGGTCGTGATCGCCGTTACCGGGGTAACCGGCCGGCTTGGGGGGCGTATCGCCCGCAGGCTCGCCGACGAGGGTGTGGAACAGACACTGGTCACGCGCAGTCCGGACCGGGCGCCGCGCCTGGTGGGGGCGCGTGTGGCCGAGGCCGAGTACGGGGACGGCGAGAGCGCGCGGCGGGCGTTGCGGGGGGTGGGGACGCTGTGCATGGTGTCGGCCTCGGAGACCCCCGATCGGGTGGCCCGGCATCGGGCCTTCGTGGACGCCGCGGCCGCGGCCGGGGTTCGGCACGTGGTGTACACGTCGTTCTACGGGGCCGGCCCTGCCGCGACCTTCACGCTGGCGCGGGACCACTGGGCGACCGAGGAGCACATCCGGGCGAGCGGCATGCGGTACACGTTCCTGCGTGACAACCTGTACGCCGACTTTCTCAGCTTGATGGTGGGCTCGGACGACGTGCTGCGCGGGCCCGCGGGGGACGGAGCGGTGTCGGTCGTCGCACTGGACGACATCGCCGAGGCATGTACGGCCGTCCTCCGGTCCCCCGGCGAGCACGCGGGGACGACCTACGATCTGACCGGCCCGCAATCACTAACGCTCACAGAAGTGGCGACCACCCTCAGCGAGGCCACCGGCCGCCGGGTGACGTACCACCCCGAGAGCCTGCCCGAGGCGTACGAGTCCCGAGCCGGTTACGGAGCCCCACGATGGCAGCTCGACGCCTGGGTCTCCACATACACAGCGATCGCAGCCGGCGAGATGACCGGACTCAGCACAGCAGTACGCGACCTCACCGGCCACCCCCCTCTCTCCCTCTCCGAGTTGCTAACCGGCTGACCCGCGCGCCGACTGAACCCTCCCTGATTCTCCCTGCCCCGCAACATCCCGACCGGCCCGACGAGGACGCGCTGCGCCGCGTCCGCGACCTGTGGTACGCCGGTGGCCCGTGGCCCGGTGGCCCGTGGCCCGGTGGGCCGTGGCCCGGTGGGCCGTGGCCCGGTGGGCCGTGGCCCGGTGGGCCGGTGCACGGTGGGCCGGTGCACGGTGGCCGTGGCCCGGTGGGCCGGTGCACGGTGGCCGTGGACCGGTGGGCCGGTGCCCGGTGGGCCGGTGGCCCGGTGGCCCGGTGGCCCGGAGGGCCGGAGGGCCGGTGATCACGGTGGGCCGGTGATCACGGTGGGACGGAGGGCTGGTGATCACGGTGGGACGGAGGGCCGGTGATCACGGTGGGACGGTGATCACGGTGGGTGGGGGGTGGGGGGGTCGAGGAGGGTGAGCAGGGGGTGGAGCCAGGACATTCGGGGTGGGCCCATGGTGGTGGCCAGTTCTCGGGGGGTGGGCATACGGTCGCGGAGGACGGTGGGGCTGACCAGCTGGCGGAGGCCTTCGGCCAGGAGGTTGGCCATGGAGTAGGTGGGGTCCTCGGCGAGGGCACGCTCCACGGCCATGGCGGCGAGCGCGCAGTCTCCGTGGCGCCAGGACGCGGCGGCGAGCAGCGACGCGACGGGCGGGACGAAGCGGGGTTCCAGCCTGCGGGTGAGATCGCCCCACAGGGCGATGTGGGCGTTCTCGGTCTCGTCGCAGATGAGGGTCCACGCCTCGTCCCGGATGCGGATCACCGCCAGGTCGAGCCCGATTGACGCCGCCTCCCGGTCGGTGAGGCGGCCTCCGGCGACGGAGGTCCCGACGGCGGCCCGGACCCGGGCCAGCCCTTCGGACACGAACAGGCCGGGGAACTCGTCCGGGACGGCCATGCCGGTCAGCCGGGAACGTACGCCGCTCGCGGCCAGTTCGGTGGCCTCGCGCATCGCCTTCCGCGCCGGTCCGGCCACCGGACGCACAGAACGGCGCAACTCCTCCCGCCCGGGCAGCGCGACCAGGCCGTCGACGGTGGCCCGGGCCGCGACGCGGCCGGCCACCGGGTCGTACCGCCTGCCCTCGGGCGGGCAGCACTCGACCCGGGGACAGACGTACGACCAGTAGCGGGCCTCGTCGGCGCGCAGGGCCTCGATGACCTCGATGCCCGCGTCGCGCAGAAGCCGCAGCACCTCCTCGACGGCCGGGGTGACCAGCGTGCCCGCGCCGAAGCCCGCCACGATCGTGTGGGTGACCCGCTCACGCCGCAGCAACGGCACGAGCCGGTCGAACGCCCCCGGCCCCGCCGGAAGGTCCCAGCGCGTGGTGACCCGCAGCTCGCCGCGCGCGCCCCGCCCGGAGAAGGCGATGACGACAAGGCTCTCGGCCGGGTGGAAGCCGAGGAGATAGGGCACGGCCCCGAGGATGTCGTCCGGGGAGGTCAGGAGGATGGGTGAAGGCGTCATGCCCCCCATGCTCGGCGTCCCGCGACCGCCCCGTTTCGCCCGTTGATCATCTTGTGGACAACCGATCGAGCGACGTTCGAAAACACGTACGGCGTACGAAACCCCGGCTCAATCACCGGAAACCCATTCGCCGTCCCACGGACAGCCTGTGTGCCCGGCACAGAACCCCGCTCACCCACCAGGAAGCTGTTCACCCGTCCCGCTGGAGCACGGCGCGCCTCGGTACGGAGCCCGGCTCACCCACCAGGTAGCTGTCCACCCGTCCCGCTGGAGCACGGCGTGCCTGGGTACGAGTCCGGCTCGCTCGTCGGAGAGCGTTTGCGGTTCCGGTGGCGCCGGGCGTGGTTGGGTGCGAGATCGGCTCACTCTCCGGGGGACGGGGAGTAGCGGTGGCGTACCAGGAGGGTGGCGCCGGCTACGGCGGCGGGCATTGCCAGGACGGCTACGAAAGGGATTAGGAATACGAGGAAGGTGAGGATGCCGAAGCCTAGGGCGGGGGCCTTCTTGGCGCGGAGGGCGGCGAAGCGGAGGCGGCGGGGCATGGCGCGGCGTTCCATGGGCAACGCCGTTAGTTCCACGGTGAGGAAGAAGCCTGAGACGGCGGCGCCCAGGACGGGGACCACGGTTTGGCCGATCACGGGCACGAAGCCGAGGGCGAAGAGCGGGATGGTGAACAGCAGCACCCAGCCCAGAGTGATCAGGCTGTCGCGGATCGAGCGGGTGATCGACCGCCACAGGGGGACGTCAGGCGCCTTGGGGCCGCCGCCGAGGTCGTCCTCGACCCGTTCGGAGAGCTTCTCGTAGAACGGCTCGCCGATCGCCAGGGTGATGGCGGTGAACGTCACCAGCGCGATCACCAGGCCCAGGCCGAAAACGACCACCCCGAGCAGCACGCGCAGGGTGTTGCGGGCCGCCTCGCTCCAGCCGTCGGCGAACGGGGTCACCCAGGCGGCCAGATCGCCCGCGTAGGTGCCCAGCACCGCGAGCGCGGCGACGTAGAGCACCAGCGCGATCAGGGCCGGGATGAGGCCGAACAGCCACTGCCGGGGGTGGCGGGACACCCACCCGACCCCTTGGAAGAAGTACTTGACCCCGTCCGCGACGCCGCGGACGCCGGTGCCGGCCGTCCGTCCAATGGTGCTCATGCCCGGCAGGCTAGCGCCTGACGTCCCTCTCAGCGCGAAATAGGCGGAAAGCTCGCGATTCAGCGCCAGAGGGAGGTGACGGGAACGCCGACGCGGGCCAACAGGTCGCGCAGCAGAGGGAGGGAGAGGCCGAGGACGTTGCCGTGGTCGCCGTCGATTCCGTCGACGAACCAGCCGCCGAGGCCGTCCAGGGTGAAGGCACCGGCCACCCTCAGGGGCTCGCCGCTCGCGACGTACGCCGCGATCTCGTCGTCCCCGGGCGTGCCGAAGCGCACCACCGTGGCGCCCACCTCGGCCGCCTCGGCGCCGGTGGCCACGTCGATCACGCAGTGGCCGGTGAGCAGCCTGCCGGTACGGCCGCGCATCCGCCGCCAGCGCGCCGCGGCGTCCTGCGCCGAGGCGGGCTTGCCGTACGCCGTGCCGTCGAGTTCGAGCACGGAGTCGCAGCCGATGACGAGCCCGGCGGTCAGGCCGCCCGCCACCACCGACGCCTTGGCCCGCGCGAGGGCCAGGCACAGCTCGGACGGCGACGCGGCCACCACGGCCTCTTCGTCGACACCGCTGACGATCACCTTGGGGTCCAGCCCGGCGCCCCGCAGCAGGGCGAGCCTGGCGGGTGACGCGGAGGCGAGAACGATCTCGGTCATGTCTTACGAGCCTAGGGCAGCCCGGCCCGTGCCTCGCCCGCGATCAGAGCGGCCGGATGCTGGAGACAAGGGTGTTGATGTCGGCGAACCGCTTCTTCTGGGCGTCGGGGATGGTGATGAACACCAGGGCGGGCTTGTCCTTGGGGACGTCGACCAGGGCCACCGCGGCGGTCGACCGGTGCTTGTCGCCGTCCACCAGGTAGGTGACCCGGTAGCCGAGCAGCCAGCCGTCGCGCTTGCCCGCCTTGAACGGCTGGGACGCCAGCCAGGTGATCTTCGCACCGGCCGGGTGGTGGTTGAGCGTCCAGCGCGCGGCCAGGTAGGCGGTGTCCTTGAGGTCCTTCTGCACCAGGATCGGCACCGGGCAGGTGGCGAGCACGCCGCGGTGCCCGGCGCCCTTGACGGCGGGGAGCGTGCGGCGCGTGGCGAACGGCGAGGACGCGGTGAGCTTCCACTCCTTGACGAACCGGGCGAAGGTGATGCCGGACCTCTTGTCCGTCACCCGGCCCTTGGTGTCGCCGCCCCGGCCGGGGAAGTTGGCGAGCTTGCGGTTGCCCGGCATGGCGGGCACCCGGGGGTCGGCCTCGGCCAGTTCCAGCGCGGTCCGTCCCGGGGTCGCCACGGGCGAGGCGGACGGGGCGGTCGCCGCCGTCGAGGTCTGCGCGGTGGCCGCCGCCGGGCCGCTGAGACCGCCCGGTGTGGACGTGGGTGCCGCGCCGGCCGCGGCCGGTGAGCCGGAGGCCGCCGGTGCCGGGGAGGGCGGAGCCGAGGACGCCAGGGGTGATGACGACGGGACCGTGGACGCCGCGGGGACGGCCGAGACGTCCGTGGGGGCCTCGGCCGAGGACTGCGCGGAGGACGAGGCGGCGGGCGAGCCGGACGCGGCCTGGGTGGCCGAGGGCATCGGAGTGGCCGGTAACGCGGCGCCCGGGGCGGGGGGCTGGGTGGGGGCGGAGGCGGTGGGGGCCGGGTCGTCCGGGCGGGTCACCATGAAGATCACCGCGGCGGCCGTCACGGCGACGGCCGCGCCGAGGCCGAGCATGATGCGGTAGATGACGCGCATGGGCAGATCACCCAGCCGGGAGGGCCGGAAGCTCCAGCTGCGTTCCGCCTCCGGAGCCGGTGCCGGCGGAGGCTCCTCGATCGTGATCCTGGGCAGCGGCGCGGTCTCCGCGTCTGCCATTACGTAGGTAGGGACGGCTTTGGTCCCGTAGTTCGCACCCACCCCATTTGACACGTTGGGAGCGTACGGCATATCCCCGGCGTGTGGCATGCCTCCCGATCACACTTCGGAAACGAGTGTCATTCGGTTTCGAGCCTTACACCCCCGCTGACCTCGGCTTTCTCGTTTCCATCATCGGCGGGAGGCACTGGAATCACTCCGGAGAGTCAGCTCGCCGGGTTGCGCAGCGGGCCCCAGGCGGAGGGGCGGCTGCCGCCGGCGCGCAGCCATGGCGCGTCGGCGACGACCGTCCTCGATCCGGGCTCGACCTCGGTGAATCCCGCGTCCCTCACGACCGGGAGGCCGCTGTCCGCCAGGGAGGCCCACCAGCGCGGGTCGGCGGTGCGTACGGCCGTCGCGAGGCCGTCGTCCCGCCACGCCGCACGCGCCTCGGGGTCGGTGCCCCACCAGGCGAGCTGGGCGGCGTGTCCGGCCTGGGCCATGGCCTTGCCCGCCGACATGCCGATCGCGGGGTTCAGCCACAACACGGCGCCGTCCGGGGGCGGGCCCGGGTCGTGCTCGCCGTCGGTCAGGTCCGTTCCCGAGACCTGGAGTCGTGACAGCTCCTTCGGCCAGGCGTCCAGCGGCACCGGCGGGTGCACGCGCACCTCCGCCGACCGCAGTTCCACCGTGATCCCCGGCAGGTCCAGCACCCGGCGCCACTCGGCGCCCCTGGCCCGCCGGACCACCTTCCGGATCCCGACCGTCTCCCAGGCCCGGACCTCCTCGGCCCACTCCCCCACGGTGGCCCGTTCGTCGTCGAGCAGCGTCAGCACGGCCGACGCCGCCGCCTCGAGCGCGTCGGTCCGCAACGGCGGCGCCCCCCGCTCGATCCGGACGACGAGCGGCAGCACCCTTTGATCGTGCGGATTCATGCCCCAAGAATGCCAGGTCCCCCCGGGCCGACGGCGGCCACGTCCCGCCGGGCCTCGCGGGGAACGGGTGTGTGGGTCAGGGAGTGGCGGCGGGCTGGGGGACGGGAGGGCTGGGGTGGGAGGCCGGCGGGGCGGGGCGGGTGGTTATGCGGAGGGACATGAGGGCGGCCAGGGCGCAGAGGATGCCGGCGGTGTACCAGGCCACGTTGTAGTGGCCCAGGTGGTCGCGGGTGACGCCGGCGGCCACGGCGGCTATGGCTGCGCCTATCTGGTGGGAGGCGAAGACCCAGCCGAAGACGACCGAGCCGTCCTTGCCGTAGATGGTGCGGCACAGGGCGACGGTGGGCGGGACGGTGGCCACCCAGTCGAGGCCGTAGAAGATGATGAAGACGAGCATGCTGGGCTCGGTGGTCGCGGCGAACAGGGCGGGCAAGACGAGCAGGGACAGGCCGCGCAGGACGTAGTAGGCGCCGAGCAGCTTGCGGGGGTCGATGCGGTCGCTGAGCCAGCCGGACAGGACCGTGCCGACGATGTCGAACACGCCGACCAGGGCGAGCAGGCCCGCGGCGGTGGTCTCGGGCATGCCGTGGTCGTGGGCGGCGGGGATGAAGTGGGTGCCCACCAGGCCGTTGGTGCTGGCCCCGCAGATGGCGAAGCCCCCCACCAGGTACCAGAACGGCCGCGTGCGCGCCGCCGACCGCAGCACGCTCAGCGCCCGGACGGCCGCACCGCCGGACCGGGCGCCCGCCGCGGCCGTGCCGCCCGGACCCGGTGCCGGGGACTCGGCGGGGAGGGGCGGAGGGGCGCCGAGGGGGGTCAGGCCTATGTCTTGGGGGCGGTCGCGGAGGAGGAGCAGGACCAGGGGGACGACGGTCAGGGCGGCGGCGGCCACCAGCAGGGCGGCGGTGCGCCAGCCGGGGCCCTCCGCTATCCAGGCCAGGAGAGGGAGGAAGACCAGCTGGCCGGCGGCGCCGCCGGCGGTGAGGATGCCGGTGACGATGCCGCGGTGGCGGACGAACCAGCGGTCGGTGACGGTGGCGACGAAGACCAGGGCCATGGAGCCGGTGCCCAGGCCGACCAGGACGCCCCAGCAGGCGATCAGCTGCCAGCTCTCGGTCATGAAGACGGTGAGGCCGCTGCCGAGGGCCACCAGCAACAGCGCGCAGGCCACCACGCGGCGCATGCCGAAGCGGTCCATCAGCGCGGCGGCGAACGGGGCGGTCACCCCGAACAGCACGAGGTTCACCGAGACGGCGAGCGAGATGGTCCCCCGGCTCCAGCCGAACTCGTCCTCCAGCGGGGTGATCAGCACCCCCGGGGTGGCCCGGAACCCGGCGGCCCCCACGATGGCGACGAACGCGACCCCGGCCACGATCCAGGCCCGGTGGAGCCGCCGCCTCCCCTGCGATTCCACGGTAGTCATGCCGACCATCATGGATGGCCCAGGTCGAGGGACACGAGTGGCCGGAAAGCCAATATGTGAAAGAATCGGGCCATGCCTCATCGTGTCGCCGTCGTCGTCCTCGACCACTTCGCCGGCCTGGACCTCGGCATCCCGGGCCAGATCTTCCGCGTCGCCGAGACCGCCGAGGGCCGGTCGCTGTACAAGGTGGTCACCTGCAGCCCGGGCGGGCGGCCGGTGCGGGGGAACGACGGCTACCGCGTGCTGCCCGACCACGACCTCTCGGTGCTGGAGAGCGCCGACACGGTGGTCCTCCCCGGCATCACCGACGGGCCGCCGCTCCTCGACGGCGTCATCGGCGACGACCTGCGCGACGCGCTGCGCCGGGCGGCGCGGCACGCCCGGGTGATGTCCATCTGCACGGGCGCGTTCGTGCTCGCCGCGGCGGGCCTGCTGGACGGCCGTCCCGCCACCACGCACTGGCGGCACGTGGACCGCTTCCGTGAGCTGTTCCCCGAGGTGCCGCTCGACCCCGACGTGTTGTTCATCGACGACGGCGACCTGCTCACCTCGGCCGGGGTCGCCTCGGGCATCGACCTCTGCCTGCACGTCGTGCGGCGCGACCACGGCAGCGAGATCGCCAACCACGCCGCCAGGCGCTGCGTCACCCCGCCGTGGCGGGAGGGCGGTCAGGCGCAGTTCATCGAACGGCCGCTGCCGGAGCCCGGCGGCACGACCACCGCGCCCACCCGCGACTGGATGCTCGGCAGGCTCGGGGACCGCCACGACCTGAGCACACAGGCCAGGCACGCCGGGATGAGCGTGCGCACGTTCACCCGCCGCTTCCGCGAGGAGACCGGTCTCAGCCCCGCGCAGTGGCTGATCCGCCGCCGTGTCGAGTACGCCCGCCGCCTGCTGGAGACGACGGACCTGCCGGTCGACCAGATCGCCGGCCGCGCGGGGTTCGGCACGGCGGTCTCCCTGCGCCAGCACCTGCACGCCACGGTCGGCGTCTCCCCCCAGACCTACCGCACCACGTTCCGCGCGGCTCCGCTCGCCGCGGCGAACTAGGCCCTCACCACCGCCAGCGCAGGAACCGGCGCCGGGTGCGGACGACCAGGGTGCCGGCCCGCTGCTTGCCGCGCACCACGACGTGCAGGCCCTCGCCCGCGAACGCGGTGGCGGTGACGTCCCGCATCCGGGACTGGCCCGCGACGAACTCGACGTTGTCGAGGTCCGCGGACGAGCCCGGCGGCAGCACCAGGATGGTGGAGCCCGCGTACACGTCAAGGTCGATGTAGATGACGGGGTGGGTGATGTGGGCCTCGGTGAAGTCGAGTTTCACGGTGCCCACCTTGGCCGTCACCACCAGGTGCCGCGGCACCACCCACCGGCCCCGGCGCTTGAGGGTGGCCGCCGTGGTGCGCAGCTCGGCGTGCTCGAGCGCGGCGGCCGAGATCGGGCTGCCGGGCAGGTCGGCGACGTACTGGTCGGCCTCACCGAACGTGCGGGAGGCGAACACGCCGCCGAGCCGCTCGTCGAACTCCTCCAGCGTCAGGCGTCCCTCGCCGTGCGCCGCGCGCAGCCGCTGGGCGACCTGCTCGCGGTCGGCGTCGGACATCCGCGTCTGCGGGGGGCGCGGGACCAAATCTCCGCTCACGCCGCAACTCTATTTGATCGCGGCGTCGACACCAGTGCCCGAGAACCACCGCGCACATCGAGTTCGCCTGAAGGGCATTCCGGCGGGCGTAGAGTGCGGCGGCATGACGAGCACGCAGCCCCCTGCCATCGCCTGCACCACCCGAGCCGGCCGTCCGGCGTTCGTCGTGAACATCGAGGTCTTCCTGGAGCGGGACGGCCGCTGGCTGCTCATCCGGCGCGGCGCGCGGGAGGCGCACGCCCCCGGCACGCTCGCCGGGGTCGGCGGCAAGGTCGAGGCCGGTGACGCCGGGGCGGACGTCTTCGAGCGGACCGCGCGCCGGGAGGTCGCGGAGGAGACGGGGGTGGACCTGACCGGAGCCGCCCTGACGTACGCGCGAAGCTCCTATTTCGTCACCGACGACGGCGACCCGGTGCTCAACGTCGTGTTCCGCGGCCGGCTGCCCGCGGCGGCCGAACCGGCCGCCGCGTCGGAGGAGGTGGCCGGGCTGGTGTGGCTGACCCTCGCGGAGGCCGAGGCCCACCCGAACTGCCCCCCGTGGGTGCGGGAGACGCTGCGCCACCTGGCGTCCGGCCAGGCGAGACCGTGAGAGGCTCCGCCCCGCGAGTAGGCGGAGCGGTGATTGTGGAGCTATGGGGATTCGAACCCCAGACCTCCTCCATGCCATGGAGGCGCGCTACCAACTGCGCTATAGCCCCTGGTGGCGCCGTGTCCCGGTCCGGGACGGCGACGCGAGGCACAAGTGTATCGGAGTCCGCGGGCCGAGCCGAATCCGCGCGTGGGGCGGAAAGGATCCAGGATGGGGCGAGCGCCACACCCTGGGCTCGGACACGGATGGGATCGAACCGACTACAAACCGTGTTGGGGTTTGCTAGTTTCTGGAGGGGCGATCGGGGTGATGCCGCTCGCCGGTCCGTCGCGGCGGCATGGCGGGCCTGACAACGGGAGCGTTCCAGGTCCGGTTCCGAGGGCGACCCGTGTCCCACTCGGAGGGGAAAGCCGCGCGCAGGGGTGGAGATGATCGCGCAAAGTGACTTCGGAAGGCCGGGAGCGGACATGCAGACGAGCCCGCTGGAACTCAACGCCGGGTCCGCGTTCGACGTGACCGACTTCGGCCAGGACGGCTTCCTCGACAAGGAGGACATGGACCTCGCGGGCCTCACCGTGGCCGACCGCCTGGGCCTGGCGGCCGAGGCGCCGGCGCGTTGCCGCCTGCGCGACGCCTACATGCGGGTCTGGGAGAACGTCGTGACGGCCGTGGGCGCCGACGCGTCCGGCCGGGTCAGCAGGCGGCGGTACGTCGAGTACGCCGCCTCCCCCCGGCTGGACCGCACCGGCTTCATCGTGCACATCGTCTGGCCCATCACCGAGGCCCTGTGGGACGCGCTCGACGCCGACGGCGACCAGCGGCTCAGCATGGCCGAGTACCTCCACCTGTGGTCGGCGTACGAGGTGGAGACCTCCGAGGCCCGCGAGGCGTTCATCCTGCTGGACACCGACGGCGACGGCCATCTCGGCAAGGACGAGTTCGCGCAGGCCATGTACGACTTCTACTTCAGCTCGGATCCGAAGAAGACCGCCATCCCGATACTCGGCCGCTGCTGACCCGCGGGCACGGGACCGGCACGGCGGCCCGCCACGGCCGCCACGCACAGCTCCACGGGTCCACGGGTCTTCCGTCAGTCCAGGGAGCGGGCCGCCCTGATCAGCGTCGCCAGTTCCGCCACCATCGGGTCCTCGGTCTCGGCGGCGAGACGGGACGCGTGGCCGGCCAGGCCGTCCAGTTCCTCGCCGAACATCGCTCCGTCGGCCTCCCTGAGCCGCTGGGCGAAGGCCGCCGCCACCACGTCGACCTGGAACCGCGGCGAAGTGCCGCTCCACAGCCCGCCGGACAGCTCCGCGAGGTCGATCGCCTGGGCCGCCTCGGCTGGCGCGCGGGTGTCGGGGTCCAGCCACCGTACGGTGGCCATCGCGAGCTGGCCGGACGCCCCGGGACGCAGGGTCAGCGCGTAGAGGGCGGTGACCGCGTGGCCGGGGCCGACCTCGCCGCCGTCCTTGGCGTCGTCGCGGAAGTCCTCGGTGGAGAGGGCCCGGTTCTCGTACCCGACCAGCCGGTAGGACGCGACGACCGCCGGGTTGAACGCGACCTGCGCCTTGGCGTCCCTGGCCCGCAGGTCGAGGTTGGCCGGAAGCCTCTGGGTGAACGCCTCCCGCGCCTCCTCGGGCGTGGCGACGTAGATGGCCGCGCCGTCGCCCTTGTCGGCGAGCTGTTCCATCAGGGCGTCGCCGTACTCCTGCCCGACGCCGACGCACAGCAGGGTGACCCGCCGGGCGGCGTGGTCGCGCACCCGGTTCAGGATGCCCGTCCAGCTGGTGTCGCCGGTGTTGGCCAGGCCGTCGGACAGCAGCACGACCCGGTTGGTGGCCACGGGCCGGAACGCGCGGTCGGCCTCCCGGTACGCGGTGACCAGCCCCTTCTCCAGGTTGGTCGAGCCCTCGACCTGGAGCTGGTCGATGGCGGCGTGCAGTTCGTCGCGCCGCGCGGCGGGGGTCATGGACAGACGCAGCCGCGCCTCGTCGCTGAAGGACACGATCGACACCCGGTCGCCCGGCCCGAGCTGGTCGACCAGGGTGTGCAGGGCGTCGCGCACCAGGTCGAGCCGTCCCGGCTCGCCCATGGAGCCGGAAACGTCCACCACGAAGGTGAGGTTGGCGGGCCTGCGCCCGGCCGCGTCCGTGGCCTTGGTCTGCAGGCCGACCCGCAGCAGCGCGGACCCCTCGGTGACGCCGCGCGCCCCGTCCAGGTGCACGGCGAACCCGTCGCCTTCCGGCTCGGCGTAGCCCTGCCGGAAGGCGTTGACGAACTCCTCGGTGCGGACGTCGGCGGGGTCGGGGCGCAGGCCCTGCCTGAGCTTGCCGCGGGCGTAGCCGTAGGACGCGGTGTCGACGTCGAGGGCGAACGTGGAGACGTTCCCCGCCGGGGATTCCTCGTCGGCCGGGGCGGTGGACGTGGACGTGGGCGCGGGCCGGGCGGGCGCCCCGGACGGCTCCCTGCTCCCGCTGCTGTCGTTGGGGATCGGGCCGCCACAGGCCGTGACGAGTAAGAGGAGGGTCACCAGGGCACAGGCGAGGATACGTTTCTTCAACGGGGGCCTCCTTGGTCACCCCGTACGACGACCCCCGCGCCGCTTCCGGACGAGGCCGTCACCCAAGCGAGGGGCAACCGTTCTCTGTCCGTGACCGCTTCCGGGCGGAAGGGATCAGAAGGTGTTCCTGCGGCAGTTGAGGAAGAGCTGCATCTCCAGCGGCTCCTCGTCGGTGGCCGGGATGTACGCGAGGTCCATCTGCTCGCGCACGCTGAATCCCGCCTCCTCGACCACCGCCCGCAGCGCGGCCCTGGCGTACCCGGTGAGCCGCAGGGGGGTGCCGAGCACGCGGATCGGGGCGTCGTCGACGTCCATCTCGACCATGCCGACGGCCAGCCAGCCGCCGGGCACCAGCCGCTCGTGGATGCGCAGCAGCGAGAGCATTATCTCGTCGCGGGGCAGCATGGACAGCGAGAAGAAGGCCACGACCGCGTCGAACCGGCCGATGCTGCCGTCCAGCTCGGTGACGTCGAGCAGCCTGAGGTCGGCCTCGGGGACGTGCTTGGCCGCGAGGCCCAGCATCACCGGGGATATGTCGATGCCGATCACTTCGCACCCGGCGTCCGTGAGCTGCCTGGCGGTGGGAAGTCCGGTGCCGCAGCCGACGTCCAGAACCCGCGCACCGGGCCGGAGCCGGCGTAGCACCCATTCCGCCGACGCTATCTGCCCTCCTTTGTAGGGAAACGCCTCGTCGTACCGCATACCGATGCGGTCGAACGCCTCAGCCTGCGCGGCCCGGTGTCCCGGGCGCGAGCATTCCGCTGACATTCCATCCACCCAACGCCGAAAAGCATCATGTGTCTTAAGTAGATAGAGGCATATCACAGGCTAAGTCAAGGGCAGTCAGGATGTGAGTTGACGACTGGGGGTGTAGCGATGGAATGGAACGGTACTATGCCCGCCGGATGAACATTTCACCTGCTGGTCGCGGGATTCGGGCGGGCCGGAAGCTTCAGACGCGGGCGCCCGCGGCGGTGAAGGTGATGGCGGCGTAGTCGGCGATCGGCCGGTAACCGAGGGCCTGGTAGATGGAGTTGGACGTCGGGTTGGCCAGATCGGTGAACAACAGGAGCAGGTCGGCGCCCGCGTCCTCGGCGGCCCGGGTCGCCGCGTGGGTCACCGCACGGCCGTAGCCGCGTCCACGCAGCTCGGGCGGGGTGTAGACCGGGCCGATCCTCGACATGCCGCTGACGGGCGTGGAGAAGGCGGCCATGGCGACCGCCCGTCCCCCGTCCTCCCAGAACACGTACTCGCCCTGCCCGACCCGCTGCTCCACCTGGGGGCGCACGTCGCCCGCCCGGGTGTTCGGCTCGGCCTCGGCGAGGAACGCCTCCATCCAGGCGGTCGCGGCGGTGACGTCGTCCGGCCCGGCCACGCGCGGCGCGCCCCCGGCGGCCCCCGGGGCGCCCAACGTGTCCAGGCGGTACAAGCGGTGCTCGACGCGTTCGCCCGGCACCCGGCCGCGCGCCGCCGTGAACGCCTCCGCCTGCTCCCTCGGCCCGTTCACCGCGTCGAGCTCGCGGTCCCGCAGCGCCTCGGCCAGCGCCGGGATCGCCGCCGAGGGGATGTCACCGAGCAGCAACGGATACGGCGGGGTGTGCACCACCACCCCGGCGACCTCACCCCCGGCGACGTACCAGCCGATCAGGAGGTCGTCGTTCCACAGGCCGTGGCGGATCCGCCTGAGCACGGTCAGCGGCACGGTGTTGCGCACCGGATCGCGGCGCAGCCAGGCATCCGCCGGCACGGGAAAATCATCGACGTCGGTAGCGAAAGTCCAGGTCATGACAGAAGTGTTCCAGCGATCCACTGGCCGGGCGAACCGATTTCCGCGTGCCGGGACCGGGTCAGAACTCGTCGGCGCCGGATGGCTGGGTGACCTGGAAGACGTGCCGGGAGGCCGCGCACACGGTGTGCAGCGTGTGGATCGGCGTGCCGTCCGCCGCGAAGCCGGTCCGCAGGATCTCGACGACCCACTCCCCCGGCCCGAGCGCCAGCGTGGCGGCCTCGGCGGGGACCGGCGGGCGGGCCAGCAGTTCCTCCTCCGCGTGCCCGAACCGGTGGCCGAGGGCCTCGATGCCGGCCTGCAGGCTGGGACGGACGAAGCCGGGGTCGCACAGCGGCGTGCCGCCGAAGAGATCGAGCCGGAGGAAGCTGGTGGCCACCCGCACCGGCACGTCCCCGGCGAGCAGCAGCTTGCGGCGGGCCAGCACCTCGGTACCGGGCTCGACCCGCAGCGCCGCGGCGACGCGCTCGCCCGCGGGCTCGGGGCCGACGTACAGCATGCGGCGCCCGGCGTTCAGCCCCTGCCGCCCGGCCTCGGCCAGGAACAGCGAGGCGGAGGCCCGTACGGCGGGCGGCGTGGGCACGGCGCGGCGGACCAGGATCGGGGACGCGCCGGGGGCGTGCGAGATGTCAGGGGAGATGGCGGGCTCCACGGGTAACGGCCTCCACCGGGAGCGGGCGGGAAAGGGTGTGTGGAGCTATGGGGATTCGAACCCCAGACCTCCTCCATGCCATGGAGGCGCGCTACCAACTGCGCTATAGCCCCTCGCGACGCGCGGACAGTCTATCGGAAGTCGGCCGCCACCGGGAAACCGCGCGGAGGCCGGGCCGCCGGAGCGGGCGGCGAGGGACAGGTCGGGCCTGCCCCTCGCCTTCCCGCCGACCGGGTCCGCGTGAGGGGTCAGGCGCGGCGCTCCGGTGTCAGCGGGGGCTCGTCTTCCCAGCGCGGGGCGCCGAGCGGCGACACCGGGCCGGTGCCCGGGGCCGGGAGCGGGGTGTCCGGCGGGTAGTCGTTGCCCACCTGCCGGTGCGGCACGGGCTCGCCGGTCTGCGGCCGCGGCACGGGGCCGGGCTCGTCCGGCACCGGGATCACGCTGGTGACCCCGACGCCCGGGGCGTCCGTCCGGACCGGCACGCCGGTGCCGGTGGTGCCCACGCTGGTCGGGATGCCCGAGCCGGTGGTGCCGGTGCCCGGCATCACGTCGGCGTCCGGGGCGGTGCGGGCCGCGCCCTCGCTGTCGGTCCAGCCTCCGCCGCTCTCCGGAGCGGGGACCTCGCCGCGCCAGCCGCCGGTCTCGTGGCCGCGGGCCTCGATGAAGACCTTGAAGCGCTCCAGGTCGCCGTGCACACGCATGCGGACGAGCTGGAGCTTGTCGCCCACGGTCTCGACGATGCCCTCGGGGGCGAACTCCATCTGGAGCATGACCCGGCACGAGTCGTCGTCGAGGCGGTGGAAGGTGACCACACCGGCCTGGCGCGGCTCCTCCAGCGAACGCCACGCGACGCGCTCGTCGGGCCGCTGCTCGGTGATCTCGGCCTCGAACTCACGGTGCACGCCGGCGACCTGGACGTTCCAGACCAGGCGGGCGTCGTCCAGCTGCTTGATGGACTCGACGCCTTCCATGAACTCGGGGAAACTCTCGAACTGCGTCCACTGGTTGTACGCCGTACGCACTGGGACGGCCACATCCACCGAATGCTCGATGGTACCCATCGGCTTCCTCCCTGTTTGTCGGTTGGAAACCAGCTGCCCCGGATTCCCGTCCCTACTCGGGTTCTCTGGTGCGCAAAATCCAATAGAGGCCGACCAGCGGAAGCACCAGCGGAATGAACCCGTAGCCGCTGCCGTACCCGGACCAGACGGTGGCGTGCGGGAACGCGGCGGGGTCGAACACGCTCAGCGTGCCGACGACCAGCACACCGGCCAGCTCGATCGCGCACGCGGCGAGGGCGGTACGGCGGGCGCCGCGCGCCAGCGCCACGGTGAGCACCACGTACACCGCGGCGGCCACGGCGGACAGGACGTACGCGAGGGGCGCCTCGGCGAACCGGGTGGACAGCTGCACGGCGGCACGGGCGCCCGCGGCCAGGGCGAACAGGCCGTACACGGCGACCAGCAGGCGGCCGGGCCCGGTGCTCACCGGGGCGCCGGTCACGCCGTGCCCTGCCAGATCTGCAGCAGCCTGCCGGTCATCACCGGGATGGCGAAGCACGCCACGGCCGCGACCGCGGGTCCCCAGCGGGTGCGCTCGGCGAGGGCCCAGAACACGGCGGCCGGCGGGATGACGATCATGGCCACCAGGTAGCCGACGAACGTCGCCGTCTCCGGCGGCCCTTCGCCGCCCACCACGCGGGCGATCCCGACGGCGGCCTGGACGAGCAGGGCGATCTCCAGGAGGCCGAGGCCGGTCAGCAGCACCATGCCCATCGGCCGGTTCCGCACGGCCGTGATCACGCACAGCGCGGCGAGCAGCAGCGATCCGCCGATGAGCACGGCGGCCAGCGCGGCGATCACCGCGGGCCCCCAGGGGGCCGGAGCGGGAGACGGGACTTCGGAAGCACCGCCGTAGGTTATCGGCCCGCGCCACCGGTCCGGTGGGCGGTCCGCGCGGCGCCCCGCCCGCGGGCGGGGGCCGCGCGGGCCGAGGTCAGGAGCAGTTCACCAGGACGATCGACACCACGGTGCACCGCACGACGGCGGTGTCGTTGCCGCTCACCGGATCGCTCGGGCTGGAGGCCGTCCGGGTGGCGGTGAAGGTGTACGGCACGCCGATGTTCAGCAGGCCCACCGGCACCGAGAACTTCTTGGTCGCCGAGTCGCCCTGGGCGATCCCGGAGAACGGGCACGCGACGGTGCCCGGGCCGGTGGAGCAGCCGGAGGAGGTGGCGCCGAAACCGGGGGGCAGCGCAGTGGTGACGGTGGCCGAGTTCACCGTGCCCGGCCCGTTGCCGGTGACCCGGACGGTGAACTCGATCTTGGGGACCAGCAGGCCGAGTTTCGGCGTGGCGGTCAGCCCGACGGCGGCGTCCGCCTCGGTGATGATGGTCAGCGCCGGTCCGGAGACGATCTCGGACCCGTAGTTGGAGCCGGTCAGATCACCGCGCAGGATCTGCTCGCCGGGCGGGGCGTCCGCGTCGAGCGCCAGGGTGAAGACGACGGTCGCCGAGGCGAAACCGGACAGCGCCCCGACCGGCGCCGCGTAGCCGAGGGGGCCCTGGCCGTCGGAGATCACGACGCACGGGCCGGTCGCGCCCGAGCATCCGGTGAGCGTGGTGTACGAGGGGATCCGGGGATCGCTGCCGAAGAGCCGCGCGTGCGCGTTGAGCACGGTGAAGCCGTGGATGTTGGTCACCGTCACCGTGACCGTCACCGTGTCGCCCGGGTACGCCACCGACGGTGAGACGGATATCGCCACCTCCGGCGGATCCGCCGCGGCGGGGGTGGCGGGCAGGAGGGACACGACCATGGCCAGGGTCATGGCGATCAGGGCGAGAGGGCGCCGTAAGGGTCTCATCGCAGCCTTTCGATCTCGGAGAAGCCGGACTCCTCCGACTATCGCCGCTGATTTCCCGGCTGGCGGTTGATTACAGGTATTTCCTGGTGATTAGTGTGACCGAATGCGGACGCCGTCCCCCGGCTCGCCACCACAGGCACGATGGGAACGGCCCTGCGGCGTCATGGGTCCTACCACCTGCACAGATGCATTTTATCCACTTTTATCGCATTTTACGGAAATATCAGTTTTTACCTAGCTATGTACGACCCCGCATTCCCTGACCGGCCGGTCGGTCGTATGCTGTAGGCAGTGGACGAAGAACAGCGATAGGGCGCGCGACCAGCGGCCCTGTACCCGCCCGGAGCCGAGATGCCACGGTCCGATCCACGGGGCGGGCCCGCGATCCCGAAGATCGCCCGTCCAGCCCCGCTGCGCGAGAGCGTCTTCGAGGCGCTGCTCGACCTCATCATCGACCGTCGGCTCAGCCCCGGCAGTCACCTGGCGGAAAGCGAACTCGCCGAGTTGCTCGGCGTCTCCCGCCAGCCCATCCGCGAGGCCCTCCAGCTGCTCGGCGGCGAGGGCTGGGTCGACCTGTACCCGGGCCACGGCGCGTTCGTGCACGTCCCCACGCTGTGCGAGGCCGACCAGCTGCTGGTGGTGCGCTCGGTGCTGGAGACCGAGGCGGCGCGGCTGGCCGCCATCCACCGCACCGACGAGGGCGTGGCGGGGCTGCGGGCGCTGTGCGCGCTCGGGACCGCCGCCGCGGACGCCGGGGACGTGCCCGCCACGGTCAAGCTCAACGGCCAGTTCCACCACGCCGTGACCATCCAGTCGGGCAACGCCGTGCTGTGCGAGCTGTGCGTGCAGATCGGCCGCCGGGTCCGCTGGTACTACGCGCCCGTGGCGCAGCAGCGGGGCCACGGCTCCTGGATGGAGCACGCCACCCTGGTCGACGCGATCGAGGCCGGAAAGCCGGAGCTGGCGGCCCAGATCATGGGCGCGCACACCAAGCGCACCCGTGACCTGTACCTGAGCAGGCTCGCCGAGGAGGAGACGGCCGCGGCCCCCGCCGTCCGGCGCCGCCGGCGGCGCGCCGGTACGGCCGGGCTCCCGGTGACGGAACCGGTAAAGTTGACACAGATGTCATCGGCCGAACCCCCCCGTGAAACATAGCCGGGGCAGAGTGTCTCTCGACGGCGGATAGTTCGGCCAGAAGACGTGTGGCGACGCGTGAACCGCCCGGGGAAGGGGACGCCTCGGGCGGGGACCGCGTCGCCGTACGTTTTTCCGCCACCACCGCTCTGGAAACCCCGGCGACGCCCAGCGTCGCCGGGGTTTCTCATGTCCCGGCACACCTCGGCCGGCGGGCGGCCCACGTCACGGCCGCCGCCGGCCGTGGTTCAGCCGCCCGTCACGGGGTCGGCGTCGGGGTCGGCGTCGGCGTGGGTTCCGGGGTCACGGTGATCGTGGCCGTCGGCTCGGGAGGGGCGGTCGGCGTCTCGGTGGGAAGCGTCGGCTCCGGCGACACGGTCACCGTGGGCGTCACGGAGGGCGTCGGGATCGGCGGGGTGGGGCACACCGGGGGCGTGCGCCACTTGGCGGGCTTGCCCCAGCGCCACTGCCACTGCGGGGAGTACCACCAGCCCTTGCCGCGCCACAGGTTCCTGCTGGGCCGCGACAGGTCGTAGACGTAGGCGGCCGTGGCGGGCTCGGTCCCGGCGGCGGAGGTCACCGCCACCCAGTCGCCCTGCCTGACCTCGCTGTTGCCCCTGCTGCCCGCCACCGTGCGGGTGGTGTCGTCGACGACGTACACCTTCTCGAAGCCGTCCTGGCTCCGCACGGTGATCGAGTCCTCGGCCACGGCGGTCGCCTCTCCGGTCTGGCCGAGCACGGTCACGAAGACACAGGGGTCCTTGGTGCCGACCACGAACTCGCCGTGCGGCGAGCCGGAGAACGCCCAGGCGCCGGGGGGCGGCACCTTCACCGCCGGCGGCGTCGCCGTGGGGGCCGGCGTCGGGAGGTCGGTGGGGGTCGCGGTGGGGGATTCGGTGGGGAGATCCGTCGGGGTCTCGGTGGGCGTCTCGGTCGGCGTCTCACTGATCGTCGGCGTGGGCGTCGGAGTCTCGGGAGAGGCCGACGCCGAGGCCACCCCCACACCTCCGGTCACTAAGAGCACGGTCGCGCTAGCGAAGATCAATGGGCGTGGAACACGCCGGTGCGGCCCACCCTGTCCGTTTACTTCAGGGTTTGTCGCCATCGGTAAAGCCTCCTGGCTTGCTCTGGTCGAAGGGACCGCGAGGACTTGCCCGCTCTCACCGGACCCATGCGGGCCCCTCCGGCGGCCGCCCCCGCCCGGCACCGCCGCCCCCCAGGTGACGACCGTGTTTCGGAATTTCGAATTGAGTCACTTCGATGGCGAAAACGGGCGCCAACCAGACCTACCGGACGGCCCTGAGGCCACGCGTCCGAACCTCCGCGTGCCCGCTCACAGCCCCCGGAAGAAGTCGCGGAGATCCTCTACGAGCAGTTCCGGCGCCAGGTGTGCCGCGTAATGGCCGGCGGGCTTCTCGTAGGAGTGCCACGACCGGATGTCCTTGTGGTCGCGCTCGGCGAAGGTGCGCATCGACACGAAGTCGCCCTTGAACATCGCCAGCCCGATCGGCGCCGTGCTCGGCCCGGCCGGCGCTTCGGCCTTGGCGTCCTCGTAGTAGAAGCGGGTGGCCGACGTGGCGGTGCCGGTCAGCCAGTAGAGCATGACGTTGGTGAGGACGAAGTCCGGGTCGAGATCCTCCCCCATGAGCTGGGCGTGCCAGCCGAGCAGACCGACGGGCGAGTCGGTGATGGCGTACGCGAGGGTCTGCGGCTGCTGCGAGTGCAGGATGTTGAACGACATCTTGTTCTCGTGGAACCACGTGAGAACCTTGAGCGCCTCCTGGTCCTCCGGGGTGATCCTCTCGAACTCCGCGGGATCGCCAGACGGGAACGAGTAGATCTGCGTGACGTGCACGCCGACCACGTGCTCGGGGTCGATCCGGCCCTGCTCCGGCGCGACGAGCGACCCGGCGTCGTTGCCGCCGGTGCCATAGCGGTCGTAGCCCAGCCGCCGCATCAGCTCGGCCCAGGCCTTCGCCGTACGGAACCGGTTCCAGCCCCGCTCCCCGGTCGGACCGGAGAACCCGAACCCCGGCAGTGACGGGATCACCAGGTGAAAGGCCTGCTGGCCGGACGGCGGGTCGGTGAGCGGCCCGATCACGTTCAGGAACTCCACGACGGAACCCGGCCAGCCGTGGGTGAGCAGCAGCGGCAGCGCGTCCTCACGCGGCGAGCGGACGTGCAGGAAGTGGATGTTCTGCCCGTCGATCTCGGTCGTGAACTGCGGATGGGCGTTCAGCCTCGCCTCCCATTCGCGCCAGTCGTACGCGTGCCGCCAGTGCTCGGCCAGCTGCTTCACGTACGCCACCGGCACCCCATAGTCCCAGCCCGTGTCCGGGATCTGGTCCGGCCACCGGGTGTTGTCCAGCCGCTCGCGGAGATCGTCGAGGTCGGCCTGAGGGATGTCGATCCGGAAGGAGGTGATCTCTTCGCTCATGACCGCAACGCTACGGGGACTTCCGGTCAACCTCTGTCCGGAAGTGCTGGCAATGTGGCGTACATGCTGGAAACCTCGGCGCGGCTGCTGCGCCTGCTGTCGCTCCTGCAAGCCCGGCGCGATTGGCCGGGCCGCGACCTCGCCGACCGCCTGGGCGTCAGCGACCGCACCGTGCGCCGCGACGTCGAACGCCTACGTGACCTGGGCTATCCCGTACACGCGAGCCGAGGAACAGACGGCGGTTACCGCCTCGGCGCGGGCACGGCCATGCCTCCCCTGCTCCTCGACGACGAGGAGGCCGTCGCCGTCGCGATCGGGCTGCGCACCGCCGTCGGCGACTCGATCGCCGGCATCGGGGAGACCTCCGCACGCGCGCTCACCAAACTGGAACAGGTGCTCCCCTCCCGCCTGCGACATCGCGTCGACGCGCTGCGAGCCTCCACCGAACCGGTACCCGCCGACCATCCCGCCCCGACCGTCGACGCCACCGTACTGTCCACCCTCGCGACCGCCTGCCGGAACCGGGAGCGGCTGAGGTTCGACTACCGCGCCCACGACGGGTCGAGCACGTCACGCGCCGTAGAGCCGTATCGGATCGTGTCGTGGGGCCGCCGCTGGTATCTCGTCGCCTGGGACGTCCACCGCCACGACTGGCGCACCTTCCGGATCGACCGCATCACCCCGCGCACCCCGACCGGCCCACGTTTCCCGCCCCGCGACCCGCCCGAGGGCGGCGCGGCCGCATACGTGGCGCGGGGCGTCTCCTCCGCCGTCTGGCGCCACCGCGCCCGGATCATCGTGCACGCACCTGCGGACCTCGTGACCGAACGGATCAACCCGGCCGTCGGGGTCGTCGAGGCGGTCGACGACAACACGTGCGTGCTGGACACGGGCGCGGACACCGTGCACACACTGGCGGTTCACCTCGGCCTGCTCGACCTCGACTTCGACGTGTCCGGACCCCCGGAACTGATCGAGCACCTGCGCACGCTGGCCGCTAGGTTCACCCGCGCGACCGTCGGCGCGGAAACGGCATAGCCCTTCGGCAGGTCCGCGAACGCGAAATGGCCCGTGACAGTCGGCCCCGGAGGGACGACGACCACGAGCCATGCGTATCGCGTGGAGCTATGGGGATTCGAACCCCAGACCTCCTCCATGCCATGGAGGCGCGCTACCAACTGCGCTATAGCCCCTAGTCACCTGTCACCGCTCGGAGTGTGCCCCGCGCGGCGCTCGCAGAGCATATAGCCATCAACCGCCGTTCACCTAATCGATGAACGGCGGTGGACCGCGATCAGATGGGTCAGGTGGCCGCCGGGGCCGCGTCCGGGCGGTCGTCGCTGTTCACGGGCTCGGGAAGGGTGCCGGCGTTGTGCTCCACCAGGCGCCAGCCCTTGCGGCCCTCGGCGAGGACCGACCACGAGCAGTTGCCGAGGCCGCCGAGGGCCGGCCACAGCTCCTCGGGGAGGCCGAGCAGGCGGGCCACGCCGAGACGGATGGCGGCGCCGTGCGATGCGATCACCATGGGGCCGTCGCCGGTGAGGCGGTCGGCCCAGCGCAGCGCCGCCGCCGCCACCCGGTCGGCGACGCCGGTGACGGCCTCGCCGCCGGGTGCCTCCCACTCGGCGAACTCCTTGGGCCAGCCCGCGCGGATCTCGGCCCGGGTCAGGCCCTCCCACTCGCCGCCGCCGCGCTCGCGGAGGTCCTTGTCGACCAGGACCTCGAGCCCGGTGAGCGCGGCGAGCCTGCCCGCCGTGCCGTGGGCCCGCCGCAGGTGGGAGGACACGATCATGGAGGGCCGCAGCGACGCCAGGAGCGACGCCGCCCGCGTGGCCTGCGCGATGCCGGTCTCGTCCAGCGGGATGTCGGTGTGCCCCTGGAACCGCTGCTCGACGTTCCACAGGGTCTGCCCGTGCCGCCAGAAGACGATGCGGCGCTCGCCGCGCCGCGCGTCACTCACTTGCGGCCCCGCGGCGCCGCTGCGCCTGGACGTGCGCGACGCTGTCCGGGAGCGAGATGGCCGGGCAGTCCTTCCACAGCCGCTCCAGGGCGTAGAAGGTGCGGTCCTCCTCGTGCTGCACGTGCACCACGATGTCCAGGTAGTCGAGGAGCACCCAGCGCCCCTCGCGCTCGCCCTCGCGGCGCACCGGCTTGGCGTGCGCCTCGATGCGCAGGCGCTCCTCGATCTCGTCCACGATCGCACGGACCTGGCGGTCGTTGGAGGCCGAGCAGAGCAGGAAGGCGTCGGTGATGACGAGCTGGTCGCTGACGTCGTAGGCGATGATGTCCTCCGCCAGCTTGTCGGCCGCGGCCTCGGCGGCGACTCTCACGAGCTGGAGGGATTTGTCCGATGCTGTCATAGATATGGGTCGTTCCTCCGGTGAGGGATACGAGGTCCAGCACTTCCCATTATCAGGATGCCCGGTAAAGCCCTCGCTTGTTGATGTACTGCACGATCCCGTCGGGAACGAGATACCAGATAGGTTCCCCCGCGGCCACCCGCTGACGGCACTCCGACGACGAGATCGCGAGCGCCGGAATCTCGACAAGGCTGACCTTCCCCTTCGGGAGGCCCGGATCCTGCAGGACATGACCCGGACGGGTACAGCCTACGAAATGCGCCATGGTGAAAAGCTCGTCCACGTCACGCCAGCTCAAAATCTGCGCGAGCGCGTCGGCTCCGGTGATGAAGAACAGTTCCAGATCCGGCTCGTACATGGCGGCGATGTCACGCAGCGTGTCGATGGTGAACGTGGGGCCGGGGCGGTCGATGTCGATGCGGCTCACCGCGAACCGCGGGTTGGACGCGGTGGCGATCACCGTCATCAGGTAGCGGTCCTCCGCCGCCGAGACGATCTTGTCCGCCTTCTGCCAGGGCCGGCCGGTCGGCACGAACACCACCTCGTCGAGGCCGAAGTGGTGCGCCACCTCGCTCGCCGCCACCAGGTGGCCGTGGTGGATCGGGTCGAAGGTCCCGCCCATCACGCCGAGCTTCCTGGTCCGGGCCCCATTCCTCATGCGACGGACCCTAGCCTGAGCGCCGCCGGCGGCGGACGGCCGCCCCCCGGCGGCGGACCGCGCGCGCGTCGGGCACAACGCCGCGCGCGGGCATCGGCCCCGACGTAGCATGCCGACCATGACCACCACCACCCCGGACCGCAACCGTGTCCAGCTACCCGGCATCAGCTCCCGGGCGTACGAGCATCCTGCCGACCGGTCCGCCCTGGTCGCGATGCGCTCCCTTTCGGGCTTCGACTCGGTGCTCAAGCGCATGTCGGGCCTGTTCAGCGAGCGGCGGCTGCGGCTGATGTTCCTCGGCTCGTCGGTACGGGCCAGCGAGACCCAGTTCCGCGCCCTCTACGACATGGGCCGCGACAGCGCCTACCTGCTCGACCTCCACCGCATCCCGGAGATCTACGTCCAGCAGGATCCCCAGCCGAACGCCATGGCGGTCGGGTTCGACGACCCGTTCATCGTGATCAACACCGGCCTGCTCGACCTCATGGACGACGAGGAGCTGCGTTTCGTCGTCGGCCACGAGACGGCCCACATCCTGTCCGGGCACGCCGTGTACGGCACGATGCTCGCCATCCTGACCCGGCTCGCCACCCGGGTGGCCTGGATCCCGCTCGGGTACATCGGCCTGCGGGTGATCGTCACCGCGCTGGAGGAGTGGCACCGCAAGGCCGAGCTGTCGGCCGACCGCGGCGGCCTGCTGTGCGGGCAGGACCCCGACGCGGGCATGCGGGCCCTGATGAAGCTGGCCGGCGGCTCGCGGCTGCACGAGATGAACATCGAGGCGTTCCTCGACCAGGCCCGCGAGTACGACACGGCGGGCGACGTGCGCGACGGCCTGCTGAAGGTCCTCAACCTGCTGGGCAGCACCCACCCGTTCGCGGTGATCAGGGTCGCCGAGCTCGACCGCTGGCGCCGGACCGGCGAGTACGAGGGGATCCTGGCCGGGAACTACCCCCGCCGCGAGGACGACGGCGACGCCAAGCTGTCCGAGGAGATCAAGGCCGCGGCCCGCTCGTACCGCGAGTCGTGGGCCCAGTCGCAGGACCCCTTCATCGGTGTGCTGCGCGACGTCGCCGAGGGCGCCGTGAACGCCGGAGAGCGGATCTTCAACCGCTTCGCCCGCCGGGACGGCTGACGGCCCCGCCTCCCATCGTCCCGTCGTGACCGCTCCGGCGGGACGGTCGCCGTCCTCGCGGCACCCCGCTCACCGCACGTGCGGGACGCCCCTGCGCCGGCTCACAGGGCGTGCGGGATGACCCAGGCCAGCACCCGTACGGCGGCGGCGCACAGGGCGACGAAGCCGCCGAGCACCGACAGCGCCCGCAGGCCCTCGCGGCGCAGGTCGGGCACGTGGCCGCCGACCCGCTCCACCTCCCGGCCGACGACGCCGCCGCAGACGACGCCGAACACGACGCCCGCCACGGTCATCGGCCCGGCCTGCCCCCACCAGCCCTCGTCCACCTGGCCGCCCGCCGTCACCCAGAAGGCCGAGGCGGCGATGGCGGCCGCGGGCAGGCCGGGCCAGACCACGGCGCTGAGCGCCGACCCGGTCAGCGCCAGCGGGAACGACACCAGGCGCAGCGTGCCGCGCACCCGTGCGGACCTGCGTTTTCGTACAAGCCAGTGGCCGCTCCACCAGGCGCGGGCCAGCACGCAGAACGCCGCGGTGATCGCGAACGTCGCGGGCGGCCAGATGACCGACACCACGACGCACGGCACCGCCAGCATGGCCAGCGCGATCAGCACCGCGCTCCCCGGCGGCGCCGCCATCCCGGCGTGCGCCCCCTCGGCGGCGAGGACGGACTTCTTCTCCGCCGTCCCTTCCCTTGCCCGCCGCGGCCGTACGTCCCGCGCCGCGGCCCGCCCCTGCGCCGCCGGGGCCTCGTCGCGGGCCTGGGTGTCGTCACCGCGCCCCCGGCGGGAGGCGGGCTCCGCCTTGACCTGGGCGTCGTCCGCGCGGCCGCGGCGCGCGGCGGGCTCGGCCCTGGCCTCCTCGGCGCGTCCCCGGCGTGCGGAGGGCTCCGCCTTGGCCTGGGCGTCCTCGGCGCGGGAGGACCGGCGGGCCGGTGTCTCCGGCTTGGCCGGGGTGTCGGCGGAGTCGGCACGCATCCGGCGGCGCGGGGCCACCGGGGCCGACAGGGGGTTCGCGGTGGCGCGGGCCAGGCGGGACAGGCGGTCGGACAGCAGGGCGGCGGTGGGGCGCTTGTCCGGCTCGCGGTGCAGCGCCGCGCGCACCAGCGGCAGCAGCGCCCCCGGCACCCCGGCGAGGTCCGCGCGGCCGTTCAGCACGGCGTACATCTGCGCCTCGACGGTGCCCCGGCCGAACGTGGGCCGCCCGGTGGCCGCGAACGCCACCGTGGCCGCCCAGGAATGCACGTCGGACGGCTCGGCGACCTCCTCCTCGGCGAACACCTCGGGCGCCGAGTAGCCGGGCGTGCCGAGGAACGTGCCGGTCATGGTGAGCCGGGTGGCGTCGGCGACCTGGGCGATGCCGAAGTCGATCAGCACGGGGCCGTCCGGGCCGAGCACGACGTTGGCCGGCTTCACGTCCCGGTGCACCACCCCGGCCGCGTGGATGATCGCGATCGCGGTGGCCAGCCCCTGGGCCAGCTCGATCAGCACGCCGCTGGCCAGCGGCCCGCCGCGCCGGACGGCGTCCAGCAACGTCTCGCCCTCGACGTACTCCATCACGAGATAAGGGCGGTCTCCGGACAGCTCGGCGTCCAGCACCCGGGCGACGTACGGGCTCTCGACCCGCCGCAGCGCCTTCACCTCGCGCTCCAGCCGTAATCGCGCCTCGGGGTCGTCCCCGATCGCCTCGCGCAGCAGCTTGACGGCGACCTTCACCCCGCGCCGGCTGACGGCGAGGTACACCTCGCCCATGCCACCGCGGCCGAGGCGCTCCACCATGGTGTACGGGCCGGCCTTCCCGAGCCCGCCCACTCGCCGTCCACCCATAGAAGTCGCCACCATAGCGCCGATCGGTCCGGGAACCTCGGCGACGCGCCGTAGGGTTTCGCACGGCTTGTCCCCGCACGTCGGATCGCCGCCCATTTCGCCCGGTGCCGCCTGAGCGCGGCGCCGGGCGGCGGGACCGGTCAGCCCATGTCGCCCGAACCGGTGGCGATCACCGTGCCGGTGGAGGTGCGCATGTGGCCCTCCCCGGTGTAGACCCACTTGGTGGAGGTCAGCTCGGGCAGGCCCATCGGCCCCCGGGCGTGCAGCTTCTGGGTGGAGATGCCGATCTCGGCGCCGAAGCCGAACTCCCCGCCGTCGGTGAAGCGCGTGGAGGCGTTCACCGCGACCGCCGCCGAGTCGACCAGCGACACGAACCGCCGGGCCGCCTTCTGCGAGCGGGTGACGATGGCGTCGGTGTGCCCCGAGCCGTAGCGGCGGATGTGCTCCACCGCCTCCTCCAGCGAGCCGACCACGGCCGCGGCGATGTCCAGCGAGAGGTATTCCTGGCGGAAGTCCTCCTTGGTGGCGGCCACCACCGAGACGCCCGCGCCGGGCGCGCCGCCAGAGCCCTCCCCGCTGTACGCCGCGACCCGCTCGTCGCCGTGCACCGTGACGCCCTCGCGGGCGAGCCGGGCCAGCGCCATCGGGACGAACTCGTCGGCCACCGCCGCGTGCACCAGGAACGTCTCGGCGGAGTTGCACACCGAGGGGCGCTGGACCTTGGCGTTCACCAGGATCTCCAGGGCCAGCTCCAGGTCGGCGTGCGCGTCGACGTAGACGTGGCAGTTGCCGACGCCGGTCTCGATCACCGGCACCGTCGACTCCTCGACCACCGAGTTGATCAGGGAGGCGCCGCCGCGCGGGATCAGCACGTCGACCAGGCCCCGGGCCCGCATCAGGTGCTTGACCGAGTCGCGCGTGGTGCCCGGCACCAGCTGCACGGCCTCCGCCGGCACCTCGGTGCCCGCCAGCGCCTCCTGCATCACCCGCACCAGCACCGTGTTGGACTCGTACGCCGAGGACGAGCCGCGCAGCAGCACGGCGTTCCCGCTCTTCAGGCACAGCGCCGCGGCGTCCACCGTGACGTTGGGCCGCCCCTCGTAGATGATGCCGACCACACCGAGCGGGACGCGCAGCTGCCGCAGCTCCAGGCCGTTCGGCAGCGTGCTGCCCCGCACCACCTCGCCCACCGGGTCGGGCAGCTCGGCGACCTCGCGGACCGCGCGGGCGATCGACTCGATCCGGGGGACGTCCAGGCGCAGGCGGTCGATCATGGTCTCGGGGGTGCCGCCCTGCCGGGCCGCCTCGACGTCCCTGGCGTTGGCCTCGACGATCTCGGCGGCGCGCTCCACCAGGGCGTCGGCGACGGCGTACAGCGCGGTGTCCTTGGCGGCGCGCGGCAGCGGTGCCAGCCCCGCCGCGGCGGACCGCCCGGCGTTGGCGATCTTCAGAAAGTCCTCGGAGTCAGACATGCCGCATGCTCCTGCTCTCGGTGGTGGGCTCCAGTATGACCATGTCGTCGCGGTGGATCAGTTCGCGTTCGTACTCGGGGCCGAGCGCGGCGGCCAGCTCCCGGGTGGAGCGGCCGAGCAGCTCGGGGATCTCGGCGGCGTCGAAGTTCACCAGCCCCCTGGCCACCGGCGTGCCGAGCGGGCTGTAGAGGTCCACGGGGTCGCCGGCGGTGAAGTCGCCCTCGACCAGGGTGACCCCGGCGGGCAGCAGCGACATGCGGCGCCCCACGACGGCCTCCACCGCGCCCTCGTCCAGGTGCAGGCGGCCCCGCCCCGTGGTGGCGTGCGCCAGCCACAGCAGGCGCGTGCCGGGGTGGCGGGCGTCCGCGTGGAAGTAGGTGCCGACGTCCTGCCCGGCGAGCGCCTGGGCGGCGTGGGCCGCCGCGGTGAGCACCACGGGCACCCCCGCGCCGGTGGCGATCCGGGCGGCCTCCACCTTGGTGATCATGCCGCCGGTGCCGACCCGGCCCGAACGGCCGAGCTCGACGCCCGCGAGGTCCGCCGGGCCGTGCACCCGCTCGATGCGCCGGGCCCCGCCGGGACGGCGCGGGTCGCCGTCGTACAGGGCGTCCACGTCCGACAGCAGCACCAGCGCGTCGGCGTGGATCAGGTGGGCCACCAGCGCGGCCAGGCGGTCGTTGTCGCCGAAACGGATCTCGTCGGTGGCCACCGTGTCGTTCTCGTTGACCACCGGCATGATGCCGAGCTCCAGCAGCCGGATCAGGGTGCGCTGGGCGTTGCGGTGGTGCGAGCGGCGCATCATGTCGTCCGCGGTGAGCAGCACCTGGCCCACCCGCAGGCCGAACCGGGCGAAGGACGAGGTGTAACGGGCCACCAGCACGCCCTGCCCCACCGAGGCCGCGGCCTGCTGGGTGGCGAGGTCGCGCGGGCGGGCGCTCAGGCCGAGCGGGCCGAGGCCGGCCGCGATGGCACCGGAGGAGACGAGCACCAGCTGCGTGCCGGTGCCCGCACGGGCCGCGAGCACGTCCACCAGTGCGTCCACCCGGTCGCTGTCGATGGTGCCGCTCGGCGTGGTCAGCGACGACGAGCCGATCTTGACCACCAGGCGCGCGGCGGCGGCCACCCGTCCCCGGCCGGCGTTCTCCACGTTCGTCACCTTTCGCGTAAGGGCGCCCCGGCGTCAGCCAAGGCGGTCGTCGGAGCCGCGGGGGCCCTGGGCCACCCCGGATTCGAGGGAGGCGCGCCAGTCGAAGACGTACCCGCCCTCCATCGGCCCGATGATCACCTCGGCGCCGTCGGTGGCGCCGGCCTCGGCCAGCGCCTTCTCGATGCCCAGCCGGTCCAGGCGGTCGGCGAGGTAGCCAACCGCCTCGTCGTTGGTGAAGTCGGTCTGCCGGATCCAGCGCTCGGGCTTCTCGCCGGTCACCTGGTAGGAGTTCTCGTTGACCTTCCGCACCGTGAACCCGGCGTCGCCGAGCTGCTTGGGCCGGATGACCAGCCGGGTCGGCTCCTCGACCGGCCGCTCGGCGCGGTCGGCGCTGACCATCTCGGCCATCGCGAACGACAGCTCGCGCAGCCCCTCGTGGGTGGCCGCCGAGATCACGAAGACCCGCAGGCCCTGCTCCTCCAGCATCGGCCGGACCAGCTCGGCCAGCTCGCGCGCCTCGGGAACGTCGGCCTTGTTCAGCACGACCAGGCGCGGACGGTTCTCCAGCTCGCCGTACGCCGCCAGCTCGGCCTCGATCACCGCGACGTCGGTCACCGGGTCGCGGCCGGGCTCGATGGTCGCGCAGTCCAGCACGTGCACGATGGTCGAGCAGCGCTCCACGTGGCGCAGGAACTCGTGGCCGAGCCCCCGGCCCTCGGACGCGCCCGGGATCAGCCCCGGCACGTCGGCGACGGTGAAGATCGTCTCACCCGCGGTGACCACCCCGAGGTTCGGCACCAGCGTGGTGAACGGGTAGTCGGCGATCTTGGGGCGGGCGGCGCTGAGCGCGGCGATCAGCGAGGATTTGCCGGCGTTGGGGAAGCCGACCAGCGCCACGTCGGCGACGGTCTTGAGCTCCAGCACGACGTCGGCCTCGTCACCTGGCTCGCCGAGCAGGGCGAAGCCGGGGGCCTTGCGCTTCTGGGAGGCCAGGGCCGCGTTGCCGAGGCCGCCGTGGCCGCCCTGCGCCGCGACGTACCGGGTGCCCGCGCCGACCAGGTCGACCAGGACCTCGCCGGTCTTGGCGTCCTTCACCACCGTGCCGTTCGGCACCTTGAGCACGACGTCCGGGCCGTTGGCGCCGTCACGGTTGGCGCCCATGCCCTGCTTGCCGCTGACGGCCTTGCGGTGCGGCCGGTGGTGGTAGTCCAGCAGGGTGGAGGTGCTGGGGTCGACCTCAAGGATCACGTCGCCGCCACGCCCGCCGTTGCCGCCGTCCGGGCCGCCGAGCGGCTTGAACTTCTCGCGATGAATGGACGCGCAGCCGTGCCCGCCGTCACCGGCCTTCACGTACAGGACCACCTGGTCCACGAACTCCGCCACGCGCCACTCTCCTTCGCCGGGGCCGGAAAGGCCCCATCACGACGATGAGGCGGATCGACAGGTCGATCCGCCTCATCCACGATCTACCGGGCCCGCCGCGTCCCCGCGGCCATCGGCCCTTTCGCTCGTCCTGTGTCCCGCCGGCGGATCTACTCCGCGGCCGGGACGATGCTCACGGCCCGCCGGCCGCGCTTGTTGCCGAACTGGACGTGCCCCGCGACGAGCGCGAACAGCGTGTCGTCGCCACCGCGCCCCACGTTGTCACCGGGGTGGAAGTGGGTGCCGCGCTGACGGACGATGATCTCGCCGGCGTTCACGAGCTGACCACCGAAACGCTTGACACCGAGCCGCTGGGCGTTGGAGTCACGGCCGTTCCGGGTGGAGGAGGCGCCCTTCTTGTGTGCCATGGTTCCCTACCACTACTTCCCGGGGTTGATGCCGGTCACCTTCACCTGGGTGTACCGCTGGCGGTGACCCTGGCGCTTCTTGTAACCGGTCTTGTTCTTGTACTTGAGAATGCGGATCTTGGGACCCTTGGTCTCGCCGAGGATCTCGGCGGTCACCTCGAACCGGCCAAGCGTGGCGGCATCGGTGGTCACATCGCCGTCGTTGACGACGAGCACCGGCGCCAGCTGCACCGTGGAGCCGACCTCACCGGCGACCTTGTCCACCTCGAGGACGTCACCGACGGAGACCTTCTGCTGCCTGCCGCCGCAACGAACGATCGCGTACACCGCGGAACCCTTCTTCTGGCTGATTGCTCCTAAGACGCCGCGCCACTCGCATCCGGATCTTCGTCGATTGATCGACCGGCGAACCGGGCTAGGCGCGCGAAGCCAGGCGCGCCTCAGACGCACCGGTTGACTAGGATACCGGATCCCGGGACTCCTGGTCGAACCGAACGCCGAGGCGCGCCCAGGCGTTACTCGGCCGGCCCGGCGGGCCGGGTGGCCTTCCGGGACCGCCTCCTGGCCCGCACGGGCGCAGCGGCCTCCTCAGGGGCGCCTGCCAGTGCGTCAGTCACGCTATCCCGCACCGCCTCGCCGTTCGCGGCGACCGCCGCGACGCCGTCCTTGATGCGCTCGGCGGCCTTCTCGAGCTTCTCGGCGACGGCCTTCTCGACCGCCATCTTGCCCTGGGTGCCCCTCGGCTCCGGCTTGGACTCGACCGGCTCGGAAGAGACGATCAGCCCGCGCCCGTTGCAGCAGTCGCACGGCGTGGAGAACGCCTCCAGCAGCCCCTGGCCGACGCGCTTGCGCGTCATCTGCACCAGGCCGAGCGAGGTCACCTCGGCGACCTGGTGCTTGGTCCGGTCGCGGGCCAGGCACTCCAGCATGCGGCGCAGCACCAGGTCGCGGTTGCTCTCCAGCACCATGTCGATGAAGTCGACGACGATGATGCCGCCGATGTCGCGCAACCGGAGCTGGCGGACGATCTCTTCGGCCGCCTCCAGGTTGTTCTTGGTGACCGTCTCCTCGAGGTTGCCGCCCTGGCCGGTGAACTTGCCGGTGTTGACATCCACCACGGTCATCGCCTCGGTGCGGTCGATCACCAGGGAGCCGCCGCTCGGCAGCCACACCTTGCGCTCCATCGCCTTGGCGATCTGCTCGTCGATGCGGTACGCCGCGAAGACGTCGCCGTCCTCCCACTTGGTGAGCCGGTCGGCCAGGTGCGGGGCGACGTAGCGGACGTACTCGTCGACCGTGCCCCACGCCTCGTCGCCGGAGACCACCAGCGAGGCGAAGTCCTCGTTGAAGACGTCGCGCACCACCCGGATGGTCAGGTCCGGCTCGGAGTACAGCAGCTCGGGCGGGCTGGCCGACTTGGCCTTGCGCTGGATGTTCTCCCACTGCGCCGACAGGCGGGACACGTCGCGGCTGAGCTCGTCCTCCGAGGCGCCCTCCGCGGCGGTGCGCACGATGACGCCGGCGTTCTCCGGCATCACCTTCTTCAGGATGGCCTTGAGCCTGCTGCGCTCCTTGTCGGGCAGCTTGCGGCTGATGCCGGTCATCGAGCCGTCCGGCACGTACACGAGGTAGCGGCCGGGCAGGCTGATCTGGCTGGTCAGCCGGGCGCCCTTGTGACCCATGGGGTCCTTGGTGACCTGCACCAGCACCGACTGGCCGGACCTGAGCGCCGCCTCGATGCGCTTGGGCTGGCCCTCCATCCCGGCGGTGTCGAAGTTGACCTCACCGGCGTACAGCACGGCGTTGCGGCCCTTGCCGACGTCGATGAAGGCGGCCTCCATCGACGGCAGGACGTTCTGCACCTTGCCGAGGTAGACGTTGCCGACGTAGGACTGGCTGGACTCGCGGTCGACGTAGTGCTCGACGAGCACGCCGTCCTCCATCACCGCGATCTGGGTGCGGCCGGCCTGGCGGCGGACCACCATGACCCGCTCCACCGACTCGCGGCGGGCCAGGAACTCGGACTCGGTGATCACCGGCGGGCGGCGGCGGCCCTGCTCGCGGCCCTCGCGGCGGCGCTGCTTCTTGGCCTCCAGGCGGGTAGAGCCGCGGAAGCCCTGCACCTCGTCCACCGAGGTGGAGCGCCCGGCGCGCGGGGCGCGGATGCGCACCACCGTGTTGGGCGGGTCGTCGGTGTGGGTCTCGGCGTCCTCGCCGCCGCGGCGGCGCCGCCTGCGGCGACGGCGCGAGGAGCCGCCGTCCTCGTCGTCGAGGTCGGCGTCGCCCTGCGCGTCGTCGTCGGCCTTGGCGTCCTCGGCGGCCTGCGGCTCGTCGCCGTTCTCGTCGCCGTCGGCCTCGTCCCGGGTCTTGCCCCGGCCCCGGCCGCCCCGGCGACGGCGGCGGCGACGGCCGCTCGCGTCGTCCTGGTCGTCGTCCTCGGCCGCCGCCTCGGCGTCCTCGGCCGCCTCGTCGGTGAGCTCCTCGTCCTCGGCGGGCTCCTCGACGGGCTCCTCGGCGCGGCGGGGCTGCGGCGGGGCGACCGGCGGCACGGCGGCACGCGGCTCGGGGGCCTGGAAGACCGGCTGGAACACCGCGGCGGGCGCCTGGAAGGAGACGGCCGGGGACGCGGTCTGGTCGGTCGGCGCGGACAGGCCGAACGGGTCGGCGAACAGCGGCCGGCCGCCCCGGCGCGACTCCCGCCCGGCGCGGGGCTCCTCGATGACGTCCTCGCCGGCGGGCTCGTCGTCCAGCGGCTCCTCGGCAGGCAGCACCTCGGCGATCTCGTCGCCGGGAACCTCGTCGAGGATGTCGCCGGCGACGCCGGAACCCGTGGTGCTCGTGGCGTCGGGGGTGCTCGTGGTGCTGGAGCGTTCCGCGGTGGCCGCCGGGGTCCCGGGGACCTCGGCCGCCTTCCTGCTGCGCCGCCGCTTCGCCGGTGCCGCCGGCGCGGCCTCCTCCGCGGGGACCGCCTCGGCCTGGACGACCGGCTCGGTCCGCGCGACCTCGGGGGCCTGCTGGACCGGCTCGGCCTCCGCGGCCGGGACGGGCTGCGGCGCGGTGTCCGGCTCGGCGTCCGCGGCGGCCTTCTTGGCACGCGAGCGGCGGACCGGGGCGGGGGCGTCGCCGTCCTTGGGCGTGGCACGGCGCCTCGTGACCCGCTTGGCGGGCGCGGGGGCCTCGGCCGCCCCCTCGGCGGCCGGCGCGGCGGCGTCCACGGCGGTCTCCCCGCCGGTGGCGCTCCCCTGCGCGGCGGGACGGGCGGGTTCCCCGCCTGCCGTGTCCCCCGCGGGGACGGTGGTCTCGGTGACCGGGCCTGGGCCGGTCAGCAGGCCTGCGGCGCGCTCGGCCTCCTCCGGCGGAGGGCCGGCCGGGCGGCTCGCGGCCCGGCGGCGCCGGACCGGAGTCTTGGTCTCCTGCTGTGTGGTTGTATCCCCGTCAAGGCCTGCGGCCCCGACGATGGGCTCGTTGTCGAGCATGCGGGCGTTCTCCCGTCAGCTCCCGGGCGCGTCACCGCGCCGCGCGAGAGCTCTCGTCTCTTTGCTGTACGCCAGGCCGCCTCGCGGGGTCCGGCGCCAAGTCCTATAGGTGGTCATCGACGTGCCGCACAGCCGGCCCCGTCTCGCCGCCGCGAACGTCGCGGTCCAGGTCGAGCGGGTCGGCGGTCCCACCGGTGCGCGCGTCGAGCGGGCCCTGCGCCAGCCTGGTCACCTCTGGGGGTGACGGCGGCGCGAACCCTGCCACAAGACGCAGACCCGTGAGCACGTCGTCGGGCCGGACGGCGGGCGTCATCTGCCGTACGACCATACGAAGTATCGCACACGGCGGCCCGGGCTCCCCGCCCGCCGTGACTGCTGTTCCATCGTCTCCGCCGGCGGCCGTCAACGTGACGACGGCCTCTCGCGCGTCGAAGCGGCGCATGCCCTTCTTGGTCAGGCGCTCCACCTCGACCCGTTCACGGCCGAGGAAGGTCTCCACCGCCGCCGCGGCGTCCGCCGCCGGGACACCGGGGATGCGCACCTCCCAGACCGAGAACTCCAGCCGCTCGGCCAGGCTGCCGGCGTGCGCCTCGACGACGTCGAGCACGTCGAGGCCGGGGGGCAGGGAGGAGTCCAGATCGGCGCGGACGCGGTCGGGTACGCAGGCCGACACGAGGCCGATCTCCAGATATTCCGCTTCGCTGGCCACACCGGTGGGGGCGGCGCCCGCGTATGAGATCTTCGGATGGGGTGTGAACCCCGCGCTGAAGCCGACGGGGATGCCGGCTCGGCGCACCGCGCGCTCGATGGCGCGCGAGATGTCTCGGTGACTGGTGAACCGCAGCCTGCCGCGCTTGGCGTAACGCACCCGGAGGCGCTGCACCACCGGCGCGGGCGGGGGCCCATCAGGTACAGGGTTCTTCAGCTAATTCATCCTTTCTCGTCGTGCCGGCCGCCGTCCCTCGACGTCCTACTCAGCATAGGGGTGCTTCGGCGACCCGGCGGTGCGCCGAAGCGGCGGATCCGGGTCACCCGAGAGGACGGCTCTACGGCATTCAACGATGACAGGCGGTGCACGCTTCCCGACGTGGCGTCAGACCACGGTCAGGGGCAGCAGCTTCCGGCCGGTCGGGCCGATCTGGATCTCGGTCCCCATCGTGGGGCAGACGCCGCAGTCGTAGCAAGGAGTCCAGCGGCAGTCCTCGACCTCGGTCTCCGAGGTCGCATCCCGCCAGTCCTGCCAGAGCCACTCGCGGTCCAGCCCGGCGTCCAGGTGATCCCAGGGGAGCACCTCGACCTCGTCGCGCTCGCGGACGGTGTACCAGTCGACGTCCACCGGGTGATCGGCCAGCGCCTGCTCGGCGCAGGACATCCAGCGGTCGTAGGAGAAGTGCTCGCTCCACCCGTCGAACCGGCCGCCGTCCGCCCACACGGCCCTGATCACCGCGCCGACCCGGCGGTCGCCCCGGGACAGCAGGCCCTCCACGATGGACGGCTTGCCGTCGTGGTAGCGGTAGCCGATGGCCTTGCCGAACTCCTTGTCCGAGCGCAGGGCGTGCCTGAGCTTGGCCAGCCGGGCGTCGACCGTCTCGTGGTCGCACTGGGCGGCCCACTGGAACGGGGTGTGCGGCTTCGGCACGAACCCGCCGATGGACACCGTGCAGCGCACGTCGCGCGAGCCGGTGGCCTCGCGGCCCGCCTTGATGACCTTCTTGGCGAGGTCGGCGATGCCGAGGACGTCCTCGTCGGTCTCGGTGGGCAGCCCGCACATGAAGTAGAGCTTCACCTGGCGCCACCCCTGGCCGTAGGCCGCGGTGACGGTGCGGATGAGGTCTTCCTCGCTGACCATCTTGTTGATCACCTTGCGCATACGCTCCGAACCGCCCTCGGGCGCGAACGTCAGCCCGGAACGGCGGCCGTTGCGCGACAGCTCGTTGGCGAGGTCGATGTTGAACGCGTCCACCCGGGTCGACGGCAGCGACAGGCTGGTGTTGGTGCCCTCGTACCGGTCGGCCAGGCCCTTGGTGACCTCGGCGATCTCGGAGTGGTCGGCGCTGGACAGCGACAGCAGGCCGACCTCGTTGAAGCCGGACTCGCGCACCCCCGCCTCGACCATGTCGCCGATCGTGGTGATCGACCGCTCGCGCACCGGGCGGGTGATCATGCCCGCCTGGCAGAACCGGCAGCCGCGGGTGCAGCCGCGGAAGATCTCGACGCTGAAGCGCTCGTGGACCGTCTCGGCCAGCGGCACCAGCGGCTTCTTGGGGTAGGGCCACTCGTCGAGGTCCATGACGGTGTGCTTGGCCACCCGCCACGGCACGCCCGGCCGGTTGGGCGCCACCCGGGCGATGCGGCCGTCGGGGTGGTACTCGACGTCGTAGAACTTGGGCACGTACACGCCGCCGGTGGCGGCGAGGCGCATCAGCAGCTCGTCACGCCCGCCGGGGCTGCCCTCGCCCTTCCACTCGCGGATCACCTCGGAGATGGCGATGGCGATCTGCTCGCCGTCGCCGAGCACCGCGGCGTCCAGGAAGTCGGCGATGGGCTCGGGGTTGAACGCGGCGTGGCCGCCGGCCAGCACGATCGGGTCGTCCTCGCCGCGCGCGACCGCGTCCAGCGGGATGCCCGCGAGGTCCAGGGCGGTCAGCAGGTTGGTGTAGCCGAGCTCGGTGGAGAACGAGACGCCGAGCACGTCGAACGCCCGCACCGGCCGGTGCGCGTCCACGGTGAACTGCGGCACGCCGTGCTCGCGCATCAGCGCCTCGAGGTCGGGCCACACCGCGTAGGTGCGCTCGGCCAGGGTGCGCGGCAGCTCGTTCAGGATCTCGTAGAGGATCTGCACGCCTTGGTTGGGCAGGCCGACCTCGTAGGCGTCGGGGTACATCAACGCCCAGCGGACGTCTGTCCCGTCCCACTCCCTGACGGTCGAGTTGAGCTCACCCCCCACGTACTGGATCGGCTTCTGCACCAGAGGCAGCAGCGGTTCCAGGCGGGGAAACAGCGACTCGGCAGTCATGCGTCCAAGGGTAGTTCCTGCTCAGCGCGGCTCGCACCGGCAGCCCCGCGGCGGAGCGCGTTCTCCCCGGCTAGAAGCGCCGTTCTCTGATGTGGACGGCCTGGAGCAGGCCTATGGCGATCATGTTGGCGAACGTCGCGGTGCCGCCGTAGGACACGAACGGCAGGGGGACGCCGGTGATCGGCATGATGCCGATGGTCATGCCGACGTTCACATAGGTCTGGAAGGCGAACCAGCACACCACGCCGCCCGCCATCAGCGCGCCGAAGCGGTCCTCGCAGCCGCGGGCGATGCGCAGGCCGCGCAGCAGCACCACGCCGAGCAGCGCGACCACGGTGATCGCGCCGAGGAAGCCGAACTCCTCGCCCACCACGGTGAAGATGAAGTCGGTGTGCTGCTCCGGCACGAACCGCCCGGTGGTCTGGCCGCCGTGGAACAGGCCCTTGCCGAACAACTCCCCCGAGCCGATGGCGATCAGCGCCTGGGTGCTGTTGTACCCCGCGCCGCGCGGGTCGTTGGCGGGGTCGACGAAGGCGGTGAACCGGGCGATCTGGTACGGCTTGAGCAGGCCGAACAGCCACACGGCGAAGCCCGCGGCCAGCGTCAGCAGGGTCAGCAGGACGATCCAGCGCTTGCGCAGCCCGGCGAATATCACCAGCGCGCCGGTGATCACGGCGAGGACCATGGTGGTGCCGAAGTCCGGCTGCAGCATGACCAGGCCCATCGGGATGGCGGCGGCGGCGATGCCGAGCAGGAGGTCCAGCGGGCGCGGGCGGTCGCTGCCCGAGGCGGGCTCGGCGAGCAGCGCGCCGAGCATGAGGATCAGCGCCGGTTTCGCCAGCTCGGACGGCTGTACGGCGAAGCCGCCGCCGAGGAGGATCCACGAGTGGGAACCGTTGATCGTCGAGCCCAGCGGGGTGATCACCGCGAGCAGGCCGAGCAACGACACGCCGTACACCGCGGGCGCGTAGACCCGCAGCGTGCGCTGGTCGGCCAGCGCCGCCAGGCCGCACAGCGCCCAGCCGATCAGGAGGTTAAGGATGTGCTTCTTGACCATGCCGGTCGGGGCGCCCGCCGCCCAGGTGCGGGTGGACGACCACACCAGCAGGGTGCCGATCACCGACAACGCGAGCACGGCGACCAGCAGCACGCCGTCCACCCGCCACACCGCCGAGCGGGCGCCCATGGCCCGGCTGATCAACGAGTCGCCGCGCGGGGCGAGAGCCTGGCTCATTGCGCCACCGTCCCGTCCTTCCTGATCACGGGAAGCCGGTCGGGGGGCCTGCCGCCGGGCAGCGCCGCCTTGCCCTTGACGCCGTAGATGCCCTCCCAGATCTCGCGGGCCGCCGGGGCGGCGGCCATCGCGCCCTGGCCGCCCTGCGAGACCGTGACGACGACCACGAACCGCGGGTCTCCCGCCGGGGCGAACGACGCGAACCAGGAGGTGTCCTCCTTGCCGTAGACCTCGGCCGTACCGGTCTTGCCGCCGATCTTGACGAGGTTCATCGGGAAGCCGCCGAACGCGCCCGCCGCGGTGCCGTCGGAGGTCACCTCGCTCAGCGCGGCGCGGATGTAGTCGCGGGTCGCCCGGTCGATGGGCAGCTTGCCCACCACCGGCGCCCTCACCTCCTCGGCGTGCGTGCCGTCGGGATGGAGGACGGCCTTGGCGATCCGCGGGCTGCGCAGCTTTCCGTCCCCCACCAGCGCCGCGTAGGCGACGGCCAGCTGCAGGGGTGTGACCAGCACGTCGCCCTGGCCGATGGAGAGGTTGGCGGCCTCGGCGGCGTGCCACTCGAAGCCCTCCAGGCAGTTCTCGTTCGCCAGCCGCTTGAGGTACGCGGCGCGGCCCGGCTCCTTCTTCTCGACCTCGGGGTACCCGGTCTTGGCCCGGTGGCAGCTGAGGTCGCGGGTGGCCTTCCACTGCTCCTTCTTCCAGGTACGGCCGGGGATGCGACCCGGCACCTCGCCGGGCAGGTCGATGCCGGTCCTGCCACCGAAGCCGAACGCCTTGGCGGTGTTGGTCATCGGCTCCTTGGGGCGGGGAACCGGCTTGTCGCCGCCGTCGCGCCGCCACATCTCGTACGCCGCCCGGTAGAAGATCGTGTCGCAGGACTTCACCAGCGCGGTGTGGAGGTTCATGGGCCCGAGGCCGATGCCGCGGAAGTTGTGGAACGCGGTGCCCGCGACGTCGAAGACGCCGGGGCAGTCGTAGGTGCCCTTCAGCGGGTAGCCGTCCCTGACCATCGCCGACACCGAGGTGATCTTGAAGGTGGAGCCGGGGGCGTACTGCCCGTGCGTGGCGCGGGAGATCAGCGGCAGGCCCGCCTTCTGCGACAGCAGCCGCTGGTACTCCTTCTCGGAGATGCCGCCCGCCCAGACCGACGGGTCGTACGTCGGCATGCTCCCGATGGCGATCACCCCGCCGGTCTTCACGTCGAGCACGACCGCCGCGGCGCCGTCGGCCTTGGGAGCGTTCTTCATCGCGCGGGCCAGCGCCTGGTCGACGACCCGCTGCACGCCGGCGTCCATGTGGGTGATCAGGATGTCGCCGGGGACGGGCGAGGTCTGGCGTTCGATGCCGAGCACCTTGCCCATGCGGTCCACCTGGACCCGGCGCAGGCCCGGCGAGCCGCGCAGCTCCTCGTCGTAGACGTACTCCAGGCCGTCCCTGCCCACGAGGTCGACGCCGGAGAAGTTGGCCTTCAGGGTGGAGCGCTTCTTCAGCTCTTCCTCGGTGACCGGCTGGAGATAGCCCAGGGTCTGGGAGGCGCCCGTGCCGAGGGGATACTCCCGGACGGCCTGCACCTCGGCGAGCACGCCGGGGAAGTCCTCCTGGCGCTCCAGGATCTGCAGCGCCTGCCGGGTGGTCACCTTGTCGTCGATGGGGATCGGGGAGTACAGCGAGCCGGGCCAGCACGGACGGGTCACGCGCGGGCCGCAGGGCCGGATGCGCTCGCGCAGCTCCTTGACCGGGCGGCCGAGCACCGCGCCGAGACGCTTCAGCACGGCGGCGCCGCCGTCGCGCATGCGCTCCATCTCGGCGCGGTCCACCGACACCACCAGCGCGGAGCGGTTGCGCACCAGCGGGCGCCCGCGGGAGTCGAGGATGGGCCCGCGCACGGCGGGCACGATCACGTCCCGGGTGCGGGTCTCGGTGGCCGCCGCGACGAACTTGGGGCCGCGCACCACCTGCACCTGCCACAGCCGCAGGGTCAGCACCACCAGCAGCGTCACGACCAGGAACTGCAGCACCACCAGCCTGGCGCGGACCCGCTTCACATCCGCCTCCGCACCGGATAGGCCCCCGTGGGCACGGCCCGCCGCCGCGGCCGGTCCCCCGACCGCCGCGACACCACCCAGAAGCCCGCCGCCGCGATGGCGAGGTTGTACATCACCATCGACGGCCACACCCGCATCGGCGCCGGCCAGTCGACCCGCGGATCCCCGAGCAGCCCGCCGATCCCCGCCGCCAGCAGCGGCGCCACCATCAGGGCCACGATCACCGTCACCGCCGCGGTCCCCGGCGCCCGCTCCCCCGCCCGCCCCACCGCGAACCCCACCAGGCAGAACACCAGGGCGTACTGCCCCATCACATGCGCCGACGGCGGCAGCACGTCAGCCACCACCCCGATGAGAAAGCCCACCACCGCACCCCCCACCGCACCCCGCCCGAGCGCGACCAGCACCACGCACAACAGGACGAGATCGGGCCCACCGCCCCCCGGGAACACCATCCGGTTCACCACACTCACCTGCAGCACCATCACCCCCAGCACCAGCAGGACCCCCAGCACCCCCCTCATCCGCTCCACCCCCTCCCAAGCGCTCGCGGGCACCGCACTGGACCAAGCTCCCCTTCGGCTCGCTCATTGCCGGTCGTCGTCACGCCCCTGGCCGCCGTCGCGTCTCTCCGCGGTGCCGGGACTCTCGTCCGGATCGGGAGGACGGGCCGGGTCCGGGGACACCGGCCGGGGACGTCCCCGGCCCGGCGGGGTGTCCCGCGGCGCGGTGGACGGCTCGCCGGCGTGGTCCCGCGCGGGAGGGGACGCCGGGGGCACGCCGGCGGCGGGAGCCCGCGGGGGCGCCTCGGCGCGGGCCGGTTTCTTCACGGGCGGCGGGACCGGGGGCAGCATGGCGTCGCGAGGGTCGCGGGCGGGGGCCTGGACGACGACGCCGACCACGTCCAGGGCGGTGAAGTCGGCGAACGGCTTGGCGTAGGCCACCCGGGTCAGCTCACCAGGGGTCGGCTCCACCCGCTCGATCGTCCCGATCGGCAACCCCGGCGCGTACGGCGTGCCGCGCTCGGAGCCGAAGCTCACGATGCGGCTGCCAGCCGTCAGCGACGACACCGAGTCCAGCAGCCGGAACCGCACCAGCCGCCCCTCGGCCGCGAGCCCGAGGCCGGTCACCAGCCCGACCTTGTTGCTCTGCTCCACCCGCGCCCCGACCGACGACGCCGGGTCGGTCAGCAGCACCACGGTCGAGGTGGACGGCCCGGCGTGCACCACCCGCCCCACCAGCCCGTCGCCGTTCAGCACGGTCATCTCGGGCCGCACGCCGTCCCCGGCCCCGGCGTCGATCTCGACGGCGTCCTCGAACCCGGGCGCCCCGCGCCGGGCGATCACCTGCGCCGCCACCACGCGGTAGCGCCCGAGCCCGGACAGCCCGAGCATGCCGGCCAGCTCGGCCGACCGCCGCCGGTCCAGCACGCGGGAGGTCAGCTCGCCGCGCAGCCGGGCGTTCTCGGCCCGCAGCCGCGCGATGCGCCGCTTGGCCTCCGGCGCCGAGGTGAAGGTGGTGAAGAATTCGCCCACCGGGCGCGCGACCGCCGTCCCGGCCTGCTCGGCCCAGCCGAACGCCGACGCGCCGAGCGAGCGGAAGGGCTCGAACAGCGAGTCGCCCCGCTGCCGGTGGTCGATCGTGATCAGGACGAGTGACACGGCCAGCAACAAGGCAAGGGTCGTCCGCACGCGGCGGGTATCCCTCATCGTGGTCTCTGCTCCCTCGGTGCGCCGATCAATGTCTCGGTTCCGGCACCAGCACCTGCTGCAGCACCTCGAACTCCTCGACGCACTTGCCCGAGCCGAGCGCCACCGAGTCGAGGGCGTTCTCCACCAGGTGGATCGGCATGCCCGTCTCCTCGCGCAGCCGGTCGTCCATGCCGCGCAGCAGCGCCCCGCCGCCGGTCAGCGCGACGCCGCGGTCCATCAGGTCGCCGGAGAGCTCGGGCGGGCATTTGTCCAGCGTCGTCTTGACCGCGTCGATGATGAGCTTGAGCGGCTCCTCGGTGGCCCGACGGATCTCGTCCGCCGAGACGACCACGGTCTTCGGCAGACCGGTGACAAGGTCGCGCCCGCGGATCTCGGCGTGGCAGTCGTCGCCGGTCGGGCAGGCGGAGCCGATCGCGATCTTGATCTCTTCCGCGGTGCGCTCCCCGAGCATCAGGGAGTATTCCTTCTTGGCGAAGGCCATGATCGCGTGGTCGAGCTCGTCGCCCCCCACGCGGATGGACTGGCTGGTGACGATGCCGCCCATCGAGATGATGGCCACCTCGGTGGTCCCGCCGCCGATGTCGACCACCATGTTGCCCGTGGGCTCGTGCACCGGCAGCCGGGCGCCGATCGCCGCCGCCATCGGCTCCTCGATGATGTACACCCGGCGCGCCCCCGCCTGGTAGCCGGCCTCTTTCACCGCTCGCTGCTCGACGCCGGTGATGCCGCTCGGCACGGCGACGATGATGCGCGGTTTGGCGAAGTGGCGGCGTTTGTGTACCCGCTGGATGAAGTAGCGCAGCATACGCTCGGTGACGTCGAAGTCGGCGATCACGCCGTCCTTCAGAGGACGGATCGCCACGATGTTCCCGGGCGTCCGGCCAATCATCCTCTTGGCCTCGATGCCCACCGCAACGATCTTGCCGGTGGTGGTGTTGATCGCCACCACCGACGGCTCGTTGAGCACGATGCCGCGCCCGCGCACGTAGACCAACGTGTTGGCCGTACCCAGGTCGACGGCCATGTCACGGCCGAGGAATGCCAGCTTGCTGCCCATGGGGAAGGAAACCTTCCTTCAGGTGAGTCGCGAGAGATTACGATTCGCATTCGAATCGTAACGTGACGTACCCACTCGCGAGGGCAACGAGCCACCAGCCTGTGGAAAATCTTGCCCCACCGCGGCCCCAAGCCCTGGGGCGCCGCCCCTGCTCCACCGGGGGATCACTTCCCGTCCCGGTTGGGGAATCGCGACTGTTCAGATGGTATCGCCAGATGTGAATGCGGCGCTCGGGCAGCAAACGGCCCCGGTGCTCGAACGCACCGGGGCCGGGGCGGTGTCCGGGGCACGGGCGCCTGGGAGCGGCGCGGGCCGTGCCGGACGGCCTGCCAACGATCAGAAACGGTCCGGGAAGAAGATCTTGACCTCGCGGGCGGCCGACTCGGGCGAGTCGGAGCCGTGGACGATGTTCTCGCCGATCTCCAGGGCGTGGTCGCCGCGGATGGTGCCGGGGGCCGACTTCACCGGGTCGGTCGCCCCCGCCAGCGCGCGGAACGCCTCGATGGCGCGCGGGCCCTCCAGCACCATCGCCACCAGCGGCCCGGACGTGATGAACGAGACGAGCTCCCCGAAGAACGGCTTCTCGGCGTGCTCGGCGTAGTGCGCCTTGGCGGTCTCGGCGTCGAGCGTGCGCAGGTCCATCGCGACGACCTTGAGGCCCTTGCGCTCGACACGGGCGATCACGTCACCGATGAGCCCACGGCGGACACCGTCGGGCTTGATCAGGACAAGCGTGCGCTCGGACACGGGTATCTCCTTAGAAGTCTCTTCGCCGGCCCGGCAGGGCCCACAGCGAAAGGGGAAGCGTGCCCGCAGCCTACCGGCCACCACCCCCTACCCCATCCCCCCGCACCCGCCTCCCACCCACACCGACCTCCCCACCGCCCCTGCCCAGAGCCGCCCTCCGAGGCCCGGCCCGCAGGCAGGCGGGACGGGCGTCACGACGAGCACGCACATCCCTGACGGCCGCCGGACGGTCGGCGGGATCGGCCGTCGATCCCGCCGCCACATCGGCCGCTCCCGATCGCGGATCGACCACTCCCGAGTCACGACTCCACCCACCGGCCCAGCCACTCGTGGGCCGACCGTCGTTCCAGCCATTGGTGGGTCGGCCGTGGTTCCAGCCGCTCGTGGGCCAGCCGTCGTACGACCGGCCAGGGCGGTGCTGTAGGGGGCTTTGGGTCAGTCGTCGGCCGCTGTGTGGTCGCGGCCGGTGACGCGGGCGGAGGGGCGGGTGATGCGGGTGGGGGAGCGGGTGCCGGTGATGGCCGGGAAGCTGACGGTGTCGCCGCCTCTGACGGCGCGGGCCTCGGCGGTCGCGAGCGGGGTGACCGGTGCGAGACGCGGAGAGCGGGGCGGACGGAAGGCGGGGTCCCGGCGGCGCAGGACCGCGCCGAGCACCAGGATGGCGACGACCACGAAGCCCGCGACCAGGGACCAGACGTGCAGGGCGCCCACGAAGCCGTCCACCATGGCCTGCGAGGTGACCTTCCCCGACGCGCTGATCGACCGCAGCCATCCGACCTGGATGCCGGTGCCCAGCAGGAAGCCGCCGAGCACCGCGGGGAAGCACAACGACAAGCCCAGCAACCCGGCGTGCGGCCCGGCGAGCACCACGGCGGCACTCACCGCCACGGCCGCCCCCACGGCGAGCAGGACCAGCGGGACGACCAGCGGCAACCCGGTCGCCGACGGCACCAGCAGCCGTACCGCGCACAACGCCGCCACCACCGCCACCAGCCCCCCGGCCACGAACCTCGACGCCGGCCCCTCCCCGGCCCGCTCCTCCAGGCCGACAAGCCTTTCCCGGCCGACGAGCTTCTCCCGGCCAGCACGATCTTCTAGGCTGGCGAGCTTCTCCCGGCCAGCACGATCTTCTAGGCTGGCGAGCTTCTCCCGGCCGGCATGATCCTCCAGGCTGGCGAGCTTCTCCCGGCCGGCACGATCCTCCAGGCCGACGAGCTTCTCCCGGCCGGCACGGTTCTCCGGGCCGGCATGCTTCTCCCGGCCAGCATGATCCTCCCGGCCGGCGAGCTTCTCCCGGCCGGCATGCTTCTCCCGGCCGACAAGGCCGCCCGCACCCGCGTGGTCCGCCGAGCCGTCCAGATCCCCCGAACCGGCAGGGGACGCCGCGGGCTCAAGGGATGTCGTGACGCTCTGCTCGCCGTCGGCCGTCCTCAGGAGGGGCGTGCCCGCCTGCCCGGGGTCGACGGTGGCCTGCACACCCGAATTCCCGTACGCCGCCTCGGCCCCGCTCACAGAGTCAGGACGTTGAGGGGCGATCAGGCGGACGACGACCGAGGCGGCGACGAAGGAGAGCAGTGTGGCCAGGGCGAAGGGCGCCCACAGGCCGGACAGGCCGGGGCCGCCGAGGCCGCCCAGCTCGACGTAGGTCATCTGGGCCGTGGTGGGCAGCACGACCAGGCCGACGGCGACCATGACCAACCCCGCCATCCGGGCGGCGAACCCCCCGGCCCGCCGCACGCACGCCAGCGCGACCAGCGTGACGACCGCCACCGCCGCCGCGACCAGGATCAGCTCGGACGGCCAGTTGAAGGTCGTGCCGACCGCGAGCACCGCGATCCCGGCGGACGGCCCGGCGGCCAGCGCCAGATGGCCGCGCTCGGTGACCGCCCCCCGCGCGAGCGCCCCGGCTTCGGCGTCCCCGAGGCGCGCGACCGCGAGATGGACGGCCGCGAGGGCCAGGGCCACACCGGTCAGCAGTGGGTAGGGCTGGAGCGTCACCCGCCAGGAGGTCACGTCGTCCAGCGGCCACAACGCCAGCGCCTGCGCCGTGAGCAGGCTCGCGCACAGCGCGGCCGTCCACAACGGCAGCAGCACCCGCCTGGCGGGCCCCGGCCGTTCCCACACCGCCGCGAACGTCGCGGGCACGAGCACCCCGGCCCCCACGCCGTGCAGGACCCGCAGCACCCCGACCTCGACGGTCGAGCCGGCGTAACCGCCCGCGACGTCCGCCACGGCGAGCAGGGCGAGACCGGCCAGCAGGAGGGGCCCGGGCCGGACCCGGCGCAGCACGGCCCCCGCCAGCGGCACGGCGCACAACATCACGGGAAGGGCCAGCCCGTGCGCCCGCAGGATGCCGACCCCGGCGATGTCCGGGGGCAGCAGCGCGGACACCACGGAGATGGTGTTGGGAATGGCGACGATCGCCAGGGGGAGCCCGATGACGGTCAGCAGACCGACGACCACGTCGGCTGCGAACGGCAGGCGATTGACCCTGGCGAGCCCGGCGAGCCTAGCCGCCGGTACGGATGGAGCGGGGGGAACGGCCATACTGGCCGACTTTAGCGCTAAGTCACGCCCTCGACACGCCGTGCGACGAATATCGCGGTAATCCATAGGGCCGCGAAGATCACGCCGAGGAAGAACATGATCGACACCAAGAACCCCGTGGCGATCGCGAGCACCTGCACGACGCTGCCCGCGATGTACGCGAACGGCCGCTTGAGCAGCCCCGCGACCACCACGCACGCCACCGCGAGCCCGATGCCCACGCTGACGGCCAGCATGGGTTCGACATTGTTCACCATTATGGCGACCGGTGTCACCAGCGCGAGCACGATCGCCTCCATGCCGAGCACGCTCGCGCACAACCTCCGCATCCCCGGTGTGACGGTGATGCTCATCCGTTCTCCTCCACCGCTACTCGTCCGGCGGCCCCGCGCTCTGCTCGCGGAGGGCGGGTCACTCGGCCTCCGCGCGCAGCAGCGTACGGGCGTCGCCCGCGGTGACCACCGAGCCCGTGATCAGCACTCCTGAGCCGCTGAACTCGCCGGCGTCCTCGGTCAGGCCGATCGCCAGGTCGATCGCGTCGTCGAGGCGGGCGGCGGCGTGCACCCTCTCGGCGCCGAATATGTCCTCGGCGAGGGAGACCAGGTCGTCCACCTCCATCGAACGGGGTGAGGAGTTCCTGGTCACGACGATCTCCGCCATGACCGGCTCGAGCAGCTCCAGCACGCCCGCGACGTCCTTGTCCGCCATGACCGCGACGACGCCGATGAGCCGGTCGAACCCGAACGACTCCTCCAGCGTCTCGACGACCGACTGCGCCGCCCCCGGGTTGTGCGCGGCGTCCACCAGGACCGTCGGCCCGCGCCGCACCACCTCCAGGCGTCCCGGCGAGGACACCTGCGCGAACGCGTTGCGCACCAGATCGGCGTCCAGAGGGTCGTCGCCCGCCGTGAGGGTCTCGACCGCCGCCAGGGCGCACACCGCGTTGCCCGCCTGGTGGTTGCCGTACAGCGGCAGGAAGACCTCGTCGTACACACCCTTGAGCCCCTGCAGGCGGAGCATCTGGCCGCCCATGGCGACCTCGCGCTGCACCACGCCGAACTCGAGTCCCTCACGCGCGACCGTCGCGCCGATCTCGGCGGCCCGCCTCATCAGGACCTCGGCCGCAGCCAGGGGCTGCTGCGCCAGCACCGCCGTCGCGCCCGGCTTGATGATGCCGGCCTTCTCCCTGGCGATGGTCTCGACGTCCGGCCCCAGGTAGGACATGTGGTCCAGCGAGATCGGCGTGACCACCGCCACCGTCCCATCGGCCACGTTGGTCGAGTCCCACGTCCCGCCCATGCCGACCTCGATCACCGCCACGTCCACCGGCGCGTCCGCGAACGCCGCGTACGCCATCGCCGTCAACGTCTCGAAGAACGACAACCTGCCCTGCTGCTTGTCGACCAGCTCAAGATACGGCTGCACATCCTCATATACCTGAACGAACCGCTCCTCACTGAGCGGCTTCCCATCCACGGTGATGCGCTCCCGCATCGACGTCAGATGCGGGCTGGTGAACCTCCCCACCCGCAGATTCCGCTCCCGCAGCAACGTGTCGACCATCCGCGCCGTACTGGACTTCCCGTTCGTCCCCGTGATGTGCACAACGGGATACGAACGCTGCGGCTGCCCCAGCAGATCCATCAAAATATTGATCCGGTCCAGAGTCGGATCGATATCCCACTCCACACCCCGCCGCAAGATCGCCTTCTCAACCCCCAAATACTCCACCCCCGAAGCCTACTGACCCCACCCCCCTCCTCCCTCCCCACCACCCAG